>DATCEK010000107.1:0-52322 GCA_036510155.1 Solirubrobacteraceae bacterium | reverse complement strand
TGCTGCTACTCGACGAGCCCACGAACGACCTCGATATCGACACGTTGACGGCGCTCGAGGATCTGCTCGACGGCTGGGCCGGCACGCTCATCCTTGTCAGCCACGATCGTTACTTCGTCGAGCGGGTGTGCGACGACGTGTACGCGATCACCCCTGCCGGTGGACTGCGACACGTTCCCGGCGGGATCGATCAATACCTGCGGGAGCGCCCCTCCGAGGAGGCTCGTGAGGAAGCATCGTCTCCTGCGCGGGTGTCCTCCCAAGCGGGTGCGTCCTCCCACCAGCCGGCGTCCTCCTCGCGGGAGCACAAGCCAACTCCCGCGGCCGCGGCCCGTACGGCGCGCAAGGACGCCCGGCGCGATGAACTGGAGGTCAAGCGCTTGGAGCGCTCGATCGAGAAGCTCGCTGAGAGCGAGCTGGGCCTGATGCAGGAAATGCAAACCAATGCCACCGACCACGCTCGCCTCGCCGAGCTGCAGTCCGACCTCGAGAAGCTGCAAGCGGAGCGCGAACGCTTGGAGACGGTCTGGCTCGAGCTGTCTGAGTCACTCGATGGGTAAGGTCAGCGGATGACCTATATCCCACCCAAAGAGATTCTCGAGCGCTACGCCTCTGTTCTGATCGACTTCGCCCTTGGCGGCGGCGCCGGGGTGCAGCCCGGCGAGGTGGTCCGCGTCGCCGCTCCCGAAAGCGCAAAGCCACTGTACGCGGAGCTGCGCAAGGCGATCTGGCGTGCCGGCGGGCATGTGATCGGTGCTTACGAACCCGACGACGACCGGCGCAACAACTTCTCGCGCGACTACTTCGACAACGCCGGCGACGCCCAGCTCGATTATTTCCCGGCCAAGTACATGCGCGGGCTGATCGATGAGATGGACCATCAGGTCTCGGTCCTCGCCGACAGCGATCCGCATGCGCTCGAGTCGGTCGATCCTGGTCGCATCATGCGCCGCGGCGAGGCGATGCGTCCGCTGCTTGACTGGCGCTCGGAGAAGGAGAACGCTGGTCGCTTCAGCTGGACGCTCGGCCTGTACGGGACACCGGCGATGGCCGCCGAGGCCCAGCTGAGCATCGAGGAGTACTGGGAGCAGATCGTCCATGCTTGCTTTCTTGACATGGAGGACCCGATCGCGCGCTGGCGCGAGATCGGGCAGCGGCTGGATGAGACCAGGGAGCGTTTGGATGCGCTGGACATCGAGCGCGTGCATGTGCTTGGCGAGGACGTCGATCTCTGGGTGAGCGTCGGCGAGCAGCGACGCTGGCTGGGCGGGCGCGGGCGCAACATTCCCAGCTTTGAGATCTTCACCAGTCCCGACTGGCGCGGGACCGAAGGCTGGATCCGCTTCAATCAGCCGCTCTACCGCTATGGGAACCTGGTCAAGGGCATTCGCCTGGAGTTCGCCGGTGGGCGCGTCACACAGGCGAGCGCCGATGAGAACGAGCGCATCCTGACCGAGATGATCGCGACCGAGGGGGCCGACAAGGTCGGCGAGTTCTCGCTTACCGATAAACGTTTCTCACGGATCACGCGCTTCATGGCGCATACGCTCTATGACGAGAACGTCGGCGGCCCGTCCGGCAACACCCACATTGCCCTCGGGCGCTCCTACCAGGACGCCTACGCCGGCGATCCCTCAGCAGTCAAGAGCGAGGAGTGGGATCGGCTCGGCTTCAACAACTCCAGTGTTCACACAGACATAGTCTCCACGAGCGACCGGGTTGTCACCGCCCAGTTGCGCGGCGGCGAAGAACGTGTGATCTACCGCGACGGGGAGTTTCAGCTGGACTGACGGCGCCGCGAGGTTCGGTGGATGAAAGCACGGGTTGACTATGAGCGCCACGGGCGCAGCTATGCGGCGCATCGACGTCCGGACCCGCGCATCGCTTCACGTATCCATACCGCGCTCGGGGATGCGCGCACCGTGCTCAACGTGGGTGCCGGAGCCGGCTCATATGAGCCGGCTGATCGTTGGGTTCTTGCAGTCGAGCCGAGCGCAACCATGCGTGCTCAACGCCCTCCGACAGCCGCGCCGGCGATCGACGCGCGCGCGGAGGCGTTGCCCTTCGACGATGACAGCTTCGACGCGGCGATGGCGTGCGTGACGATCCACCATTGGGAGCCGCCGGAGGCTGGGCTGGCCGAGCTTCGTAGGGTGTCTCGCGGGCCGGTGGTCGTATTCACGTTCGAGCTCGACGCTCTGCCTGCCTGGCAGCGAGAGTATCTACGCGAGGGGGTGGAAAAGGAGCTACCACGGTTCCCCGCGATCAAAGACATAACAGAGACCCTGGGTGGACATACACGCGTAGAGCGAATTCTTACGCCAGGCGATTGTGTCGATGGATTCTTCGAGGCATTTTGGAAGCGACCCGAGGCACTCCTGGATCCTGAGGTCCGCGGTGCTCAATCGCTTTGGGCGCTGCTCGACCAGGGCGTCGAGCAGCGGATCGTCGAACGGCTGGAGGCCGCACTGAGCTCCGGCACATGGGATGCCGAGCATGGCCCCCTGCGCGCACAAGACAACTTCGACGGCGCGCTGCGGCTGGTGATCTCCGAACCCTCCTGAACTCGCGAGTCCCCTGACCCAACGCTCCAGCCGCGCGAAGGCACGCGCACGAGGGTGCTTTTTACGGATGGCGACCGTTTGCTCGACTGGTTGACTCGCCTGGTAGGCGTCTGTCCCAGCCACTGGCTAGGACCTGCCTCGAGCCCACCGCGAGTGATCGCGCGCGCCGTCCGACAAAGCCCAGAGAGAAAAGCGAGATGCGATGAGCGACAAACCGGTCTTCATCTATGCAGCGACATATGCCAACCAAGCTGACGCACTGGCCGACTACGACGGCCTGCTCGAGCTGCATCGGGCCAAGCTCGTCGGCACCTATGACGTTGCCCTGATCAACAAGGACTCAGAGGGCAAGGTCCACGTCGGCAAGCACGAGAAGCCCACCCAGCACGGGGCTTGGGGCGGAATCGCTGTCGGTGCGCTCGTCGGGGTTCTGTTTCCACCCTCGATCATCGGCGCAGCGGCTGTCGGCGGTGTCGTCGGTGGCGTTGGCGGGCACCTGCGCAAGGGCATCTCGCGCGGGGACGCCAAGGAGCTCGGCGAGCTGCTCGAGAATGGCGAGGCGGCGCTGGTCGTGATCGGCGAATCGCGCCTGGAAGAGCAGCTCGACAAGGCCCTGGAGCGCGCCGAGAAGTCAATCGAGAAGGAGATCGACGCAGGCGGCGAGGAACTCGAGCAGGAGTTGCGGCGCGAGCTCGAGGAGGCCGAGGCGCCGGCTAGCTGAGCCTTCGCGTGAGCCTTGACCGGAGGTTCACGCCACAAATACTTCCTAACAAACCGCGATCCCTACGGCGATAGGCTTGCCGGACGCTGAGCCCGCGGCGAGCGCGGGCCGTCCTAACACCGTCACGGGGGTCGCAATGCGCCGCACGTCTCTGCTCATCCGACTTGCATGCTCGGCGAGCCTCCTTGCCTGCGCAATTGCCGTCGCGCCCGCCGGCGCCAGTGTCGGCCCCGCCCCGGGGACGATCTCGACGTTCGCCGGCTCACCGGTTTTCGGACCGGTGAGCGCGGACTCGATCGGCGCTGGCGGCGGTGGCAGCGACGACGTCGCGACCGCCACTATCGGCGGCACTCCCTACGCCTACTACGCCGGCTCCTCGCAGAACGTGGTGCGCCGCATCGACCTGACGACCGACGAAGAGCAGGTGGTTGCCGGTAACGGTGGCTTCGGCACGGCGGTCGAAGGCGCACCGGCGACCGCGACGAGCGTCGGGCCCGCCGATTCGGTCGCAGCCGACGCAAACGGCGACGTGGCGATCCTTGCCGAACGAGGGGTCGTGCTGTTCGTCCCGGCCAGTAGCGGCAGCTACTTCGGCATGGCGATGACCGCAGGCGACATCTACAAACTTGACAAAGCAACATCGCTCGACGCCCAGGCGATTGCTCTGAGCCCCCAGGGCAATCTGGCCTACTCCTTTGACGGTGTAATCAGCTTCGTATCGATCGCGACTGGGACAAGAACCACGCTCCCCGTCTCCGGCTCGATCAACAACCAAGCGGTCGCGATCGACGCCGCGGGCGACATTGTGTTTCTCGGCCCCAACGGCGACGAGGTCGAGTTCGCGCCCGCCAGCAGCAGTGGGACGTATTCCGGATTGAGCAAGGAAGGCGCATACTTCGGAATCTCGATGCCAACGGCCGGGACGGGCTACGCGCTCGTCGACCACTGCGACAACAACGATTGCAACGGAGGAGGGCTCGGCGACAAAGGGCCCGCCATCAATGCCTCGACAGGGTCTCCCAGGAGCCTAGGCTTCGATTCGCAAGACAACCTGGCGATCGGCGATGTGGGCAATTTCCGCACGCGCTTCGTGCCCGCCGCAGGCGGCCAGTACTACGGCCAGTCGATGGTCGAGGGTGACATCTACAGCGTCGCCGGTAATGGCGAAAATGGCACCAACGCAAACCCGACCGACGGCTCGCTGGCAACGACCGACAAGCTGCCCTCCCCAGAAGGGGTGAGCCTCGACTCGAGCGGTGGTCTCGTGGTCGGCTCGGAACTGGCAGGCCTGCTGCTAGTTTCAAACGCAAACGGTGACCTCCAGAGCATCGCCGGCGATCACTCCTACGGCTATGACGGCGACGGCATCGAGGGCGCTACGAGTCAACTCGGCAGCGCCAGCTGGGTCGCGAGCGACGCCAGCGGGGATGTCGCGATCGTCGACGCAGCGGACTCGCGCATACGCTTCATCCCCGCGACGAGCGGCAGCTATTTCAACCAGCAGATGACCGGCGGGGACATCTACACCATCGCCGGCAACGGGATTCCCCGCAGCCTCGGCATTTGCGGCAGCGGCGAACTTGCGACATCGGCGAAATTCGACCTCTTCCAGGACAGCGGCTCGATCGCTCTCGATTCAAACGGCGATCTGGCGATCGCGGACCCCTTCGCGGACCACGTTTGCTTCGTGGCCGCACGGTCAGGCGAATATTACAAACAGGAAATGATCGCGGGCGACGTATACCGCATCGGCGGCTCGATGTTTGCCTCGGGAGTCGCGTTCGACGCCGCCGATGACCTGTTTGTGGCCGACGGCAGCGTGGAAGAGTTTGCCGCGGGAGCATCGACGCCGACGACGCTTGCCGGGAGCTCCGGGACGGAAGCCTCCAACCTCGCCGTCGACTCGAGCGGGGATGTCGCGATCACCTCTTACAGCGCCAATACCGTCACGCTGATTCCCGCGCACAACGGTGAATATTTCGGGCAGGCCGGACTTACCGAAGGAAAAGCGACTGTGATCGCTGGCGATGGCGTCCGGGGATACGAAGGCGACAAAGGAGCTGCGACCGCAGCCGAGCTCGACACTCCATCCGGCCTGACATTCGACGCCTCCGGCGATCTTGCGATCGCTCAGGAGGGAAGCGGATCGCCCTTCCATACACACGACGCCGTACGCTTTTTGCCACGGAAGACCGGCCAATTCTACGGGCAGTCGATGACCGTGGGTGATATCTACACAATTGCCGGCAACGGCAAAACTGGCTTCCTTGGCGACGGTGGGCCTGGCACCGCCGCAGAACTCGCGCAGCCAAGCTCGGTGGCGACCATGCCCGGCGAAGACGTGCTGATCGCCGATCAGTACAACAACCGCGTGCGCGTCGTCTACGGTTCGATCCCACTTGCCACCACCGGCTCGCCGGGCACGCCCACAGCCGAATCCGATACCGTCGCCGGCTCGGTCAACCCTCAAGGGCGCCCGATCGGATACCACTTCGAATACGGCACGACCACCGCCTACGGTGCCAGTCAGCCCGTGTCAGATCAGAGCGTGGGCAGCGATCACAAAGAACACGCGGAGTCCCAGGCGCTCACCGGCCTCTCCCCTGCGACCACCTACCACTACCGGATCGTCGCCGACTTCGACGAGGCCGGGGCCACGGTCCCTGTCGCCGGCGACGACGTGACGTTCACGACGGCGGCGGCTCCAAATACGGGCAGCAAAGAACCGGAACCCGAAGGCAGCAAAGGACCGGAACCCAAGGGCACAACAACCGGCACGACGACCACCACCACCACGACGAGCCCCGGAACCGGACCGACGAAATCGCCGGTCCTTGGGCCCACCACGGCCACGCCCCAACCATCCCCCATCCTGCAATGCACAACCGCCCAGGTGGCCCTGATCAACGTTGTCCAGCAAGGCTCACACGTGAAGATCACCGGTGCCGCGCGGCTGGTGCTCGCCGGCAAGCGCGTGAGCATCAAGTTCCTTGCTACCCACAAGGTCGTTACCACCGCGACGATCGCCGCCAACGGCACCTTCAGCGCTACGGCCCCGCTTCCGCCGGCCAGAATTCGCGAAACCAACCTTGCACGCTACGAAGCAGTCGTGGGCTCGCTGCGCTCGCTCAACCTGAAGCTCGACCGCCGCATGTACATGACGAGCGCGACGCGCTCGGGTACGCACGTCCTGCTCGCCGGCTATGTCACCGGCAGCTTCAAGGCCGGTGCGGTCGTGAAGATCCTGCTGCGCGTGACCTGCTCC
Organism: Solirubrobacteraceae bacterium; assembly: GCA_036510155.1. Taxonomy (GTDB): domain Bacteria; phylum Actinomycetota; class Thermoleophilia; order Solirubrobacterales; family Solirubrobacteraceae; genus Palsa-744. The sequence continues at coordinate 45,772 of DATCEK010000107.1, read as the reverse complement.
AGCGAAAAGGTGATCGCCAAGGTCAAGTTGAACGGCGCCGGCAAGTTCAATGCCACGGTGCCGGCGCCCACGGGGGCGGCGAGCCAGATCGCTGTCTACCGAGGCACAACCATCGTCCTGAAGGACGGCCACCCCGAGACGACCTTTACGCTGCCCACGCCTCCTGGCGACTGATATATGAGTCGTATGTTCCGGGTCATGCTCCATGCACCTGGTCGTGCATGTAGGACCAGGTACGGCGGCGCGTGCGGCGCCGTACCTTATCGATATTTCAGGTTTTGAAGTGTCGAGACGTGGTCCTATATTTTGGCAATGTTCGAATTATTTGGCCATCTGGCCGACTATATATGATGGCCGAGCATGAACTGCCGTTGCGGACATCCCAGACATGAGCATCAGCACTATCGGCGCGGGAGCGACTGCGCGCGCTGCTCCTGCGTCAAGTTCCAGTGGCGCTGGCTGTCGTTCTTCTCAGAGCCCGCCCGTACCACGCCGAAGATACCCCGTCCCCAGCCCGTCTCGCTGCTCAAAGCCGCCATCAGCTCGCTGGCGAGACACCGGCGCTGACACTGGCGTTGGCCAAGCCCGCGCGGCCAGTGGAGCCTGTCCGTCTACACCGAATTCGTGCCGACCGTCGCAGGCGCACGATCGGCAGGCACATTCGGCTCGGCGGCGCGCAGCGCACGTGTCAACAGCCTCCACAGGGTCGCGCGTTCCTCCGCGTCCAGCGCCTGGAGGACCTCATCCTCGATCGTCTCCTGCGCGCGCTCGGCGCTCACGAGCGCACGGCGTCCCCGCTCGGTCAGCTCGACGCGATGGCGACGACGGTCCTCGGGGTCGCGGCGACGGGCTACGTGACCTAGATCCTCCAGCTCGTTGAGTAGCAAGACGACGTTGTTGGCGTCCATGCACAGCGCCTCGGCCAACTCCTGCTGTGGCGCGCCGTCGTGGTCGCGCAGGTAGCTGAGCGCCATCACCAGTCGCATGTGGATACCCAAGAGGTTCTCGGTGCTGCGCCGGTAGACCTGCTTGGCCAGCCGTGTCAGCAGCACCATCGAGCCCAGGTCGGCAGGGTGCGGATCGACTGTGTGATTTTGCTTGCCCATAGCCGCTCGATTATACCACGATGTAGCAATCATCATTGATCACAAGATGGTACTTGTAAGATGGATTATCCCTGCTATGTTGTTCCCCTGACCCAGATCGGAAGGAGCAACATGAGCACCGCTGCCGCCCCCAGAGAAAACATCCAGCGCAAGCAAAACCGCGGACAAACCGCCTCGGCAAACGCGGTCAACCCCAGCCGGGCCGGCGATGACCGGGTGGTCCACGGCGAGACCATCCGCGGCGACGCCGAGCGTAAACGCGAGCGCAGGCGCTGGATTGCGCTTGCGATTCTGTGCTTGGGACAGCTGATGATGGTGTTGGACGCGACGATCGTGAACGTTGCGCTGCCTTCGATCCAGCGCGAACTGCACTTTTCCCAAGAGAGCCTGACGTGGGTCATCAACGGCTACCTGGTCACCTTCGGCGGCTTTTTGCTGCTGGCCGGGCGGATGGGCGACTTGGTTGGACGCAAGAGGGTGTTCTTGACCGGGCTCGTGATGTTCACGGCCGCTTCGGTCCTGTGCGGCTTCGCGCAGAGTCAAGGGGTGCTGATCGGGGCTCGCGTCCTGCAAGGGGTCGGCGGAGCCGTCGCCTCGAGTGTGATCTTGGCGATCATCGTGACCCAATTCCCCGAGCGCGCAGAGCAGGCCAAGGCGATGGGGATGTACGCGTTCGTCTCGGCCGGCGGCGGCTCGGTCGGGCTGCTGGCCGGCGGTGCGCTTACACAGTCGCTTGACTGGCACTGGATCTTCTTCGTGAACGTGCCGATTGGCATCGTCGCCTTTCTCTTCGGCTGGATGTTGATCGAGGAGAACGAGGGGATCGGCCTCGCCGGCGGCGTCGACGTGTTCGGCTCGTTCCTGATCACCGCCGCGACGATGCTTGGCGCGTTTGCGATCGTGAAGTCAAGCGAATACGGGCTGCTCTCGGCGCGCACGCTGGGCGTGGGCGGGGCGTCGCTGGCTTTGCTTGGCGGCTTCTTGGTGCTCGAGTCGCGGATATCCAACCCGATCATGCCGCTGCGGATCCTGCGTCAGCGCATGCTGATGGGGTCTAGCCTTGTGCGCGGGCTGCTGATCACCGGGATGTTCTCGGCATTCTTCCTGGGTGCTCTGTACCTCGAGAAGGTGCTCGGCTACGACGCTATCGACACTGGCTTGGCGTTCCTACCGCTGACCTTCTCGATCGCGGTGATGTCGATGGGAGTCTCGGCTCGGGCCGTGCAGCGCTTTGGCGCCCTGCAGACGCTGATGGCCGGCCTCGCTGGGATCGCCGTCGGCTTGGTGTTGCTTGCGTTGCAAGGGCTGCACGCCGGCTATTTCCCAGGGCTGTTCTTCGCGTTCCTCACGCTCGGGCTCGGCGCCGGCGCGTCGTTCCTGCCGCTGTTGACGATAGGCATGTCCGATTCTGCGCCCGAGGACGCTGGCTTGGCCTCAGGCATCATCAACGTGTCGGTGCAGCTGTTCGGCGCGATCGGCCTGGCAACGCTCGGCACGATCGCAACCGACCACACCAAAGCGCTGAGCGCAAGCGGCGATTCGCTGGCCGGCGCCCTGACCGGCGGCTACGACGTGGCCTACCTGGTTGCGGCTACCTGCGTCGGCTTGGGCATCCTCGCGGCGTTCCTGGTGTTGCGTCCTCCCGCGGTCGCACAGCAGGAGGCGAGTTCGGCTGAGGAGCTCGAGGCGGAGTTGGTCGCGGCATAGCTCATCCCCTAGCATCCTCTCGGCTACTCCAATACAACCAACAGGAGACCCCGTAATGAAGCGACTCACCCTGCTTTTCACCCTGACCGCCGTCGCCCTGCTCGCGGCCGCCGCGATCGCCGCCGGTCCCGCTGCGGCCGCCTCGACTCTGCCGACGCTCTCGCTGACGATGACGAACTCGTCGATCACGGTCGCCGGCTCCACCCAGTCGGGGGCTGTCAACGTCGTGTCGACCGCCACCGGCGTCAAGGAAGCAAACGTGATCCTGTTTCTGCTGAAGCCTGGGGCGACCTTCGAAACAGTCGAAGCGGCCATTCAGAAGGCCCACGGCGACACCAACGCTACAAGCAAGTACGGCTCGATCGTTCTCGACGTCGAAGTCGCCTCCGGTCAAACCAGCGAAGCTCAGACCTACCTGGAGCCCGGTCAATACGTTGCCGTGCTGCCCGGGGGAGAAGGCAAGGGCGCCAAGGCCCACGCTGATTTCACGGTGACCGCATCCGCATCGCCCGCTGCACTGCCGGCGCCAGAAGCGACGATCCGCACGATCGAGTTCGGCTTTCAGGGACCGAGCACGCTGCACGACGGCGAGCTTGTTCGCTTTGAAAACGAAGGCTATCTCGTGCACATGGACGTGGCGGCGCCCTTCAAGAACGTGAGGGCCGCCAAGCAAGCCATCAAGGATCTGCTTGCCAACAAGGAAAAGCCCTTTGAAAAGCTGATCTCCGGTCCGCCGGTGGGTTTCGCAGGGCCGCTGTCCCACGAAGCCCTCCAGCAGGAGACGATTACCGCCAAGCCAGGGGTCTATGTGGAGCTGTGCTTCATGGACACCCAGGACGGACGCAGCCATACCCAGCTCGGTATGGAGCGCATCATCCACATCGTGAAGTAACAACCCCGGGAACATGAGTTGGTCTGGTCAAATATGGCCAGACCGACTTTTGTTCCACCTGGCGCATGCGCCAGGTGGCAGGGTCGCGCATGCGCGACCCTGTTCCGACTCGTGCATGCACGAGTCGGCCGGACGGTGCATGCACCGTCCGGGCCGGCGCCACATGTGGCGCCGGCTTCAAAAGTTTGAGTGTCCCTTTCTCAGCCGGCCGTCGGATCAGACAGAGAGCCAAGCAACGAAAGGGAGCTCATGTCTGAACAGGTCGTCCTCATTTCTCTGCTCGTCCTCACCGCGAGCATCGTCGCATACTTCTTTTTGCGATCGGGTGAGAACCTGCGCTTCGAGTCGTCTTCGGATCCTCGCCGCATCGTGATGGCCGCCGTTGCGATCGTCGCCACCAAACGTCACTGGCAGGTGATCGCGCAAAGCGAGGACGGCGCCAGCTTTCGCTACCACCGCAGACCCAATGCGCTTCTCGCGATCGTGCTGCTGTTCTTTTTCTTGATCCCCGGGATTGTCTACATTGTGCTCGCCGGCAAGCGCGAATCGCTCATCCTGAGCATCTACTGCGACGAGGCTCGGATGACTGTCGCCCAGCTGAGCTCCAATGGCTTTCGAGGCAAGTCTGCCGGGCGGGCGCTTGCGCGACAGGTTTCTGTGCGCGCGGGGACGATTGCCTTGGGTGAGGCGCCGTCAAGCAACGTTGCCCGCGGCACCATGCAGCGTGCGCTGGGCGGCGGCTGGAAGGGGTGAGCACTCAACAGCAATCTCGAGGTCAGGCCGATTCACCTACACACGTTCGCAGGCCTCTGGTGTTCCGCCTCGTCCCGGATGTCGCGTCTCGCTATGGCTTCACGCGACCGCCGGCTCGGCGACGAGGCCGGTGGACTCGTCGTGGCGCAAGTCGCTGTCGCGCACGAGCAGCAGGGCGAGCACCGCGCCGATCAGCGCCATCGCGCTGCCCACGAGCAGGATCGTCGAGAACCCGTGGGTGAAGCCCTCGCGCGCGGCGTGCACGATCGGCGCCGGCGTGCCCGGGGGGAGCGTGCCGGAGGAGACCGCTTCGGCAAGACCCCGTGCCCGACTCGAGCCTACGTGCGGCAAGAGATCCTGGATGCGCTGGCGCGAGAGCGCCAGGAAAAGCGCGCCGAGGCCTGCCGTGCCGGAGGCGATCGCTACCTGGCGGAAGGTGTCGTTGATGCCTGAAGCGACGCCGCTCATCCGCTCCGGGACTGTCGAGAGCGCGACGTTTGCGAGCACCGGGTTGACGATGCCGACGCCGAGGCCGCCGACTATGAAACCTGGGAGCAGCACGGTCCAGGAGTCATCCGGTTTGGCGCCGCTCATCAGGACGAGGCCGATTGCGGTGATCGCCAGGCCTGAGGAGAGCAGGACGCGCGCGGAGACCCTTCCCTCCAGCGAGGCGGTTCCGCCCGCTACGAAGAACGAGCCCACCGTGAACGGCAGGTAGCGCAGACCCGCTTGAAGCGGGCTGAGGTGCTCGATCTCTTGCATGTACAGCGTGATGTAGAGGAACAAGGCGAACATCGAGCCGCTCAGCGCGAACGCGGCTATCTGCGCGCCGGTGAACGCGTGACTGCGAAACAGGCCCAGCGGCAACATCGGCTGGTCCACGCGCAACTCGATCGCGACGAACGCAGCGAACAGGACTATCGCCGCCGCCAGCAAGCCCAGGATCGTGGCTGAACTCCAGCCATCGTCGTTGCCGCGCAACAGCGCGAGCACCAGCAGCGCGTTTGCTGCAGAGAACGTGACCGTGCCGCCCCAATCGATGCCACGCGCTGTCTCATCCCTGGATTCGGCGATCTTCAGCACCGTCACCGCGATTGCCGCTATGCCTATGGGAATGTTCAGGAAGAAGATCGACTGCCAGCCGATCGCCTGCGTCAGCGCGCCACCCACCAGCGGACCCAAGGCCACCGCCACGCCGATCGTGGCGCCATAGATCGCGGTCGCCTTCGCCCGCTCGGCGCCGCGCCACTCTTGGGCCAGCAGTGCCAGGGACACAGCAAACATGACGGCTCCCCCAACTCCCTGCAGGGCGCGCGCGAGATTGAGAACGGTCGGCGAGCCCGCCAAGCCACACAACAGCGAGGCGAACGTGAAGATCGCCACGCCAACCACGAAAACGCGCTTGCGTCCAAGCCGGTCTGAGAGCGAGCCTGAAGTGAGCACGAACGCCGCCAGCGTCAATGCGTAGGCGTCGACGACCCATTGCAGGTCGGTGAAGGAGGAGTGCAAGTCCTTGCGAATGCTCGGCAAGGCGGTGTTGACGACCGTGATGTCGAGCAACAGCATGAAGGTCGCCACGCAGACCGCGATCAGTGTCCACCACTTGCGTTGCATTTTTGGAGTCTATGGTCCTAGTCGTCTGATCCGAGGACGGTCGCGTCCAGCACGTCGTGCCGGCGGTGTGACCGCGAGGCTACTCGCCCGGGACCGGGCCGAACAGCGTGAACTTCGGGAGGCTCGACGGCGCGCAGGCCGGGCTGCCGGCCGTGCCCTTGAAGGCGGTCGTCTGCTGTAGCCGGCGCCCCTCGAAGCTGTAGGGGCGCACCGGGCCGTTGACGTGGTATCCGCTGATCGTCAACGTCGTCGTTCCGATCTTTGGAGCGCCAGCGTAATCTTCGGTCACTTCGGCCGGGCCGCTGTAGGAGAAGCGACCGGCGCGACTCACCGTCAAGACCGGCGCATGCACGGCGATGCTGACGGTGGTGGACGACGCACTGCGCGTGACCGGTTCGCACCCGAGCGAGAGGTCGGGAATCTTTCCATGTCCACGCACGTGAAGCTCCACATCGGCGGACGGGACCCCAACGAGACTTGCGTAGTAGCCGTCGCGCACCTTTGAGTGGGATAGGGCTACAGCTACACCCGGCAGGGTCAACGCGGCTGACACCGCGATGAGAGCCGCAGCTCGTCGGTACTTCGCAATGGCCTTGGGAGCTCGCCTCACGACGAGAGACCCTAGCAGTGCCCAGATCGAGGATTGGGTCGCCTACGGAGCGCCTCGCCAGGCGCTCCGTCTTGTCTAGCGCTCTTGATCTGTCGGGCGGATCAGGATCTCGTTGACCGCGACGTGACGCGGGCGGGTCACCATGTAGATGATCGCGTCAGCGATGTCGCCGGCCTTCATCGGCGATCCAAGTCCGGGCCTGGAAGCCAGGGCCTGTAGGACCTCGGGTCGGTTGTGACCCACCAACTCCGTCTCGACAGCGCCGGGCTCGATCAGCCCGACACGGACGTTTCGGCGGGTGATCTCCTGACGCAAGGACTCGCTGAAGGCTCCGATACCGTGCTTGGTCAGGTTGTAGACGCCGGAGCCGCTGTTGACTTTACGCCCCGCGACCGAGGACACGTTGACGAGGTCCGCCACATTGCGCGGCCCCTGCTCGGCGGCCTCGAGCAGGTGCGGCAATGCTGCGTGCGCGCAGTGCAGGAGGGCGCGAACGTTGATGTCGATCATCTGCTCCCATTCCTCGATCGGCGCGCCGACGATCGGGCCGAGCAGCATCATCCCGGCGTTGTTGACGAGCACATCGATCCTGCCCGCCTTGGCAACCACCTCGCTCATCACTCTCGGTGGCTCAACGGCATCGGTCAGATCGGCGGCGATCACGAGCGGTGTCGGTCCTACCGAGGCGATCCGCTCGGCGAGGCGCTCCAGTCGATCCACGCGGCGAGCGACGATGGCGACCGTCGCGCCCTGCTCAGCAAGCGCAAACGCGGTTGCCTCGCCGATACCGCTGGAGGCACCGGTGACGACGGCCACTGTTGAGTCGAGAGCGCGCGCGTCAGGCATGGCGCTCAGTATCTCAAGACCGTCGCCAGATGCTTGAAGTTCGTTAGCAGAGCGGTCACACTCTTCGGATCGGGCGTCGCCGCAAGCATGTGTCCTTGCCGCAAGCGTTCTGCCTCGCAACGACCTTGGGCCTTCAACAGCTAGCCGCAGACTGCTAGCCGTGTAGTCCGTAGACGCTAAGCAGCTGATCCGACGGAGCTCGTTGAAGATACAACTCGCAAATCTAGTCTTATAAGCCTCCTGCCGCATGCGTATAATCAAATTTATAGTTGAAACGCAATCTATAAATCGCTATCATGCGTTTTATAGTCTTTCTTGTTAGGAGGTCACATGAGCCCTCAGATCAAAATCGATGACGAAGTGTTCGAGGCCCTAAAGCGACAGGCCCTCCCTTTCCAAGACCGCGAGCCAAACGACGTTATGCGTCGCCTCCTGCTCGATGGCGACAAGTCCCCGTTGATCACACCGCCGACTGAGACATCCGCACCAATTCGAGCCAGCGAAGGTACGCTTCGCCAGCGTGCCGGCAAGGCGTCGAAGCGCTCAAAGCGTTCCAAGCGTAAGCGCACCCCCACGAGCGCTCTGATGCCAGAGATGGAGTACCGCTACCCGATCCTCCGCGTCATCTCCGACAATGGCGGCCGCGTGCCCACTAGCGAGGCTGTTGCCGCCGTCGGCGAGCTCGTCAAGGACAAGCTCCTACCTGCCGACCTGGAGATGCTCGGCAAGAAGCCGCGCTGGGAGGCCCGTGCCCAGTTCACGCGCTTGCGACTTATCGAGGAAGGGCTAATGAAGAAGGACAGCCCGCGCGGCGTCTGGGAGATCACCAATGAGGGCGAGGAGGCGGTAAAGAAGCAGCTTCGGAGCGACGCGGTCGCGTCGCCCCGAGCCAAGCGGGCGATGGCGGGTGCGTCGTGAGCGCGATAGCACCGACCAAGGGCCGCGAACGCCAGGAGAAGATCCTGCAGGCAATCTTTGAGGTTTCCGGCCACACCACTCGTGCATGCGCGTATGAGGACATCGTCGTGCAGGCTTGGAAAATGTGGCCCGAGGAGTTCGGACTGCGTGGGTATGTCAACAAGTACCCAGACAGCTCAGACCTACATAAGCCGCTGTACGGCCCAATGAAGCGCGACGGCCTCGTCCGCAGCGCCAACAAGAAGTTCAGTCTGACTCCGGCCGGCCGTGACGCCGCCGAGCGTCTGCGCGGCGGCGTCAAGCTGGGCCATGGACGTCTCACCCGGCAGCAGAAGGACGAGGTTCAACGCATAGCCAACCAAAAGCTGGTGGAGCTCCTCAACGACGGCGAGGACCCGCTCGACACCGATCTCTACGAGTTCTATACGGTGACGGTTCGCACAACTCCAGCAGACTTTGAGGGACGTATCACGACCGTGGACGCCGCTATCGATGCTGCATTGGAGCACAACGACCCAAGCATTGAACGTGAGAGGGTGCTCGCGGTCGCTAACGCTCGCGGTGCGCTTCGTGACAAATTTGCCGACTTCATCGCGGAGCGCAGCGCCGCGAGGGAAAGGAAGCGGAAGTAGATCATGGCCAAGATCAAGCCTCAGCCCAACGAGTTCGATGACCATATCCTCGACCTGTTCGGCCAGGAGTTCCGCTTCGACCACGCCAAGGGTCTGGCGGAGTGGCTCAAGAACAGCGCGGACGCCTACAACCGTGCCGGCGTGGACGACGACGCGATGGTGATCCTCATCGAGCTCCACGAGCGCAATCCCAAGAAGAACAGCGTCTTCCGCGTCATTGACTTCGTGGGGATGACCCACGACGACCTGGAGAAGGCATTGAAGCGCTGGGGCGACCCCAAGGCTGCCACGCGTGGAGCCAAGCGCAATGTCAAGACGCTCGGCGGCCACGGTAATGGCGGCAAGTTCTACGCGCGCCAGAGCTTTAAGCATGCCATGTGGATCACCTACCGCGAGGGCAAGCTCAACGTCTTCGGCTTCGAGGAAAAGGTCTACGGCTTCGTCGACGGCTACGAGGACCGAGACATGGACCTCGCGGAAGCGCTGGAATACGCCGGCATCAGTATCGACGAGTTGACCGAGGACGCCCGCGTACGCCTCGGCGAGAGCGGCGGCTTCACCGTTGTCTACGGCGACCAACCCGAGAACTTCTCTCGGGGGGCCACCTCGCGCAACATCATCGAGAAGCTTCTGGTCAACCCACAGGCACGTCGCCCCTTGCTTCACAATCCAGTCTACGCCCGCTTCGGCAAGAACCTCGGTGTCTTTCACCGTCTCCAAGTCGTCGAACCAGAGGGCCGCGTGGACTTCAATGAGACCTACCATTGGGAAATCCCCGACGCGCTCACCGACGCCAACGGCGGCGAGCATCTTTTCCGCGACAAGCAGTATCCGGAAGCCTGGCTGGAGCTAAAGGTCGCCTCCGACACTTTGCGCCCCAAGGGCGCCGATCGAATCGACATTTCCGGCGAGACGTCCGTCATCGCGTCCTATGCCACCCATGAACTGGGCGGCATGGTACCGGCGCAGGCAGAGTTCCTCCATGGGGAGTGCTACTGCCCAAAGCTCGAAGACCCCGAGGATGATCTCGTCAAGAACGACCGCGAGAAGCTCGCCGAGGGCGACAAGTCTCGCGTGCTGCTGAGCTGGATCCGCGACAAGGTCGCCGAGCTAGGGAGCGAGATCGCCAAGGCCGACGCCAAAAACCAGCAGCACGCTAACTTGGAGCGCTCAGCAGCCTACAACGAGCTGCTCAACAAGTGGAAGAACAAGTTTATGTCCGAGAGCGTCGTCACGCTGTTTGGCGGCCCTGGCGAAGGCTCCGGTTTTGGTGGGGGCGGCCAGGGCGAAGGTGGACACGATGACCCCGACGACCCCAACCCCGTTCCGGGGCCTGATGATCCTGATGACCCGAACCCAAGCGTCGGCAATGCGCCTGGCGGGACTGAGGGCGGGGACGGAGACCAGGAGCGCCCTAAGCGCCGCGCGCCCGTCGTGCTGTTGTCCAGCCAGGACGCAGACCCGTTCGATGAGCTCGGCATGCCGCTGACCTGCTCGCCGCGTCATCCTGCGGTCTACCAGCGGCCGGAGGACGCCGTGCAGAACATCTACTGGATCAACACCAGTACGAAACTGGCGCAGAAGATCCTAGAAACCTACGGTGCCGACCATTCACGCTGGCGCGACTACATGTTCCAGCGTTACGTGGAGATCATCCTCAAGGAGTACATCCGCGACCTCGGCCAGAAGGGCGAGCTGACGTCCGACCTGCTCGACGGTGAGATTGACAAGCTCTACGCCCTGATCCACGACAAGGCCGAGGAAGATCTCTCGCAATTCCTTTTCGATGAGAAGACCGCTGCGTGAGCGACAAGCTCACACACATGGACCTCTACGCAGGAGTAGGCGGTTTCACCCTCGGCTTCGAGGCCACCGGCCTTTTTGAGACGCGCCTACTCGTAGACAGCGACGAGAGCGCCCGCACAACCTTCCAGCGTAATCGTCCACGCACTCCATACTGGCGTAAGGATCTCTCCGACGTGCCAGCCGCCAAGCTAATGGACCTGGCCAAGCTGGAGCCTGGCGAGCTCAACGTGCTAACCGCAGGGCCGCCCTGTCAGGGCCTGTCGAAGATCGGCGCCCGACAGCTTGAGGATCCCCGCAATCGGCAGCTCAAACACACTGGCGAGATCATCGACGAGCTCCGCCCGCACATCGCGATCATAGAGAACGTCCCGGCGCTGTTCTGGGACGAGCAGAGCCCCCTCTTCGACGAGCTGAGCGTCATGCTCCACGACGCCGGCTACGACGTAAACCCGAAGGTTCTCGAAGCGTGGCGCTATGGCGTGCCACAGATGCGGCGGCGCTTGGTAATCATCGCCATCCGCGAAGACCTCGGCACCGTCGGCGGCCCGTTCCCCGACGGTGTCGACGCAGGCCCCTTCACCGCCCAGGAGCTAATCCGGGCCGCCGCCGCCGGTGAGCCCAAGTGCCCGCCCGGCCTGTCGGTCGCCGAAGCAATCTCTGACCTGCCGTCCATCCCGGCTGGCGGCGGTGACGAGTACATGAGCTACCCGACGGCACCCCGGTCCGACTACCAGGCCGAACGTCGCACCAAATCCGACATACTCTTTAACCATCGCGCACGTTCGCACGCTAAAGCAATGATGAGCAAGATCCGCATGATCCCCGAGGGCGGCCGGAACCAAGAGCTTGAGGATGGCCTGCGCCTGCGCGCCGACGAGGACCGCGAGTATTTCTCGCAGGCCTATGCTCGCCTGCATCGCGGCGGCATCGCACAGACGATCACCACCTACTTCCATAACCCAGGTAGCGGACGCTTCATCCACTACCAAGACGACCGCGCCCTCACGGTGCGGGAGGCTGCTCGCTTCCAGAGCTTCGACGATGACTTCTTCTTTGTCGGTAAGAACGAGCAGATGATGCGCCACGTCGGCAACGCGGTTCCGGTCCTGCTCGGCAAGGCGCTCGCGCAGCGCAGTGCAGAGATCCTAAGCGAGGCAGGCGTCGCCGGTGCCAGCGGAGTCGACGCAGCGGCGTAAATCGCCCCGTGTACCACCGGCGCCGCCACCTGCAACGGGCGGCGCCGCCGAGCGCCAGCAACGCAGCCGCACTATGGCTGCAGTCCCCAGCCAGTACACCTCGCTGGAGCAACAGCTCGCTGCTTTCATGTGGGCCGTAGGCATTCGCGGCTGGCGCCGCAACCTCAAAGTCGGACGTGCCCGTCCCGACTTCGCCTTTCCTCGACAGAAGGTCGCCGTGTTTGTGGACGGTTGTTTCTGGCACGGATGCCCGGAATGTGGTCGACGACCATCCTCGAACACAAGCTACTGGACTGCCAAGCTCGATCGCAACATCGAGCGTGACGACGAGCAGACCAAGCGTCTTCGATCCGCCGGCTGGACCGTCCTCCGGTTCTGGGGTCATGAGATCGAACGAGACTCCGAAGGAATTGCTTTCCGGCTCAAGCCGCTGGTTGGGTCGAGCTAGCGCTCAGAGGGACCGTCCAAACCACATAGTCGCTAGTGCCGGTAGATCTCGGTTTTCTGGATATCGGCATGACCCATCCACCCCTGGATGCGCGCAGCGGCACCCCAGGCAGCCGCCACTAGTTCCGCGGCGCAAAGCGCACCTCCACGGCCAGCCCACCTTCGGGCCGCGCGCCGATCGTGAGCTGTGCCCCGTGGGCAGCGACGACCGCGTGCACGATCGAGAGCCCAAGGCCATGACCGTCACCGGAGCCGGTGCGGGCTGCACCGAGGCGCTCGAACGGGGCTTGCAGGCGCTCCAGCTCATCTGTGGGGATCGCCGGGCCGTCGTTGACCACCAAAAGGACCGCTACCCCAGCGGTGGTCGTGGTGGTCACGTCAATGCCTCCGCCGGCGACGTTGTGACGGATCGCATTGTCGATCAGGTTCGCCACCAAGCGCTCCAGGAGTTGCGGATCGCCTTGGGTGTGGGCTGGGTGCAGGGCAGTTTGCAGCCGCAGTCCGCGACGCCCGAGCTCCCCGGCGAGCTCGCCCAGCACATCTTCGGTCAGCGCCGCCAAGTCGACCGGCAGGCGGCGCTCCAAGCCATGCTCGCCGCGGGCCAGACCGAGCAGCGAGTCGATCAGCTGCTCCAACTGCTGCTCGGAGGCGAGCACGCGATCGTGCGCGGCACGCAGCGACTCAACGCTCGCGTTGGGGTCAGCCAGCGCCACCTGTGCCAGCGTCTTCAGCCTTGCGAGCGGGGTGCGCAGCTCGTGGGAGGCGTTGGCGACGAACTGGCGTTGCGCCACGAAGGACGCCTCGAGCCGCCCCAGCAGACCGTCGAAGGTGTCGCCGAGCTCCTTGAACTCGTCGTCGGGGCCGGTGAGCGCCAATCGGCGATGCAGGTCCGTGGCTGAGATCTCGCGGGCCGCGCCGGTGATCGCGCGCAGCGGGCGCAGCACCCGTCCCGCGACCAACCACCCGAGACCCATCGAGAGCGCCGCCATCGCCACCAGCGCGATCAGCGACACGAAGGCGAGCACGCGCACGTCCGCGCCGTGCTGGCCCGGATCGAATACGCGCACCGCGGCTCCGCCCTGGAGTGAGGCCGGCGGTCCTCCTTCCACCTTTTCGCCAAGCCCCCCGGCGCCGCGCGGCGAAGCGCCGGAAGGCACGCCGCGCACTTCGGTACGGACGATCGGTGCGGGGAACGCCTGCGAATAGACGCCGTGGCTGCGCGAAACGGCGGTATAAGTGACCCCCAACAGAACAGCACCGGAGAGGAAGAACAGGCCGCCGTAGAGCACCGCCAGGCGCAGACGGATCGTGCGCCGCGGCAGGGGCAGGCGCTGTGCCAGGTCAGTCAGTCGGTGGCCGATACCCACGACGCTCAGATCCGGTAGCCGGCCTTGGCGACCGTCTCGATCAGCGCCGGCTCCCCGAGCTTTGCGCGCAGGCGACTGACGGTGATCTTCACGGCGCTTGTGAACGGATCGGCGGCCTCGTCCCACACGCGCGCCAGCAACTCCTCGGCCGAGACGCAACGGCCCTGGGAAGCGAGCAGCAACTCCAGCACGCCGAACTCCTTGGGTGCCAGGTCGATCTCGTGTCCAGCGCGCGTGACCCGATGTTGGGCCGAGTCGAGCACGAGATCGCCGTGGCGCAGCAGCGGCGGGAGCGCCGGCTGGGCGCGCCTTGCCAGGGCGCCTATGCGGGCGACCAGCACCGTGAAGTCGAATGGCTTGGGCAGATAATCGTCGGCGCCCATGGCAAGGCCGTCGACCACGTCCTCGGCCATCCCCGCGGCGGTGAGCATCAGAATGCGTCCGCGACACCCCTCCTCTACGAGCGTCGCGCAAAGCTCGTCCCCGTGCATCCCCGGAAGGTCGCGGTCGAGCACGATCACGTCGTAGTCGTTCACGCGCGCGCGGGCGAGCCCGGCCGGACCGTCCAGCGCTACGTCAACCGCCATGCCCGTGTGGCGCAGACCGAAAGCGATCGCCTCGGCCATCTCCTCGTCGTCCTCGATCACGAGCAATCGCACGCCATGAGGCTAGCCCTCGGTGGTTTCGGCGCGGTTTCGACGCGGCGCGCCGCGTCGATACGTTCCCGAAACCGCGCATGTCCTACAAGCAGCCGTGACCCCCGTACGAGCCGCGAAGGAGACGACATGCAAGGTCACGTCACACCGCTTGACGAAGCCACCCCGCTTGACGAAGCCACCCCGCTTGACGAAGCCACCCCGCTGGACCAGACCACCCCGCTTGACGAAGCCACCCCGCTGGACCAGACCGCACTGCTTGACCAGACCGCACTGCTGGACCAGACCGCACTGCTGGACCAGACCGCACTGCTTGACGAGGCCACGCCACTCGAGGATCCGGCACCACCCGAGTTCCGGAGCGCCGGCATCCCAAGATCGCGACGCGCGGCCTGCGCCACCGCGGCGCTCCTCCTCTCCGCCGCCCTCCTCGCGGGCTGCGGCAGCGGATCCCCGAACGGGGGCGTGGCAAGTCTTGGGACGCACACCTCGGCGTCCCACTCCTCGACGTCCGGGTCCGCAAGCACAAGCGAAGCCCACGAAGCATCGCCCGCCAGTCAGGCGATCGCATACACCTCCTGCATGCACACACATGGCGTCCCCAACTTCCCGGAGCCGCAGGTCAGCGAACACGGCGGCGGGGTCAGCATCAAGATGGCTGTTCCCGCGGGCGTCGGGCAGAACCCCAAGTTCAAGTCAGCCGAGGAAGCCTGTCGCAAGCTCCTGCCCGGGGGCGGGCCGAGCAGCCAGGCGCCGTTGACACCGGCACAACAGCAGCAGTACCTGAGGGCGGCGGCCTGCATCCGCACCCACGGCGTGCCCAACTTCCCCGACCCGACGTTCTCCGGCGGCGGCGTGCACATCGAACGCCAGAAGCTCAACGAGAGCTCGCCCTCGTTCAAGGCGGCGGTGCACCAGTGCGAATCGTTGATCCCGGGCGGCGTACACGGTGACTCTGGTCACACCCAGCAGGCCACGCCAGGCCACTGAGAAGGGCAGGCTCCTCAGCTTTCTTTCAGGTTCGCCTGTCAGCATCGGCGCATGCGGCTGCTGGTCGTTGACGACGACCCCTCTGTACGCGAGGCGCTCGAGCTCGTGCTGGACCTCAACGGGTTCGGGGTGGCGAGCGCGGCCGACGGCGGCGAGGCGATCCGCGCGCTCGCGGTTGACCGACCCGACGCGGTGATCCTCGACGTGCTGATGCCCGGTTTGGACGGCCTGGAGGTCTGCCGGCGGATGCGCGCGATCGGCGATCGCACGCCGGTGCTGATGCTGACAGCGCGTGCTGAAGTCTCCGAGCGAGTGGCCGGGTTGGAGGCCGGGGCAGATGACTATCTTGTCAAGCCGTTTGCCAGTGAGGAGCTCATCGCCAGACTACGTGCCCTGCTGCGCCGAACCGGCTGGGAGGGCAACGCGGAGACCATGCGTTTCGAGGACCTGGAGCTCGATCCACGCGCGCACGAAGCGCGACGTGCGGGCCGCCCGCTGGAGTTGACCCGCACCGAGTTCCTGCTGCTGGAACTGCTCATGAGCCACCCTCGACAGGTCCTTCCCCGCACGAGAATCTTCGAGTGCGTGTGGGGCTATGACTTCGGACCGGCGTCAAACTCGCTCGAGGTGTACGTCGGCTATCTGCGCCGCAAGACCGAGGCCGGCGGGGAGCCGCGCCTGGTCCAGACGGTGCGGGGAGTCGGCTACGTGTTGAGGTGCTCGCCGCAATGAGTTTCCGCCGGCGCGTGGTGCTCTTGGCAGCCGGTGCGGTGGCTGCGGCGGTCGTGATCGCGGCGGTCGTGGTTTACGTTGTGACCGGCAACGAGTTGCACGCGCGGATCGACGCCAGCCTGCGTCAAAAGCTCACTCCTGGCCACTCGCAAGCAGTCCAGATCAGCACCGTGAAGGTGGGCGCGGCCGAACTCACCAAGCTGATCCGGGAAGGCGAGCTGCCACCCGGGCCGGCTGCGTCGATCGGTTTGGGCCAGTCGGTGACACGACTCCCCCTGCCCCGCGGCGCGGCAGTCGCAGGGGCATCGCCGTGCGCGAAGGCGGTACTGCGCTCGCTGGAAACCGCCTACTCCGGTCAGTCGTCCGGGTCGCGCTCATCCGGGGAAACCTCTCCTGCGCGTCCCGCTCGCTCGCCGCACTGTGTCGCTCCTGTCAATCGGCTCGTGCTGCCCGCTCCGACACCCGGCAGCGCAAGCGGGTACGTGCAGCTCTTCCAAGCCAACGGGCAGGTCCTGCGCCCGGAAACCAAGGGGTTGGAGCTTCCGGTCACCGCCGCCACCCGG
This sequence comes from Solirubrobacteraceae bacterium, assembly GCA_036510155.1. Classification (GTDB taxonomy): domain Bacteria; phylum Actinomycetota; class Thermoleophilia; order Solirubrobacterales; family Solirubrobacteraceae; genus Palsa-744. The sequence goes on along the minus strand of DATCEK010000107.1, from coordinate 28,937 downwards.
GCCGTGGCGGCCGGCCGGCGCGGCGCTTTCTTCAGCGAAACGACCGTCGCCGGAACACCCATGCGTGTCTTGACCAAGCCTGCGCCGGAAGGAGGGGTATGGCAGGTGGCGCTGCCGCTGACCGACGTGGACAGCACGCTCACGCACTTGAAGCTGGTGCTCGCGCTCGTGTGCTTGGGCGGGATCGCGCTCGCCGCGGCGCTCGGGCTGCTCGTCTCGCGCACGGCGCTGATCCCCGTACGCCGCCTCACGGGCGCCGCTGAGCGCGTGGCCCGCACACAGGACCTCGGCCACCGTATACAGGCCGGCAACGACGACGAGCTGGGGCGACTGGCACAGAGCTTCAACACGATGCTCGCCACGCTCGAGCGCTCGCGTCTGGCTCAGCGCCAGCTGGTCTCCGACGCCTCGCACGAGCTGCGCACGCCGCTGACAAGCGTGCAGGCCAACCTCGACGCGCTTGCGATGGGCGAGGCACTGCCCGCACCCGAGCGTGCTCGCATCCTCGCCGCTGCCCAGGCACAACTACGCGAGTTGACGGTGCTGGTGGGCGATCTGGTCGACCTGTCAAAGACCGAGGTCGAGGAGGTCGAGGTCGAGGACGTGCACCTGGACCTGGCGGCTGCCGGGGCGCTCGAGCGTGCGCGGCTGCATGCTCCCCAGTGCTCGATCGTGCTGGATGCCGAGCCCTGCCTCGTACGGGCCGCGCCAGCGCGGCTGGATCGGGCGATCGCGAACCTGCTCGACAACGCCTGCGAATGGAATCCGCCCTCTAACCACGAGGGTGAAGCAGTGGACCCCGTCGAAGTGCGCGTACACGACGGCACGATCGAAGTGCGCGATCACGGTCCGGGAATCTCTGAGGAGGATCTCCCCCGCGTGTTCGACCGCTTCTACCGAGCGCCCCACGCCCGGGGACGACCCGGATCGGGGCTCGGGCTGGCGATCGTGCGCCGGATGGCCGAGACCCACGGTGGATCGGTGCACGCCGCCAACGATCCCGGCGGTGGCGCCCGCCTGACGCTCGAGCTTCCGCCGCTTCAGATGACCGACGCCGAGCGCGCCTCATCTAAGCTGGACGCTGTGAGGGCGTCGGGCGTGGCCTGAGGACGCCTCGCTTTTCCTCAGTCGATCCCTCGCGTTCTCTCAGTCGATCCCTCGCGTTCTCTCAGTCGATTCTCAGGTCGCTTGCGCATGATTCCCGGCAATGGCCTCGAAGACAGTCAACTTCAGCACCGTCGCGCTCGCAAGCGCCGCGCTGCTCATCGCCGGCTGCGGCGGATGCTCCGCTAAACCTGGCGTCGCGCGCCTGTCCTCAGCCAACTCGGGGGCCGCGACCTCATACGCCGCGACCGGCACCGGCGCGACCGGCCCTGGCGCGGAATCGCCGGAAGCCGCGGCGCTCGCGTTTGCCGGCTGCATGCGCGCCCATGGCCTACCTGATTTCCCTGACCCGAAGGCAGGCGGCTTCCTCTTTCGTACAGGCCCCGGCGCCGATCCTTCATCGCCCGCGTTCAAGGCCGCACAAACGAAGTGCAAGAAGTTCCTTCCTCCAGGACCCGGCTCAGGTTCGCCTCCCTCGGCAAAAACGTTGGCGCATTACCTGACGGTTGCGCAGTGCATGCGCCGGCACGGTGTGCCCGAATTCCCCGACCCTCGAACCACCGTCCCATCCGATCCCCGCGCCGCCCTGGGCGGTGGGGGCGGCGTGATCAGCGATATCGAAGGCGCGGTCTTCCTCTTCCCAAGCAGGATCGACCAGCAGTCGCCGGCCTTCACACGGGCGGCGGCGGCATGCGCGTTTCCGTTGCACAACCACTGATGCGTCACTTAGCAACTTCCTCGCTTCTTCTCAGCCGATTCTCAGGGCATATCTCGCATGATGTCGTCGCGTCGCCGCTAACAAGGACGAACACCCGCTACACGAAGGTGAAAAAATGACGAGGACCATTCTCACCCTGACCGTGCTCGCGACCGCCACCCTGCTGGTTACCGGCTGTGGCGGCTCTTCCTCGAGCCCCAGCGTCGCGCGCCTCGGCTCCAGCACCTCCAGTAGCAACAACCCGGGCAGCGGCTCGTCCTCGCGGGAAACCGAAAGCAGCGCGAGCGCCCAGCAGAAGATAATCGCGTTCTCGCATTGCATGCGCACACACGGGGTACCGGAATTTCCCGAACCGAGCGAAGGCCATCTGCTGATCCACAGCAGCGACCACAACGGCCACGTGACCGGCGTCAACCCACGCTCCGCGCAGTTCCAGACCGCCAGCAAGTCCTGCGCAAAGCTGTCGCCCAAGGGGGGCAAGCCCCCGAGCCCCGCCGAACAGGCGAAGTTGCAGGAACAAGCACTGAGGTTCTCCCAGTGCATGCGCACCCACGGCGTCCCGAACTTCCCCGACCCGCAGTTCTCGAGCAGCGGCGTCGGCGCAGGCATACGAATCGGGGGCAAGCAAGGCGGCCCGAGCCGGATCGATCCCTCCTCACCCCAGTTCCAGGCCGCCCAGAAAGCGTGCCAGTCGATCATGCCCGGCCCGAAGCTCGGGCCAGGCAACGTGGCGGTTGGACCGTGATCGCCGTGAGTGAGCTTCGAGCGTGGGCTCGAACGTGAGGCCGGCGTTACCTTCCCGAAACCGTCGATGTCATAGAAGCGGCGCAGCAAATGTCCAGTGAAACGACGCCCACGCAAATCGGTCTGCCGGCCGCTCGTAGCCGCCGCAGGATGGTGGTGGCCGCAGGGCTGGCACTGGCGGTGGCGCTCGTCGCGCTGATCGCAACCGACCCATTTGCGGGCGAGGACAAAGCGGGCACCGGCGTGCTCGACAACGCCAGCGCCACAACGCTTGCAAACGTGAGAAGGCAGTCGCTCTCACAACAGACACAGGTGAGCGGCACGCTCGGCTACGCCGGATCCTCCAGTATCCGCGTGGCCTCCGGGACAGCGCCGTCCGAGGTCCAACAGGCAAGCGGACAGGTCGCGAGCGCTGAGGCGATGCTGGCCACGGCCTCCTCGACGCTGGCCGCCGACACGCAGGCACTGGCTGGCCACCAGGCGACGCTGGCTGCCGCGAGGGCGAAGGAGGCGGTCGACTGCGCAGGATCGGGCGCGGCAGAAGCCACCTCGGCTGGCGCCTCGCCCGCAAGCGAAAACAGCTCGTCGGGCGCAGGTGGGAACTCATGCTCCAGCGACGTGCAGTCCGTGTCTTCAGCCCAACAGAGCGCGATCGGAGCCACCGACAAGCTCACCGCCGACCGCTCGCAGGTCTCCTCGGCGGAAAAACAGCTTGGGAGCTCGCGGTCCAATCTCTCCAAGGCGCGGTCCTCGGCGGCGCTTTACGAACAGAGCTCGACATTCACCGCGCTGCCGTCGGTCGGCCAGATCGTTGCACGCGGGCAGAGCCTCTATGAGATCGGAGGGCAGCCGGTGCTGTTGCTGTACGGCGCGACGCCGGCGACGCGGGCGCTCATCTCGGGCATGTCCCCGGGGCGCGACGTGGCCGAGCTCAACGCGAACCTCGACACACTCGGATACGGGCAAGGGCTCAGCGGCGATGAATTCACCGATGGCACCGCGGCGGCCATTCGCGCGCTGCAGTCCGCGCACGCTGCCACGGTGACAGGCGAGCTGCCGGTGGGGTCGGTTGTATTCGAGTCCGGGGCGGTGCGAGTCACGAGTGTGACCCCCGCCGTTGGCGGGACGGTGATGCCGGGGCCGGTGCTCGCAATCACCTCTACCGCTCGCCAAGTGAAGCTCGCGCTCGACGCATCCGAGCAGAGCAGTGTCAAGGTCGGCGACACGGTCACGATCACGCTGCCCGACAACCAGACCACGCCTGGCCGGATCACCTACGTCTCGAGCGTCGCCACCTCGCCCTCCTCCAGCGGCAAAGGCGGAGGAGAAGAAGAAAGCACGCCCACGGTCGAAGTGCACGCCACCCCGACCGACCCGGCGGCGACGGGTCGCTTGGACCAGGCGCCGGTGAACGTTGAGATCACGACCGAAAGCGCCCAGAACGTGCTGGCGGTGCCGGTCGATGCACTGCTCGCGCTCGCCGGTGGGGGGTACGCCGTTGAGATCGCCGACGGCCGCTTGCACCGCCTCGTGGCCGTGACCGTCGGCCTGTTCGACGACGCCGAAGGCCTTGTGCAGGTCAGCGGTCAGGGCTTGTACGCGGGCCAGCACGTGGTCGTGCCGGGGACCTCATGAGCGGGAAGCCGACTTGCATTGCCTACGCAGACTATGGCGAGGCGCCAGTGCTGGAGCTACGAGGCGTCAGCAAGATCTACGGAGCGGAGCCGCCCGTCTATGCACTTCGAGACGTCAGCTTCGCGGTGCGCGAGGGCGAGCTGGTCGCGATCGTCGGCCCGTCTGGCTCGGGCAAGACCACGCTGCTGCACGTGATGGGCACGCTCGAGCGCCCAAGCGCCGGCGCGGTGTCGATCACCGGGCTCGACGCCGCGCGACTGTCCGACCGCGAACTCGCCGCGCTGCGCGCCACGCGCATCGGCTTCGTCTTCCAGCAGTTCTTCCTGGCCGAGCACTCGACCGCGCTCGAGAACGTGGCCGACGGTCTTCTATATGCAGGCGTCGCCGCCGCCGAGCGCCGCGAACGGGCCGGCGCGGCGCTCGCACGGGTGGGCCTCGCCGAACGCGCGGAGTTCCGCCCGAGCAACCTCTCAGGCGGAGAGCGCCAGCGCGTCGCAATCGCACGAGCGCTGGTGGGACGTCCGGCGATCGTGCTCGCAGACGAGCCCACGGGCAACCTTGACAGCGCCTCCGGGACAAGCGTTCTGGAGCTCCTGGAAGAGCTGAACGAGCAGGGCGCCACGATCCTCGTGATCACCCACGATCACGACCTAGCCGCCCGCCTGCCCCGCCAAGTCCAGGTGCTCGACGGCCAGATCGTCGCCGACACCGGTGCACTTCCAGAAGTAGGGGGGCTCGACCCACAGCTCGCACCGGGCGCCGACATGGGCCGGGCGCGCAAGGCGCATCTCGCCCCCGCCGCAATAGACGCGCCCGAGGGGCACCTCGCCCCCGATACCTCCGACGATGGAACGCTCGAACGATGATCGAGCGAGGAGCCGGGGGGAATGGCTGCCGCGGAGCCCGTCAACCCCGGCGGCGAGGCCGGCTCGCCGTGCTGGGACTGATCCTCCTGGCCGGTCTTGGCTCCTGGGCAGGCGCGATCGGCGGAGCACCGGCGCTTGCTTCGGGTGAAACCAGCGCGGAAGGCGGCAGCACACCCGGCGGTACCTCTCCCACAGAGACCTCCGGTTGTCCCTCGCCCAACCCTCCCAACCAGCTCACGCTCGTGGCCGGCACGCCCCAGACCACGACGCTCGACACGTCCTTTGCCGAGGGACTGCAGGTCGCGCTCTCCAACAGCAACGGCTGCGCGGTCACCGGCGCCGCCGGTGACCCGGTGACGTTCAGCGCCCCCGCAGGTGGCGCCAGCGGGCGCTTCGCGACCACCAATTCGAACACCGCCACAGTCGGTGCCGAGGCCTCGGGCACGGTCGCCGCGCCGACGTTCACCGCCAACGGCACCGCCGGCAGCTACACGGTCACAGCGAGCTCATCGTACGGCTCGGTCTCGTTCGCGCTCACCAACACCGCCGGGGGGGTCTGGTGCTGGACACTTGACAGTCGCCTATCCACATCGGCAGGAGAACCCGCCAAGCTCACCGCGGGGGTCGGCTCCACGCAATCCTCCCTTGTGGGAACTCCGTTCCCGATCCGGCTGGCCGTCACCGTCACCGACGCGCAGAAGAATCCCGTTTCGGGTGCTCTCGTCACATTCTCAGCGCCCCTCGCCGGCGCGAGCGGACGCTTCACGATCCACTCGCGCGGCCCCCGCCATCGTGCCCGCGTCTCTCACCCCCACACCGTCAAGGTCAAGAGCGGCGCCTGCGGGATCGCAGTCGCACCGGCCTTCATCGCTAGCGACACGCAGGGCGGCTACATCGTCGAGGCAGCCGTCAGGCACGTCAGGCCAGTGGCCTTCGCGCTCGTCAACGAAGCTCCCGGCCAAGCCTTGTGAGAAAAGCCGTGAGCGCCGTCACCGACACAGCCGGCGGCCACGTCGGCGCAGTGGATCTAACTCCGCGACGGTTGCGAGCCTCCGACCTCGCCCGCGTGGCGAGTGTGGGCCTGCGCACCAGGCGGATGCGCGCCGGGCTTTCGGCGCTGGGGATCGCGATCGGGGTCGCCGCAATCGTTGCAGTGCTCGGCCTGTCCGCCTCCAGCCAGGCGGGGTTGCTGGAAGAGATCGACACGCTGGGCACGAATCTGCTTACGGTCACCAACGGCCAGAGCTTTGCCGGCAAGACCGCGGAGCTCCCGCTGGTGGCGCCGGCGATGATCGCGCGCATCGAGCCGGTCGAAACCGTGGCGGAGACAGGAAAAGTCGAAGGCAAGGTGTACCGCAGCCCCCTGATCCCGGAAGTCGACACGAATGCACTCAGCGTGGAGGCGGCCAGCCTCGATCTGTTGCACACGCTGGACGTGCGTGTGATGGAGGGACGCTATCTGAACGCCGCCACCGCGCAGGAGCCAGTGGCGGTGCTTGGCGCGGCCGCCGCGCAGCGGCTGGGCGTCGACCACATTTACCCGGGAGAGCGCATCTGGGTCGCAGACCAATGGCTCTACCTCGTTGGCATCCTCGAGCACTCGGTGCTGACGCCCGAAATCGAAAGCTCGGTGCTCGTCGGGTTTGGGGCCGCCGAGCGCTATCTGCACTTCGACGGTCATCCCAATACAGTCTACCTGCGCGCCCAAGACAACCAGGTCGCCGCGGTGCAGTCGGTACTGGCCGCCACCGCCGACCCGCAGGCTCCCAACGAAGTGAACGTCAGTCAGCCCTCGGCCACGCTCACAGCCCGCGCGGACGCCCAGAGCGCGCTGAACGGCCTGTTTCTCGGGCTGGGCGCGGTTGCGCTTCTGGTCGGTGCCGTGGGCGTCGCCAACATCATGGTGATCTCCGTCCTTGAACGCCGCTCGGAGATAGGGCTGCGCCGCGCACTCGGCGCCACCCGCGCGCAGATCCGCACACAGTTCCTCTCCGAGGCGATCCTGCTCGCGCTCGGCGGCGGCGCCGTCGGCATTGCCGTCGGCACGCTCGCAACAGCCGTCTACGCCGCGACGAAGGGTTGGACGATCGTCGTGCCCACAGTCGCCTGGGCGGGCGGGTTCGGAGCCGCGCTTTTTATTGGAGCCGTCGCCGGGCTCGTGCCGGCGCTGCGGGCTGCTCGGATGTCGCCTACGGAGGCGCTGCGCACGGTGTGAGAGGGTCTGCCGAGACAACGCACGGGCAGACCCAGGCGGCGTTTACTTGGTGATTGATGAATCCGCCGCTTTGGCCAGTGCATGCGACCAGCATCGCCAGCTCCGCATCCTCGCTCGCCACGCTTTGTGGGTCGATTGGAACCGCTAGCGAGAGCTGGCGCCCGAGCGACCGGCTCGCCTACAGGGGCGGGACCTGGTTGTTGACCTGGGTGCCGTGGTACAGGTGGTCGTGGTCTTCGCATGAGGCCGGAAAGCGGAAGCGAACGCTGTCGCTTCGCACGCCGTTGTAGCTCGCAAACAGAACCGCACGGCCCACGGTTCCGACGCTGCAGAGCGGATCGTTGCTGGCTCGCACTCGGACCTCGATCTTCATGATGTTCCCGGGGAACCCCCACAGAACCGCGTAATGGGACTGGTATAGGAGATGGTGTTCGACCGTCATCGTGATCGAACGAGTCGGCCGGCCTCGGATGTGGTCTTCTTGGCAGAGGATCCCGGAGACGGTGTGGGCCGCCAGGTCGATTTCGCCGTGCCCGCGCGCGAAGCTGCCAGTAGGCACGGATATCGGCGCACCGGTGTGGAAGCCCCAAGGCGGGATGCCATAGACGATCGGTACCCGGCCGCACCCAGGCGAGTACCCGGCCGCGTCGCCGGCGGCGACGGTGACTGTGAGCGCAAGCAGCAAAACCAGCGCCACGAGAGCCGCGGACCCGACTCCGAAGCGTCGCGTGATCTGGTTGTCTGAGTGTCGCGTGATCTGGTTGTCTGAGTGTTGCGTGATCTGGTTGTCCGGGGCTCGCGCTGAAGGCTCTCAGAGGTATATCGGAGCCCGAGCCGGCGGACTTGAGGTGGTACTTGCACCCTGCAACTACTCTGTACGGTTCTGCCCGCGCTCCGCCGCTTGCAAATCACTATCGCTTTGGAGGAAAGTCATGGCCGACACCACCTGCCACATGTCGATCTCCCTCGACGGCTTCGTCGCCGGACCGGATCAGAGTCGCGAAAACCCGCTCGGCGAGCGGGGCCGCGAGCTTCACCTCTGGCACCTTGGCGACGAGCGTGCAAACGACGCGGACGCAACCGCTGAGCGCCGTTTGCTGCGCCCTCGCGGCGCCTACGTCATGGGCCGCAACATGTTTGGGCCGATCCGCGGCGAGTGGGACGAGGAGTGGTCGGGCTGGTGGGGACCCGAGCCGCCCTACCACGCGCCCGTGTTCGTCCTGACCCATCACGCTCACGCGCCGATCGAGATGGAGGGCGGGACGACTTTTCAGTTCGTCACCGATGGCTTCGACGCCGCCTACGCTCTGGCCCGCGAGACCGCCGGCGCAGACGGCATCGACATCGCGGGCGGCGCCTCGACCGTCCGCCAAGCGCTACAGGCCGGCGTCATCGACGAGCTCTGGCTCGACATCGCCCCCGTTCTACTCGGGTCCGGCGAGGGGATATTCGACGGCCTCGCCGAACTCGATTTCGAGCCCACTGAAACCTTGCATTCTCCACTGGCGACCCACATCTGCTACCGCCGGAGCCGGTGAGCAGGAATGGAGAAGCGACCTGGCGCCGGAGCGCTGAGTTGGCGGTCATGATCACCGTCAAGTCCGTGACACTCGAGCAGCCCGACGCAAGCGCCGTGCGAGCCTAGCTATGCCCTACATTGTGGATTTCGACACCGTCTCGACCGCTGGCTTGGAGTCTTCGCCGGTAGCAGTCGCGCTCGCTGGTTTGCGCGCCAATGAGGCCCGCTACTTCAAGAACAAGTACGACCATGTGTTCACCGTCGAGCCCGCCAGCGAGGCCCAGGAGACGATCGACTGGGTGCACCACATCCTCGAGGAGGAACGCGACCTGGTCATCCTGTCCCCGCCACTGGAGGCGACCGCATTCCAGGTCGAGAACATCCGGATGGCCTACGTCTTCTATGAGAGCGGCCTGTCGATCAACGTCATGTACACGATCGACGACGACGGCAAGCGCGCCGTCGGTCTCAAGCTCTCCGACGGGATGGAAATACCGGCTGAGCTCGCTTCGCAGTTCAAATTCGCCCGACAGAAATCCAAGCTGGCCGGAACTATTCGCGGTTCGTTCTTCGTGATCAAGAAGGAGTACTGAAGGCACGGGTTTTGGGCGGCGCTCGGACGCCCACGAAGGTGAGCCCTCCGCACCGTGCAGGCACGGATCGTCTGCGTCGCGTATTGGTGAGCGGTCGAGGTCGGCCGCTCATGAGCCGAGAGACGCGACGCTTGCAACCGCATGAGACCGAGCGGCAGGGATTCAGGCAGCGACGCGCTTCTTGGCTTTCTTCAAGACGACGGTCACCTGGCGGTGCTCGACTATCTTCTTCTGCCCCGGATCGTGATGGTGGACGAGGACTCCGGATCGCACGCGCGTGCGCTGCATACGTGGCGTTTGCGAGCTTCGCCGACCCCACCGGCCGGTGGCTTCGATCACACAGCCGGCGTCTCGTCGATCTGGTCGACTCACGGAAACCGCGATTACGTGAGCCGGTTCCCAACCCGGCGAGCTGGCCCGCGCGACCCTCCGCTGAATCGGCTGGCCTGCTTATAGCTTCCGCGCGGTGCCTGAATTATGTCGGGCACGCGGCGATACTAGCGGCGTGTGCCGTGTGGGCCGATCGGTTCCAGGCCGGCGGCGCGGACGCCGGCTGTGAACGAGCCGAATCTGCGCTTGACGGTGGAGGCGGAGGGATAGCCGTCGGGGGATTCGTCGCACTCTTCCTTGGTTGGGGCTCGGCCGAGCTCGCGCGCCATGCGCTGCAGCGCATCGATCACCTGCTCGTGATCCCATTTGGGGTGGTATGGCGGATGGCCTGCGGCGAGCATCATGCTCGTCCAGTCGCCGAAGACGATCCTCGCCGCGCTTGCCGGTGGCCAACGGGGGAATTCCTGCTGCCAGCGGTTGGGCTTGCCGTTGTTGGCCGGTCGCCACGCATCGTTGGTTGGCGGTCGCCCCTCGAGCTCCTCCCATGCCGCGACGGCGTCCAATAGCTCCGTGGCGCTCCAGCGCTTGGGGTTGCCTCGCCGGGTTGCGCAGCGATGGCAGAGATCGCCGCCCCTGACGACAAATCCCGTGCATTGCGCGCAGCGATGTGCTTTGAGATAGCAGTAGACAGTCACGCGGCTCACGCCGATCTCAGCCATGATCTCCGAGATCGAAGCGCCGGCCGCGGACATCGCTTGGGCGCGTGCGACGCGCTCGGCGAGCGGAAGGTCGTGCTCGAAGCGAACGAACGGTTTCAGGTCGGCCGCTTCGAGCGCTTCGCCCCAGGACCGAAAGTAGCGGTACACCGTTGTGTTGCCGGGCCAGCGTGGATGCTCGCGCTCCCACTTGCTCTCCTGATCGCTTATCAGGCCGGCGTTGCGCGCTGAGCCCGGACACCACTCCCACGAGCGGGGAGGCGCTCCGGTCTCACTCGCCCACGCCCGCATCGCCGCGAGGATCCGCTCCGCGTTCCACGTCCCCTGGCGCGTATAGAACCAGCGGGGATAGCCGCGACGCGGCGTTACAGGCCCTTGCGTCACCCCGGCCATACGCGTGTACGGACGGACCTCGCGGGGATGAGACGCCGGCAAGCGGACTGCACGCCCGGAACACTAACAAATCCCTTTATGCAGAATACAACCAATTACCTGACGTTAGATAAACCTGTCGTTCAGCTATTGACAGCCAAGCAACCATCGTGAGGACATGATTACTTCACAAGGAGTCGAGCCATGTGAGCAATCAAGCTATGCCCACTCCGCCCGATCAACTCGCGCTTGGCGGCAGGTTTGCGTTTCGGTGCGGTGGTCACGGACGAGGTGACGGCCACTGGGCGCGTGCGGATGCGATGACTCTGGTGCCGCTGGCGGGGACGATGGCGATGCTGCGGATGCGTGTCGCTCGTTCGTCGCGCTGTCTGGCGGGCCGCAGTTCGATCCGTTGCAGGATTGTGGCGAGGACGGTCCTTATCTCCATCGTGGCGAAGCTCGCTCCGATGCACCGCCGATCACCGCCACCAAACGGGATGAACGTGTACGGCGCTTGACGCTCGAGGAACCGTTCGGGCCGGAAACTGTGCGGGTCCGGCCAGACGGTCGGCGAATACTGCACGCCTCGAATCGAGGCAATCACGAAAGTGCCGGCAGGTATCCGGTAGCCGTCCAGCTCCAACGGCGCGTTCAGCTTGCGAGCTACCGAGTCGGCCACCGGGCGCGTTCGCAACGTCTCGTTGACAACAGCGGTCAGGTAGTCCCGATCGTCCTCGGCGATTGCTGCGCGGCAGCGTTCGAGCACATCAGGATGGCGCAGCACCCTCTCGAAACACCATGCGAGCGCCGCCGCCGTGGTGTCGTGACCGGCGCCCAACAACGTCAGCACATGGTCGAGAAGCTCCGAGTCGCCAAGACCACGCCCCTGCTCGTCGCGTGCAGTGGTGAGCATCGCCAGAATGTCTTCGCGACCGTCAGGAGAGGCACGATGTTCGGCGATCTCCTCGAGCAGCAATCGTGTCGCTTGGGCTCTGTCCTTGACCCACGGCGTTCGACGTCCGATCGCTCCGTGTGTGAGCCAGGGAAGCCTTGCCTCGGCGAGCGCGCCGAATACGCCGCCGTGCGCGAACGCAGGCAATAGTTCCGCAAGTCGACGGCGCCGCTGCTCGTCCCGCACGCCGATCACGGCGCGCAGGATGACCTTCATCGTGATCGCGCGCATCCGCGGCCAAAGAGCAAACTCATCTCCCAGCGGCCACCGTTCGAGCTCGCTGGTCGCGATCTGCTCGATCAGCTGCTCGTGATGAGCTATTGCCTCGCCGTGAAACGGCGGCAACAGCAACCGTCGCGCGTACAAGTGGCGCTCACCGTCGAGCAACAAGAGACTGTCTGGTCCGACGATCGCGCCGAACGCCTGGGCGTTGGCCTCCCCGCCGCGCAGCACGTCGCTATCCCCGGTGAAGACCTCGCCGATCAGCTTCGGGTCGAGCACGCTGACGACATCGCCGATCCCCGTGATGCGGAACGCGAGCATCCCGTCGTCCGGATAGCGCTTGATACAGAACTCGACGAAGGACTCCATCCCGAACACGGACCACAGGGTCTGTGCTATCGCCGGCAACCGGATCCTGCGCGGCAACCCGTCCACCACGGTGGCCGCACGAGTGGTCTGATCGGCAACGGCCGTCTCCCCAACGCTCATAGAGCAGCGACCATACACCCGACCCACCATGAGACCAATCGCACGAATGGGTTCAGCGTCTGCGCAGCCGGTACCAGATGCGCGGCACACGCCGCATCGGCCCAGGCGGGTCAGGATCGGAGTCGCTCTGCACCGAGACGACATCCCAGGAAGAGCCAAAGCGCCGATTGATCTCCTCCTCGGATGCCCCGCTAGCCACACCCATCCTCCTCGAGCCAGGCACGAACGTCATCAACAGCAACGTCGCGGCCGGTGCAGCAAGCGAGGTAACGCCAGCCACATAGGCGTCGCGAGCCTGCTCGGACAGGTCGTGGAAGCAGCCACGATCATGGATCAGCCTGTAGCCCTCTCCCAAACCAAGGCTTGGGAGCTTGGTCACATCGCCCGTGATCCAGCGCGCAGCGACACCTGCACTTTCGGCGCGACGGCGAGCTTGGTCGAGAGCATGCTCGACTACGTCGACACCGGTGACCTGCCAGCCCCGCCGCGCCAGATAGACAGCCTGGGTGCCGGTGCCACAACCAATGTCGATCGCCTTGCCGGGCGTGAGCGCCGAGGGGCCCTGCACGAGCGCGGCAAGCTCCGCCGGTACGTGGTCCCCCTGGTCCCACGGGGTGTACCCCAAGCGGTAGAGAAGGCGATACCGGAAACTCACGATGCAAGCCTTTCATGTTGCGCACCCCTTATAACCGTCGCGGCCAATCTCGCTGTTAATCTCGCGTCTCGATGGATGTGCTCAACATCGCGATCGCCGATCCAAGACTCGATGACGTGCGAGGGCTTGTCGAGCATCATCTGAAGTTCGGGCGTTTGCACAGTCCGCCCCAGGATGCGCACGCGCTCGCGGTCGATCGCCTGCTCGACCCCGCCGTCACCCTCTTCAGTATCCGCTGCCGCGGGGAGCTGGTCGCGATCGGCGCGCTCGAGCGGCTTGATGGTCAGCACGCGGAGCTGAAGACGATGCATACCGCCGAGCATGTCCGCGGCCTGGGCATTGGCCGCGCAATGCTCGACCACCTCCTCGCCGTCGCCCGCGAGCGCGGCTTCGAACACGTGAGTTTGGAGACTGGGGTCCAAGAAGCATTCGCGCCAGCCCGCTCGCTCTACGCCAGCGCGGGATTCGCACCGTGCGAGCCATTCGGCGACTACCGCCACAGTCCAAACACCACCTACATGACGATGAGGGTCAGCGAGTAACGCGGGATGGCGGCGCGCTCTGCCATCAGCCTCCCGTTAGGGCACCTCTCCGCTAGCGAGACGCTGTGACCCGCCGGCTTAGAGCGCCCGACGGTATCGTCGCCAACATGCGGCTCAACCACATCACGCTTCCCGCTAGCGACGTGAAGCGCTCGGCGGCCTTCTACGTCAGGCTTGGGCTCACACAGATCGTCGCAAATTATCCGCACTACGCCCGGTTGTTGGCGCCTGACGGCGACACGACCCTCTCGCTGCATCAGGCCGATGCGGTCCAAACGGGGGCAAGCATCCACTTCGAGGTCGAGCACGTCGACCACACTGTCCAGCAGCTCAGGCAGACAGGATTCGAGTTCGTTTGCGATCCCGTTGATCAACCGTACCTGTGGCGCGAGGCGATCCTGCTCGACCCGGACGGACACCGCATATTCATCTACTACGCCGGTGAGAATCGGCTCGACCCGCCCTGGCGACTACGAAAGTGACGACGCAAGCCCAAGCGAACCGGATGGCGCTTGCTCGACGCATCGTTGCGCGAGCACACCTCACGGGACGGTTCACGCTTCGCTCAGGCGCCACCGCAGACGACTACTTCGATAAGTACGCCTTCGAGGCCGATCCGCGCCTGTTGCGCGAGGTCGCCGAAGCTCTCGCCCGGTTGCTGCCTGGCCGGGCCGAGGCAGTCGCGGGACTAGAGCTCGGCGGCGTTCCGCTCGCCACGGTGCTCTCGCAGGTCTGTGGGCTGCCGACGGTGTTCGTGCGCAAACAAGCCAAGACCTACGGCACCAGCCGGTTGGCTGAGGGCATCGAGATCCACGGTAAGCGTCTCGTCGTGATCGAGGATGTCATCACCACCGCCGGCCAGGTCATCGAGTCCACCTGCGAGTTGCGCGAGCGGGGAGCGCAGATAGAGACGGTGCTTTGCGTCATCGACCGTGAAGCCGGCGGCAAAGATCGGCTCGCCGAACATGGTTTGCATTTGCGTTCGCTGTTCACGATGGCCGAGCTCTCTGCCTAGCGACCCGCTCAATTCGTCGGAGGTTTCGTTGGTCGAGCTTGTCGAAGCAGTGCGCGCACTGCCGTATGGCCGTCCGAGCGAGCGGACGGTCGAGGAGATGCTTCGCGAGCGTCGCGGCACCTGCTCGACAAAGCACCTGTTCCTCGCCCAGAGACTGGCCGAACAGTTCCCCGAGACCCAGCCGCTGATCGTCCATCGCATCTACCGGCTCGATCGCGCCAAGGCCCTGCAGCGCTACGGCGAGCAGGTAGCGCAGACCGTTCCGGAGGACAGCTGTCTGGCTGACGTCCACAGATATCTAACGATCCTTCTTGATGGGCAGCGCGTCGCGATAGACGCGACGTTCCCCGGCCCGGCGTGGAATGGATGCTCAGTGCTCCCGTTGGCGTGCGGAGCGGGAGACGATTATCCCACCGGTGAGGATCCAGACGCCGATAGGCGGGCGCTCGAGGCCGAACACTGCGATACCGCAATTCTGCGAGTTCTGCGTAGCCGCCGCTTCAAATCAGCGACCGAGGTCCGCGACCCCGCGATCAGCGTCGCCTGCTCAACAACCAGCGCCTCAAGCTCCTCCCGAGACAACCCCACGAAAGACACAACAAAATTCGCGGCCCAGCCGCTACCCCCTGCTACGACCTGAACCTGCGACCTTCGGGTTATGAGCCCATTCCGGGGGTGCTTTGGGGTGTCGTGTGGTCGGTCAGTTTGGCTCTATTGCTGAGGATTCGGCTTTGGCTCGATTTGTCCATGTCGTGGAATGGTGGGGGCATGTTTGCACTTTGTTTGCACTTTCGAGGGCTTCAATCACCCGGCGAGACAGCAGCCAAAGCACGCTGTGGGCGCCGGCGTGTTTGGCGTGATCGTCGGCGGGGTCGTCGCATTGTTTCGACCGCTACTGGCGATTACCGAAGGCCCGAGCGTGACGACGACTACGTCCGGGCGTCTTCGGGCTCGTCCAATCAGCGTCGAAGGCAGCATGCCCCGCGCAGTTCGTACATACGCGGCATCTCACCACAGGCTCCCAGCTCGTCCTCTCGCGCCGCATCGAGCTTTCCCGGCTGCGCCTATCCCCCACAGTCGAGGTGGCTCAGCGGTGACGTCGCTCGCTCATGTCGCTCACACGAGTGGGATTCAACACTTCGGATGGGACCTCTATTTGCTCGTAGTATCGGTAGCGCTCATCTTCGTGGCGACCCGATGGGGCATACGCGGACTCGGCTATGTCGGCGGGTTCGGGCTGCTCGCGTTTATCGTCAGCGTTGCCGCGACACTCGGACGAAGGTCTCCCGAACCGCACGAGAGACCCCTTTGCAACTGGTCAGCTCTCGGTGCTGCGCTTCAAGCTCCTCGCGCAGCGTGTCGACTGTCCACGGCGCGTAAGCCCATGCTCGGCCTAGCTCCACCGATGCTCGGCCACGACAACGCGCAGACCGGGAGACAGCAGGAGCGCTTGTCCAGGCTTGCGTAGTAGCTCGCCAACTAGCACGCTCGCGACCGCAAGGCCGATCATTCGACAAGCGGGCGCCGCAGATCGAAGAGTCGGGGGTACCTTGGTGTGTCGTTGGTCCGGCTATCTGGCTCTATTGCTGAGGATTTGGCTTCCGCCCGATTTGCCGATGTCGTGGAATGGCGTCGGGCATGTTTGCACTTTGATCCGGCTGCCCACTGGCCGATAAGTACCGCACGCCCTATAATGTGGTACATTTATGCCAGTGAGTCTGAGTTCTCCAAAGTCCCAGAGTGTTTCAGCGGTACTCGACGACATCCGTCGCGTAGGCGGTGCCGCGACCCCGCGTGATCTGCGCAGGCGTCTGGGTTGGGCGGAGCGCACGCTCTACCGCCGCTTGGCGGAGCTGGTGGACAGCGGCCAGGTAGTCCGTCATGGCCACGGTCAGTACGCGCTCGCGGCGACAGAGTCGCTGCCACTCCCGTCTACGGGCCGAGAGATCGTCGGCGTGCTGGCAGATGCCGGCATCGAGGCGCACATTACGGCGTTTGACGTGCTGGCTCGGTTCGCTCACCAGTTCGTCTACGCGTACCCGCATGTCGTCTACGCCGAGCCCTACGCGGTAAGCGAGACGGCGCGCACGCTCGCCGACGCGGGCTTTGTGGTGGTCCCTGCCGGCCGGCTGGCAGGCGTGGAGGTGGGAGATCTGTCCCGCGTCGTGCTGCTGCGCGGGCAGGGCGATGCGGCCCGGCGCTACGGCGTGATCGGCCATGTCGCCTCCCCCGAGAAGGCTTGGGTCGACCTGCTGCGCGAGACACGGCGCAGCGGCCTGCCATTCGACCTAGGTGAGGTCGGACGCATTCTGCACGCGTTGCGGCAATCGGACTGCGAAGAGAGCCGCCTTGCCCGCTATGCCAAGCGGATGCGCTACGACACCTGGCTGGAGAAGATCGAGCAAACCACACCCGTCCCGGAGAATCCAGAGATCGCTGCACTGCGCAGCGGCTACCGGTCACCATGAGCATCCCCGCCTCGCAACAACACCTCTTCAAGCTCGATTGGGTGCGCAACCCGGCGTTGCTTGCCGAGCAGCAACGAGTGACCGGGATCACGAGCCAGTACACAGCCGAGATCGCGGCATGGTGCGTCGAGCTTCACCAGCAATTGCAGGAACTCGCCCGCGATATGGGCTTGCACATCTTGCTGATGGGCGGCAACGGCGCCGCGCTGCGCATGGACCTCTCCAGCTTGCGCGGTAGCGCCGACAACGACTATCTGACCAGCGCCAGCCCGCAGGATGTCCAGGCGCTTCTCGACGCTCTCGCGCGCCGCTTCTCCGGAATGCCCGACCGGCTACTGCAGCCGCAGCGCATTCCCAAGCCCGAGGGCGCCGAAGAGTTGCCGTTGCTCGCCTACAGGGTCGCCGTGCCCAAGCTTTTCGACCCCAATCCGACGATCGACACCCTGACGGTGAAGCTGGAGTTCCATCTCGATGACGAGCTGCCGCCATCCGACACGATCATTGTCGCTCATGGCGTCGTGGGCCAGTCCCTGACAGCGCTCGTGCCGCAGCTTCCCTACCAAGTGGCGCTCAAGCTCCTGACGCTCGTCGAGCCCCCGGTCGGCATCGACGCCGATCGCGAGCCGGCCATCGCCCGGCAGATCTACGACATCGACGTGCTGCTCGCCGCGATGCTGCGACCGGCTGACTGGGACGCGCTCAGCACCTATGCACCCCACAGGTACGCCAAGGAGATCGTCCAGCGGAGCCTGCCGTCCGCCCAGGACGAGCCTTGGTCCGGCGCGCTTTGGCGCCTGCAGGAGTGGTCAGCGTGCATCGACAGGAACACAAGGTTCTGGCACCACATAAACGCAATGCAGTCCTCACAGCTGGCACGGGGCAGCCAACGCACGCCCGAGGAGTGGACCGCTCGATGCCATCGCCTGATCGTCGCCACCCGCTGCCTGCAAGATGCCGAGCCGCACGAGTTCTGGCAGCGCGCGATCTCGATCGAGGCTCGCATCCCAGCCAAGCCTCAAGGTCCCGAGCTGAGAGCACTGCGACGCGCCGTGAGACGCATCGCAAAGGCGCCCGTAGGACATCCGCGCGCGGGATTCTGGGCCGCGCTCGCCCAGGCCGAAGACAGCACGGCTCTCTCGGCGGAGCTCGACGCATTCGACCGAGCCTTGGCCGACATCTGAGCACGCTTGAAGAGGAAATACAGGCGCGAAATCACGCCTCCGAGGACAGTGCGCCCTTATCGTCCGAGAACGTCCAGCGCGCACCGTGCTACGACGCAGCCGTGAGTGGCTCTCCGAGATCGTTGTCGAGCAGGTGGACGTAGGTGTCGAGCGTGAAGCTGGCCGAATGATGGCCGAGCCAGCGCTGCACCTGCACGACGTTGCGCCCCTCCGCGAACAGCCGCGACGCAACGGTATGACGGAAGTGTGGAAGCCTGCCCACTCGACCCCCGCCGCCTTACACGCAGGCGCAAGCACTCGCGTGGCGAGGTCGTCTGGGTCGAGCACCGTGCCGGCGGCCGTCGCGAACACCAACTCGCCAGGAGCGGTCCCGAGAGCACGTAGACGATCCGCAAGCAAGGACGGGATCGGTACGTCGCGTTTGGCGTAGCGGGACTTCAGCGGCCCGATCACAAGTCCCTCGCCGCGTCGGCGGCGCACACGCTGGCCCACCTTCACATGTGGGTGGTCGCCGTCGAGCTCGAGATGCCGCCCGCACAGTACGAGCAGCTCTGAGCGGCGCAGGCCAGTCGCGGCCAGCAGCTCGAACATCAAGCGGTGCGTGGACTCCACATGCGAGACGACCAGCTCCATCGTCTCGACCGGCGCGCCGTCCTCGTCTTCAGTACGTGGGAACGGTCGCGGTTGGTCCTCGTCCTCGTCTACGCGCGCACGATGCGGGAGCGCAGCGCCTGTGGCTGGACTGTGGCGGATCAGTCCCTCGCGGCGCGCACTCGCCAAGCAGGCCGTGAGCGGCCCAAGTGCGTTGCGCACGGTCTTGTCCGACAACGGCACTCGTCGCTTCGGGTTCTCCTTGGTTGCGGCGGACTTTGTCTGTTCGCATAGCCATCCGATGAATGAAGCGAGCTGGTCGTGAGCTTCGTTTGTGGGGAGAAGTAGCGCAGCGCGAACCGGTTGAGCAGAGTCCTGTACTCCGTGCGGGTCTCCTCGCGAAAGCCGCTCCGCCCGTGCCTTGGTAGCGCTCGATCCACTCGCGTGCGTACTCATGCAGCGTGATCCGTGCGCGTTCCTCGAACTCGCCGCGACCGATGTCTGTCGTCCTCGCGGCCTTGGCGCGGCGGGCCTCGTCGAGTGTGCGGCCGGACTCCCGGCGTTGCTTTCCGTTTGCCCGGTAGGAGAAGACGTAGCGGCTACCGCGCTTGAAGATGCCGGGGGTGCGCGTCTTCTCGAGCTTCGCGGCCATCATCCACCTGCAGTGAGGCCGTTGACCGCCAGGAAGCCCTCGACGGCGTAGACGTCGTGTTCGGTCGTCTCGCGCGCGTCGACGCCCGTCACGGGATCGGCGACGTGCTCGCGGTCGGCGACGACTCGTTCCTGCAGAGCCGTCGCGAGTAGCCCGCGCTGCTCGTCCTCGATCTGAATCGTGCGTGTCTCGTTGCTCCATCCGATCGCATCCAGAAGCCGGTGCCGCGTGTCGAACTTCGCGAGCGGCTCGTTGAAGCTGTCGGGGTTCTGCTCCTTCTCATAGCTGAGGCTCGCTTGGCTGATCTGATCGGCCGCTTTGATCGTGAGATAGCGGTGGACATCTGTGAGCCCCATCTCAGGCACTACCTCGGCAACATCGCGACCGAACAACTCGCCGGCCCGAGCGCGATCAAGCACGTAGACGCGATGCATGATCGTCGGGTCGGTCTCGGGGCAACGCTCAGCCAAAAGCCCCGCCAGAAACAGGTGCTTGGTGGAGCAGGTGCCTCGCCTCTCGCGCAACATCCCCTTTACGGTCCGGTCGCTCGGACGGCCATATGGGAGAGAGCGAACAGCTTCGACCAGCTCGATGAGCGACGCACCAGGACGGCACAATTCAGCAGCCAGCATCTACGCGCAGCCTAACGAGGCCAGCCCAACGGCCGTGCCGAAAGCGCCGCCGCACAGTTCAGAATTCGAGCGCTTGGAGCAGCCGCGACGAAATATCGAGCTGAAGGCACACGACCCGGATCGTGTCCGCTCACTGGAGGTATGCCGAACCCTCGGCGCGGAGGACCGCGGCGAGATTTGGCAGCGCGACACCTATTTCCAAGTCGCGAGCGGCGGGCTGAAGCTCCGTGAGGAGCGACCTGGCCGCCAACACCTGATCCAGTTCCAGCGCGCCAACGAACCCCAACAACGCGAGAGTCGCTATCGGATCATTGAGGTCGACGACGGTGCCGTTCTCAGCGCAGCTCTCGATGACGCGATCGGGATACGCGTCGTGGTGACCAAGCATCGTCGCTTGTTCCTCTGGCGCGACGTGCGTATCCATCTCGACCGGGTTGAGCAGCTCGGAGAGTTCATCGAGCTCGAGGCCGTCGCGCCTGCGGACTCAGAACTCGCGCACGAGCACAATCTCATCGTGGAGCTGCGCGCGGCGTTTGGGATCACCGACGAGCGCCTTCTCGCTGTGGGCTATGCAGACCAGCTGCTGAAGATCCAAGCGTCGACGACGTGAACAGCCCACGGAACGACCACCATCGCTCTAGCGGAGAAGCTCCAGGAATCTCACGAGAGCGTGAAACCTTGCCGTCGGGAGGTTCTTGAAGGATGGCATCGGCGCAGACGGGTCGCGGATCGCTCGCTCGATCTGCGCTTCGTCCAGTCGCGCGCCGATGTGAGTCAGGTTCTGGCCCGGCCCTCGGTTTCCGTCGTCGCCAATGCGGTGACACGCGAGGCAGCCTGACTGCGCCATTACCTTCGCGCCGGCCTTGTATTCCTGAGACACACGACCGCCAATATGCTTAATGGCCGGCGGGATGAACGGGGCAGATGTCATTTCGGTCATGAACGCAAGCACGACAACTGGGGTTTTGTTTGGACAGGTGCCCTCGTAGAGCCGAATGTCACAGACCACGAGTTCCAGAAGCGGACGTGTCGCCACACGCCACCGTCCGTCCTGCCGTTGAAGTTCGAGCGTGAATTTGCCAGCGCGTTGTCCTTCGGTAAACACGAACACCACACGAGCGTTGTCGCCATGCCCGGTCACGCGCGTGGCTTTGGTTGCCGCCAACAGACTGTGGGATTTCGCTGCTCCGAGGATCGCGCCCTGAGCAAATGCTCGGCTGACCCGCATTTGGCAGTTTTTTCCACCCGGCTGGCCTCTCGCCAAACTCGCCGCCGCCGACTGCGTGAAGTCCGAACACAAGGCGCCGGCGTTCTTGTTGAAGAAGTCCATCAAGGGTGCGCGCGCCGCGAAAATCGCCTTTTCCGTCATTGATGCCGGAGACGAGAACGCCCCCGACACAGCTACCGCCGAAGTGCCAAGAACAGCGACCGCACACAGACCGGCGACTCGCCTCCCACTTCTGAGCCATCCCCCTACGCGCATTCAGACCCCAGCACACCAAGCCCTGTCAAGCCTACGTTCACGATAACCCCGCTCATCAGGCCAGACATTTTACGGATGGCTCAACGAGCATCCCGCTAACGCACAGCCGAACTAGGCCCACTCGCACCCACTCTAGCCGCAAAGCAGCGCTGGCGGGTAGGAGAGAATCGAGTACTGGGATTCTCGTGTGGGACGGTTGACGAGTTGCGGAAATCGTTAGCCCTCAGTCACGTCTGAGTCGGCCATCCTGGAGGACCGACCGGCTTGCGCGTCCTCGGGTCCTAGACCCGTAGCGCGAAACCGCGCGGCTATCTTCGCGTCGTGGGGACCGAATCCAACCGTCTGCCAGGGGACGGCCTCCTCAGGGGAGAAGCCGGCGTCGCGCCAATGGGCGGCTGCTCCACACGCGGCCCGCCATTGTCCCCATTCGGCGTGCTCCCTAACTGCCTTATCCACCACGAGAGGCATCAGAGCCTCGCGCCAGGGCTTGGCCTCCTGCGGGTCGAAGAGTGCCTCCCCCCACACGTGTGCCTCCTCGGGCTCAAAGCCCGCGTCACACCACAGCCTCGCTGCAGGACCTTTGAACCATGCACGAAACCATGCCTCCGCTTCCTCCCGCGAAAAGCCTCGTGCCGTGTATTCGCTCAAATAGCCATCTGTCGTCATCTGTTCTCTCGCGCCCCAACCTATCTTGGATTATCGAGTGATCGTCGGCGGGTCGATCACGCGACCACGCTCCACAACACGAAGCCCCTCGAGCACCTCGAACTCATCCCCAGCCTCCAGCACCGGGAGGACCTCAGGGGCTGCCAACCCGATCCGAGCCAATGCACCGCCACCAGGCTCGACCCACTCGTCAGCGACGAACATCACTTCCACCATCCCGTAGAGCTCGCCGGCGCCGGCGAGTCGCAGCAATGGCCGATAGCCCGAACGCACAGGCTGCTGGCTTCGCATCCGTTCGTGGATTATCACGCTCGGTTCGGCGACGCGCTTGTTCTCATCCGCCGAAGTGCGTCGCGCAGGCTGAGGCGGACATAGGGGTTCCATGCGCGTCGCCGAGCCGCGTCGATCGCGGACATCGCGGCGGGATCGCCGATCTGCACGAGCGCGTCTGCCGCAGCTGTCCTCACCATCGCACTCGAGTCCTCCAAGGCTGCGATCAGTGGGCGAACCGCATCGTTGGCGAACGTGTGAGCGAGCGCCCCGATCGCGTGGAGCTTGATTCCAACGTCTGAGGCGTGCTCGAGCGTGTGAGCGAGGAACGGGACCGTTGACCGGTCACCGAGAACACCCAGTCCTGCCATCGCCCGCAGTCGCACCTTGTGGTCGGGGTCATGCTCAGCGATCCCCACGACGGTCTGCACTGATTCAGGGTCGCGCGAAAGGGCGAGCCCCATGACGATCGAGCGGCGCAGCTTCGGTGATGCCTGAACATCATCGCGCGACAACAGACCCAGCAGCGCCGCGGTGTCCCTTCTCCTCCTGATCGCGCCAATCGCTGCTAGATCGAGATGGCCGTCCGGCGGAGGTGGCGGACGAAGCGGCGTGTTCGTCCGTACCCCCACACGATTGCGGACTGCCTTCTCGCCGCTCGCTGAGTGGCCAACATGCCTGCTACTCCAAAAAACATTCCGATCGGGCCCTGACACGCCACTAGTATCGCCGCGCGCCAGACCATGCTTGAGCCGCGCGGCCGCCGGCTGATCGGCCTACTCATAGTTCTCTATACAACGTCCGGTCACTGCGGAGAGGTACGGCTGCCTACCGTGGGTGGAAGCAGAACCCAAGGCTCTCCCCAGCGTGGATCTCGCGGCCATCCGTCTGCCGTGAGCTGGACGCTCCACACGCCACGGTCGCGGACCACACGAATTCGCACAGGCGAGCGCTCCAACACCTGCATGAAATCGCCGAACCCTCCAGCCACCTCATCCCTGTAGACAGTCCGAAACCCAGACTCCTCGAGAGTATGAATGAGGGTCGCGATGTGCCCGGGAGGTTCAGGCGCAGGACTTCCTTTCTTGACGCGCATCGACCAATTTTCTCACGCGGCGATCGGAACGCTCCGAGCGGCGACTCAGAGCCGCTTACCCGCCATTCTCGCCCAACCCTTTGCGTTGGAGGCGCGCCTCGATGTGGGAGAGCTGCTCGAGCCGGCGCTTCAGAGGCGGGTGAGTTCGGAATACGCGATGCTCACCGCCAACCGCCACGATGTGCAGCAGATTGAGGCTTTCGGCTCGGCGAAGGTCGACCGACGCAATACCGTCACTTGACCCGCCGATGGCGATGAGTGCCGCTGCAAGCGCAGCCGGGTTCCCGGTCAACCGAGCCGCTCCCGCATCAGCCTCCAGCTCTCGAGCACGAGAAAAGCCCGAGGCGACAGCGCGACAGATGGAACCCAGGCTAATGAGCAACACGCCGATCGGGATGAGCAAGATCGGCCACACCCGCCTCCACCCTGTCGCGGCATACATGTCAAAAAACCGGCCAAACCCGAGCATCAGCACTACGGGAGCGTTGACAGCGGACATAAGAGCCGAGTCCTTCTGAGCCACATGCGAGAGCTCATGGGCGATCACCGCGGAGAGTTGGTGATCATCGAGAATTTCAAACAGTCGCGACGTCACATGCAACGTTGGCGGAGAACCGAACCCGTCCGTCCAGCTGTTCGCGTAAGGAGCTGAGTGGAACACAATCTTTGGCTCCCGGAGTCCTGCCGTCATGCACAACGGCCCAACGATGGCCTTCAGGCGGGCAACATCCCGCTCGTCCATTGACAGTCCAACAGATCTTGGGAGGACATCAATCACTGCAAACCCAAGACCAACAGCTAGCACGATGAGCGGCAGGCCGATTCGGATCACGAACATCAGGCTGAACTGAGCGAGCCCCCATATGAGCACCGAGATGAGCGCCGCGAGCAGTATCGGTCCGGGCAGGAGACTCAGGATGCCAACGAGCTGCACGCGGTAACTGACATGGAAAACCCGGCCCTGGGACCCAGACGTCGCACCGCCTCTCAATGGACGTGACAAGCCAACTCTGGAAAGCCCATGTGGGCGCACGACCACAGCATCGGCCCACCTCTGCAACCGCTTGAGCGCCGGCCGAGCGCCGTGCGGTGCTCCTGCCCCGGGGGCAGGCAGGTGACGAGGATGAAGCAAAAGCGGCTCCACAGCCCCCGCGGAACCATCGCGGCACCCCGCAGTGCGCTCGAGGCGACTTCCGCCCAACCACGGGCGAGCAGCACTGTGCCGCGACCCGGCACGCGTTGCGCTCCGGACGAGCCTCCCACGCGCCCCTATCTACGGCTTCGGGTCGGCCTCAGCCCAGGCGACGATCTTGTCCGATTTGTCGACAACTGTGTCGTCATCGAGCACAAGCGTTGGACCTTGTAGTTGCCCGTTAGACGCTTGACCGTGCAGCGGCGACCGAATATGCGGTCGGTCCCGTAGCAACCATACGTTCGCTGCAGCCCTGGGCGATGTGGAGATCAGCGAGAGCCATATGCACGCCGTCACCTCCCTGCTGATCGCCGTGCACAACGGGCTACTCCTCCAATGGCTCATCGACCCGCGAGCCACTCCGTCTGGCCTCCAGCTCATAGACGGACTCCAAAGCATCCTTCCCGCAGCGTTCGCATGAGTCCGTACGCCAACGTCGCGCCGGGCTGGCGATGTTTGCACTTCCGTTCACACGCCCGCCCCCAAGGCCCCACCGCCACCGCCACCGCCCCAAAAACGACGAAACCCGCCTAAAACAAGCGGGTTCCGGCGAGTAGTAGCGGGGGCAGGATTCGTACGACCTTCGGGTTATGAGGTCGCCCAAGGGGGGTCGGGTACGGTGGGATTGCCCGTGGTTGCTGGGGTTGTGTCGGGCTCGGCGGGGTCGGTTTTGCTCAAAACGGAACCTTGAATGGAACCTTGGAACGGGCTCATCGGCGGCGACTCAGGCACAAGTCCGTCAGCCGCATCATCACCCGGCGCGTCGCCGTTGGCGGGAGCAGGCAGCATATGGTCGGCAGGCGTAAGCGGCAAGAGGTCGGGCGGCGATGGGGGGTCGCTACTGTCGGCCACAGTAGGCTCAGGGCGAATTTGCGGCGGCCGAGCCTGCCATGCCTTCAGGTTCTGCACAAGGTCGCGGTAGAACATCACCGACTGTTCTCGCGTCTCGCGTACGAACGAGCCCTCGTCGCGGCCTCGCTTCTGGCCCATCGGCCGGCTGAGTGTCAGCACGAACGATCGAGGCTCGCGCGTAGTGTCCGCAGGGGAGAAAAGGATCTCTGGACGCTCGCGTGCTTGCTCAAGGGTCGCCGCGACCGTCTCTCTGGCGTGCGGATACCAGACCTCGACGCGTAGGTCCGGCCAAGCCTCGGTGAGCTGACGTAGCAACCAACTGATGCGGGACTTCGGCCTGCCCTCTGAAGGAGCAGCCATATCCACGCTGAGCGACGTTTGCCGAGACTTGAGGTCAGCCCGTATCTGAATGTCGCCGACGGCATCCGGGACACGGATAGTTGCGCGAAGGTCTCCGTCGGTAGCCAACGCCTTTTCCAGCTCGTCGAGCCGGGCGCCGGTCGTCTGCTTGCGCGGTCGAACCGACACGACGTTGCGCCCAAGTTCCTGCGACAAGCTGAGACATAGATACTCGGTGAGCTGGTCCCATCGCTCCGCTACCTGACGCGCACGTGGATCTCCGCTACGCAGCGTCCCATCGTGAGCTGCGGTGCGCACCGGAACCCAGTCTTTGCCCATGTCCTCGAATCCGGCGACGCCCGACGCCCGACCAGTCAAGTAGTGGATCAACTCTCGAAGAACCCAAGCCTGATCGGAATCCGACACGCCCCTGCGGCTCAGCACTACTGCCTCCGTCAGGATGCGCCACCACGAGAAGTGCCAGAGGGTTGTTTTGCGGAGCTTGCGGCCGTCCACAGTCACCGGGGATTCGGAGGCGCTGTGGGTGATCTGGTTTGAGATCGTCAACACGCCGTCGAAGCAGTGATCGCGCGCGATGTCGAGATATTTGCCGACCTGCTCATCCTTCAACATCGCGGAGCCGGTCTTGACCTCCACCAGGCATGTCCAGCGCTTCGCGCCTCGCTGACACACGATCGCTCCGTCGGGGATGTCCACCTTGCCGTCGGCGCTCTTGAAGCGAACCTCGGCGAAGGTGTCGATGCTTGGCGACTTCGGCGCACCCAACTCTCGGAGCAGGGCATGGCCGAACTCAGGAACACCGTGCATCACTGCCAGCAGGCACGAGGTCGCGCGCTTCTCTTGCTCGTCCTGACTCCGAATACCGTAGGTCGGGATCAGGCGAGCATGCAGCCAGCTATCCGCCTCCGAACTGGGCTGCGCCCCATCGCCGGTAGTTGCCATAGGCGAAACTTATCGAGAAACTACATCTGGCGGCATACCAACGCGCAGAGAGCTGACGCCGATGATCGTCGCGCCGGGTCTCAGGCAGGAGCGTCGAGCAGTCGTTCAACCGGCCGCTCGAAGCGGATGGGCTCATCGCCGTCGATCGAGTCCTGTTCCAGCTCAAGACGAACGAGGCGGCGCCCACCGACACCGATGTTGCCACGGTCCTCGATGACGCGGGCTCGCTTGACCTCGGCGCCCATGCGGATACCAACGAACGCACCGACCTTTGGGGTGGCGCGACGCTGCCGACGATGTCCGTTCTGACGACTCATCTTGCGATCAACGGTATCACCAGGCACGGCTGCCAACGATGCTTTGCAGGTGCTCGGCGAGAGCCCGGTCGAACGTCGCCGCCAACCCGTCGCACGCCGAGCGAAAGGCGCGCACGTCGCTCAACCCAAGCCGAGCCGGCTCGCCCACCATCTCACGCTGGTGCTGCGAGAAGTCGAAGTCCTGGTGCGCAATTGCGTTGCGCCAAACGTTGAGCTGATCAAGCCGCCGTGCCCTCATCGGTGTACGAGCGTCAAGCCGCCTCGCGGCCTCCCAGATGTCGAGGTCGAACGCCTTGAAGTCAGCGCCTATGCTTCCGGAACTTGCGTTGCCCCTGTCCAGCTGGCGATTGCGGGTCAGCGCCATCAGCGCGATATCGGCCAGAGCCGACCCGTCCACCGTGGACGCATCGCCCGTCATAGTGATCGCGTCGGTGACGGTATCGGCGCACTCGCTATGTAGGTCTCGACAGAAGCCCTGGAACTGCGACGCGAGCACAACGGCGTACGCGTGGTTGAGCTGCAAGGTCGCAGAGCGCCGCCCGGGACCACGGCCGCCTACCGCGGCGTGCGCGGCGTCCAGCTCATCGAGTTGACGCCCGCGTGTCTGCTGCCAGGCCTGTAGAGCAAACGAGGACACCGCCTTGACGCTACCGGCCAGCACCGACGGTATTCGGCGGATCGGTGTCATCGCCGCCGCGTCCGGCGCCAAACGCCCGCTCCACGAGCGCAGCCCCGTGCGTAGGGTCGGGCGCATAGTGCCTGTAGATCTCCGTCGTCTTGGCGTCGGCGTGGCCCATCCACTCCTGGATCGCGCGTAGCGGAGCTCCGGCTGCCGCCATCTGCGTGCCGAACGTGTGGCGCAGCTCGTGGAAGGTGATCGTGCGTGCCCCGGCTTGGTTGAGCGCGTCCTTGAAGCGCTTGCGCATCTTCGATGGGTCGAGGACGTGTCCGGTCTCGGGATGGCAGAAGACGAGATCGTCGTCTTGCTTGAAGTGGGTGCGCTCGCGCAGCGCCGCCAGCTCGTGGCCGAGGCGTGCGGCCATCGGGACCGACCGTCCCTCGTGGGACTTGGGCGTGTCCATCTTCCCGCGCGTGAAGTTGTCGGCCACGCGGACACGGGAGGCATGGAAGTCGATGTCCAGCCACTTCAGCCCAAGCAGCTCGCCCTGGCGTAGCCCGGTGAGCGCCGCCGCGAGGTAGAGCACTCGCTCGACAGCGCCGAGCATGTCGTCGGGCGCCGCATTGATGAGCGCATCGAGTTCGGGCGGTTGCAGGAAACGGACGCGCTGGTGCGGGGAACGGTTCTTCTTGGGGCGGTCCACATACGCGACGGGGTTGCTTTGCGCCCAGCCGCGCTTAATAGCGAACGAGAAGACGCCGTGCAGGAAGTTCAGATGGTTCTGGACGGTCTTCGATGACAGTCCGTCGCTGCGCTTGCGCTTGAGGTACTGCGCGACCTGAGCCGGCCCGATCTTGTCGATTGGACGCTCGCCGAAGAACGGCACGAGATGGCGCCGCAAGTGTCCACGGTAGTCCTGGATTGTGGAG
>DATCEK010000106.1:0-16345 GCA_036510155.1 Solirubrobacteraceae bacterium | reverse complement strand
CGGGGTAGGTCGGGCGCTCGAGTCCGCTCGGGCCGCCCGGCACTCGTGCTCGCCTCGATCGCCGTGCGAGTCGCGACCGATCCGGGACCGACGCCTGAGATCCGCAGCGCGGCCGCGGCGTTGCCGAAAGCGGCGGCCTCGAGCGGCCCGCGTCCCTCCTCGAGCGCAACGAAGAAGGCGGCGGCAAACACATCGCCGGCACCGAGGTCATCGCGCGCTCGTACAAAGCGCGGCACCTCGGTCTGCAGAACCGAGCCGGCAGCGGGCGTCGGCAGATGAACGGTCGCCGGCCGCGGTCCGGCGGTCACCGCGACATACGCTCCACCGCGGCGAGCCGCAGTGAACAGCGCATGGCAGCTCTCACACTCCTCCTCTGAGATGACGGCAGCGCTGAAGCGCCCAGGGAGCATTTGCGGGTCCAAGTCGACGGGAGAGATGTCGCCGGCAAGCGCTTCCTGCGCGCCGGCGGCGAGCGGCACGTCGCCCACCAGCGAGCCGGCGTCGAGTTGAACCAGCGTTGGCCGCGCGCCGCGCTCCCAACGGCGCACGAGCCCTTGCGGCGTGAGCCCGACGAAGCGCGTCTGCCCACGCCAGGTGGTCGGCGTCTCGCGCGCGACGGGCGCCAGGTGCAGGATCTCGGCATCGAGTGTGAGCGGCTCCACCATCGGCCCGGCCCAGGCCAGCAGCCGCTGAGAGCGCTGCGCACCGGAGCCGCGTGTGCTCAGCGTGGTGGTATGTCCAGCGGGAATCACACGCAGGTCGAGCTCGTCGCTGAACGGCTCGAGCAAGGCGTATATCTCGCGGGGCACCCCCTTGGGTGACGATCAAGGTACGCAACCCGAGGCGCGCTGCTTGCAGCCCGCTGTAGAAAGCGCCGCCGCCGGCCTGGGAGATGGTCTTGCCGGTGTCGCCGTCGATCACATCGCAGGTGACGTGACCGACGGCGACGTACTCAAAGCGGGAAACTCGCGAGTCCATGGATGTTTGAGGGAGATGCAGCGAGGGGAAGGGCGATGTTGATTTTCAGGCTGTTTCTATAGTATATATGCATGTATCTATAATAGTAATTTTACAAAATAGACATACATCGCCTGCCGGCCTCCTATCGCGGCAAGCCCCATGAGTACAGGCAATGGAAACTGACCTCCGGTCCTCAGTCGACGCGAGGGGGAATGCGCAAGGGCAGCTCGGCCCCGGCGATCGCCGCCGCGGCAAGGCGCCCGGTGAATACACACCCACCGAGAAACGTCCCCTCCAAAGAGCGCATGCCGTGCACGCCGCCACCGCCGAAGCCGGCGGCCTCGCCGACCGCGTACAGGCCGGGGATCGGCTCGGTCGCCTGTCCGAGCTCGTTGGACCCGGATTCGCGGATGCCCGCGTGCGCCGCGCCCGCGGGCGAGCGCAACACGCGGCAGCCGAGGTCGGTCTGAATGCCACCAAGGCTCTTACGCGCCATCGGCTGCAGGCGGATCGCAAGCAAAGGCATCGCTTTGGGATCGACGATGGGCTGAAAGCGCGAGGTACGCAGGCGGTCGCCGCGCCAGTTGCGCAGCTGGCCGATACGACGCAACTGATCGTCGTTGAACAGCCCCTTGCCGCGAGCAATCGTCTCGTCGTAGCGGCCGATCTCGCGCTCGAGCACGGCGGGATCGATCGCGCGCTCGCCGGTCAGCTCGGCGGTCACGTCGTTCATCTTCGCGCCAAGCTCCTCGAGCGAGCCGGCAGCCACGAAGTCGGGAGAGCCTTCGAGGAAGTGCTTGACCAGGCCAGGCTTGCCCAGCAACACGCTGAGCAGGAACGGGACAAGCCGTTTCTCGCGCAGGTGAGGATTGTGCTGAGAGCCAGACACGTCCAGCTCGCGCTTGGCGATCTTGAAGTTGCAAATCAACCACGAGTACTTGCGCTCGTCTTCGCACATGCGCTCGAGCGCACTGTAGGCGTCGAAGGTCGGCATCACCGGCACGGGTCCATAACGACGCCCATCGGGATCGAGCATGACCCCAGAGCGCGGCGGTATCAGCTTCAACCCGTGGTGCTCGCGCTGGGGATGGGGATGGCGAACAGCGTCGGCGTAGTTCCACATGCGAGACAGGTGTGTCACGTTCCCGCCGAGCTCGCGCACCTCTTCGTGCAGCGCACCGTCGGCGTAGTAGTGCGAGCCCATCAACAGTTTCTCGGGCGCGGAACCTAGCCGCGAGGTCGGCCACTCGCGGCGGACCAGCTCGAGGTTGCCGCCGATCCCGCCGGCGGCGATCACAACGGCCTTGGCGGCCCGGACCTCATATCCCTCGCCGTCCTGCGGCCGATCCGCGGTCCCGCGACCCGGCTGATCGCTCCCGAGTGTGGTGCTCTCTGTTTGAGCCACCCCTCTGAGCGCCGACCTGCGCCCGTCATGATGTTCCTGTGGGCGGCCGCCGGGAACAGTGTGTTCTGCGCCAACCCGGCAACCGACGGCTCGCCCGTCCTCGACGATCAGCCCGGTGACCCGCGAGCGCAGACGCAGATCGAGCGCGGAGCGACGCGGATGGGCTTCGATCGCGCCCCAAACAGCTTGCACAAGCGCCTTGCCGGTCCCCCAGGTCAGGTGGAAGCGAGGCACAGAGTTGCCGTCGCCGAAGTTGCCGCGCTCGGCCCAGTTGACGACGGGAAAGAACTTCACCCCGAGCTGGCGCAACCAGCCGCCGACATCGTCGCGCGCCCGCGTCACGTACTGCTCGGCCCAGCGCCGAGGCCAGTGGTCCTCGGGATCGAACTCGGCGATCCGCAGCCAGTCCTCGAGCGCCAGGCGCTCGTTGTCGGGAATGCGAGAGCGACGCTGCTCGGGCGAGTCGACCATGAACATGCCGCCGAACGCCTCCCGGGCAAGCCCGCCGATCTCCTGAGCTTGGCAGCGGTCGAGCAGCAGAACGGTATGTCCGCTGCGCAACAGCTCGAGCGTACTGACCAGGCCCGCGAGCCCGGCCCCGACGACGATCACATCGGGCGTGTTTTCGGTCATGTTTGGTGTGGGGGAATGGTTCGTGGGTGGCTGTCAGTGAGGGGAACAGGGGGGATGGTTCGCCGGTGATTGTCTGTGAGGGGCGCTGGGATGGTTGGTTGGTGGTTGTCTGTGAGGGGCGCTGCGAGGATGGTTGGTTGGTGGTTCTCCGCAAAGGGCGTGTCAGAAAACCCAGTAAAAACCGGACGGCCACTTTTCATCGCAACGCCATACCCGGAGCGACCTTGACTTCGACCAGCTCGGGCTCGTCCGATGCGAGCGCTTTGCTCAGTGCGTCGCTCAGCGCGTTGCCGTCGCCTCCGTCGACCACGCGCGAATTGACGCCGTAGCCGCCGGCGACAGCGGCGCAATCGAGCGCAGGCAGATCCAGGCCAGGCGCATCCACGATGTCCTCGAGCATGCCAAACCACTTGAGGATCGCGTACTCGTCGTTGCGCAACACCAAAAAAGTCACAGGCACGTCATAGGCTGCCGCGGTCCACAGGCTCTGGATCGCATACTGGGCCGAGCCCTCGCCGATCACGCAAACGACAGGCCGGCTCGGCTGCGCCATCTGTGCCCCGATCGCGGCCGGCATGCCGAAGCCGAGCCCGCCACCGGAGGAGAAGAGGTAGCTGCCGGACTTTGACAGGCGCAGCTGGTTGCGCAGGGCAAGCGTGGCAGAGGGAGACTCGAGCACCACGATCCCGTCCTCGGGAAAGACCTCGGCAAGCGCGCGCACCGCGGTAGAGGGGCTGATCGGATCGGTGATCGGCGCCGCCTCGGGTGCCGCCCGGACCGGGGGGGCGGGCCGGTCGGACTCGCCGATGGCGTCGGCAAGCGCCGCGAGCGTGAGCGCGGGATCGGCCAGGATCGCATCGCCCATCGGCGCGCGCGCAGCCTCGTCGGGATCGCTTGTGAGGGCAACGAGCGTAGTCCCCGGGGCAAGCAGCGGCCCAGGTATGTTGGGGTAGTAGGGAAAGACAGAAGTACCAACGGCAAGCACGAAATCGTGCGCGGCAAGCGTTTCGCCGAGGGGCTGTACGGCGGGTGGCAGGATGCCCTGGAACAGGGAATGGTCCTCGGGAAAGCCGAGGCGTCCGCCGCCGGTCGCAGGCGTCGCATACACGGCAAGACGCTGCATCTCAGCAAGCCCGATCGCTGCCTCCCAGCCGCCCGAAGCGTCGATCTCCGGCCCGGCGATCAGCGCGGGACGCTTGGCGGCGTGCAGCCGCGCGGCAAGCCGCGTGATCGCCTCGGGTGAGGGCTGCGTGGCCCCTGCGACCGAGCGACCGGTCTGGTGGCGAACGGCATCCTCGTCGACGTGGGCACCCCAGTCGTCCATCGGGATCGACAGAAACGAGGGCCCGCGCGGAGGCAGGCAGGCCATGTGGATCGCCCGCGCCAGCGCATGCGGCACGTCCTCGGCGCGCGGTGGCTCATAGCTCCACTTCACAAGCGGCGCAGGCACACGGGAAGCGTCGCGATTGGTCAAGTTCGCCTGCAAGGTCATCAACGAGCGGTACTGCTGGCCGGCGGTGATCACAAGCGGCGACTTGTTCGCCTGTGCGTTGAAGATCGCACCCATCGCATTGCCGACCCCGGGCGCGGTGTGCAGGTTGACGAGCGTGGGCCGCCCGCTCGCCTGCGCGTAGCCGTCGGCAAGCCCCACGACGGTCGCCTCCTGCAGCCCGAGCACGTAGCGAAAGTCCGCGGGAAACTCGGTCAGCATCGGCAGCTCGGTGGAGCCAGGATTGCCGAACAGGGTGGTCATGCCGCGCTCGCGAAGCAGCTCGAACGTCGCCTCTCTAACCGTCTTCACGTGTCTCTCCTCGCGTGATCGATGCCCTCATCGCTGTCTCCCGTAAGGAGATGCGCCGCCTCTTATGAAGGAGGTTCTCAGCTTGGGGACAATACATTCAGCGCATCGTTTGCGGTGGTGGCTTGTTCTGGGAGTCGGATCTTGGTCAGGAAAAGCGGACATAGTCGAGGGTCGGTATGCGGCGTCTGTTGACGGCCGTCGGCTGCGCGCTTGTGTGCGCAGGAGGGTCCGCGGGAGCGCCTGCCGGCGCGACGGCCGCGGCGCGTGTGGGCCACAAGAGACCCAGGGTGACGAACGGATCGACTACGGCGAACGGCTCAGCTGTGTCGCCCTACCCGGCTGGCGCCCAACGCCCGCGCAGGCTCGCGCGCCCAGGCGAATACGCCCACAGCTCCGCCAATGGCCTCGGAGGCGTCGCACCGGGAGGATCGGCTCCTGCGCCGACGCCGAGCGGCAAAGCGCCGAGCAAGACCACCAAGACGACAAGAACGCCGACCAAGAAGAAGCCAAAGCCCGGCTTGCACGGAAACCCAGCCCGTGCGCTGCTGGCCTTCAAGGCGATGCAGGAAAGCTTCTACATCCCCGGCACCGGTCTCTATGAGGGCGAACCGTACTCCTACCTATGGCCATTCTCACAAGCATTGGCGGCAACCGTCAGCGTGGCCAACATCCCGGGGCAAGCGGCAAGCGCGGCAAGTGCCAACTCACACGAACTGAAAGCGCGCATCATCGGCCTGCAGAAGTACTGGGGCGCCCCAACGCCAGTAGCGGGTCAGGGCACCGGCGAACAGCCAGAAAGCGAAGAACACGGCGAAGGCTCCGAACCGGCCGAAGCGGCGGGAATCGCGCCGCCGGCCTTGCCCTCGTTCAACGGCGAGGTGGTGCCCCCGGGCGGCGCCAGCTACTACGACGACAACGAGTGGGTGGGAATCGAGCTGGCGCGCCTGTACAAGCTGCACCACGAAGCGGCGATGCTCGAAAAAGCCGAGCAGATCATGGCGTTCGTGATGGCCGGCTGGCAGAGCAACCCAAAGCTCGCCTGTCCAGGCGGCATCCCCTTCTCGGATTCGCCGAGCAACACCGAACGCAACACGGTCACCGACGGGCCGGCCGCCGAGCTCGGCGTGCAGCTCTATCGTCTCACCGGCGACGCGACATACCTGCAATTCGCAGAGCAGGCCTACGAATGGGTGCGTACGTGTCTGCGCTCCCCGAGCGAACTGTATTACGACCACATCCGCCTGCACGGCGTGATCGACACAACGCTGTGGAGCTACAACCAGGGCTCGATGATCGGCGCCGGCGCGCTGCTCTACCAAGCAACAGGCAACGGCGCCTACCTCTACCAGGCCCGCCAAACCGCAAAGGCCGCCCTCGCCTATTTCACGGTCCCGCGACTGCTCTCGGAAAACCCGTTCTTCCCGTCGGTCTATTTGCGCAACCTGATGTACCTCGACGCGGTCACCCACGACCCGCCTGGCGCGAGGCTCGCCCAGGAATACGTGAACAGCGTCTGGGTCCACCAACGCCTGAGCGACAACCTGTTCGCGTTCGGCTCGCCGCCGTCCACCCAGCTCTTGGATCAAGCGGCGGTCGTGCAGGTCTACGCGCTGCTGTCCACGCCGGCCGGCACATACTTCTGAGCGGGCATGCCCCCCCGGGCGGGAAGCACCGGGTTTGCGATGGACAGGCCATGAAGCGTCGCGTCTGGGAGATCGAGAAATCGGCCGATGCCCCCCGCGCGCGCGGGGGGCATCGAGGTTTTGGAAGGACTCGCCGCACCCCCTGAGCGCGGCGAGGCAAGGCCGAGTAGGGTAGATGTCAGATGACGACCGAAGCCGCCAACATGGTCACCGCCGAGGGCCTACAGGAGCTCGAAGCCGAACTGGCCGCCCTCGAAGGCGAGGGTCGCCGTGAGATCGCCGAGCGCATCAAAACCGCGCGCGAGTGGGGCGACCTCAAGGAGAACAGCGAGTATCACGACGCAAAGAACGACCAGGCACACTTGGAGACGAAGATCGCGAAACTGCGCGAGCGGATCTCAACCGCCGAGGTGGTCGAGGCCACGCAGGCAAGCGACGGGGCCGTCGCGTTCGGCTCAACAGTGGTCGTTCGCGACGAGGCGGGCAAGGAGCGCGCTTGGCAGATCGTCAGCTCGCACGACGCCTCGCCGTCAGACGGGCGGCTGTCGGCGGACTCGCCGGTTGCCCGCGCGCTGCTCGGACGCCGTGCCGGCGAGCGGGCCGCCGTCGTCCTGCCCAAGGGCGAGAGCGTCCTCACGGTCATCAGCGTCGCCTGAGCCAAGTTTGGCGAACAGGTCGCGCGTAGGGGGCGCACCCAGGTGGTCGAGGCCGGGCGGGTGGGTGGCCAGCGGCTCGAGACCGGCCGGGCGAGTGTCCAACGGGTCAAGGCCCGCGGTGCCCACACCCAAGGACGCGTCGACATGCGGGCGCACAGTTGCCCGTCGTGCCGCGGCTTCCTCCTTGCGCCGGTACAGACGCTGGTCGGCCAGCTGCAGGATCGAAGCCGGGTCGGCCATCTCGGCCGGGATCATCACCGAACCGTGCGAGGCGGTTATCGAAAAGTTGGGAGCGTGCTCGCAGAGCGCAGCGACGCTCAGCTGCACGAGGTTCTCTTCGTCTCGCTGGGAGCGGTCGAACAGCACGCAGAACTCGTCGCCGCCCATCCGGTATGCGCTGCCGTGCGGCGCGACGGCGCCCTTCAAGCGCGAGCTCAAACGCACCAGCAGCGTATCGCCGGCCGGATGGCCGAAAGTGTCGTTGTAGAGCTTGAAGCCATCCAGGTCGTAGAGCACCAGCTCCCAAGGCTCGTGCCGGTCGGCGGACTTGCAGGCAAGGCGCAGGTCGCCCATCAGCAGGCGCCTGTTGCCGAGGCCGGTGAGCGGGTCGGTGAGCGACAGTCGCCGCGAGTGGGCGAGCAGCAGGAGATTCTCGCGCAGCGTGAAAATCAGGTGCACGCCGACCGCCAGCACCGTCGCCCCGGCGAGAATCAGGGCGGGCAGTGTGAGCCGCGGCCCGACATTGCCGTACACGAGCACCCCGAGCGCGCTGAGCAGGGCGAGCGCCGGCACCGACATCATCTGCCAGCTCTTCATGTGCCGAGGCTGCACACGTGCCGTCGGCATCCAGGCGGCCGTCGCCAGCAATATCGCCGCCAGCGGCCACAGGCATTCGAGCCAGGTGCCCGACTTGTAGGAGTCGGTGACCGTCTGGTAGACGTATGTGGAGTCGGCGACGCCGCTGACGAGCATGCTGAGCGCGATCAGCAGCCACATGTTGCCAGCGCGCCAGCCGGTGATCGAGAGCGCGCCGAACGCGAACATCATCAACAGCATGTCCCCGATCGGGTAGGCCAGCGAGAGGATGATCGAGCTGTGCGTGCCGGTTGCGCCATCGAGGATCGGGGGCAGGATCAGGGCCGCGGCGACGCTGGCGGCGCTGAGGCCGGCGATCAGCCCGTCGAGCCACATGCTGACGCGCAGCTCGCGCAAGTGGCGTCTGGCGAGCAGCCCGAGGGCGACGTAAAAACAGGGGTACATCGCCAGGAAGAGGATGTCGGCAGGCGAGATGCTGCCGCCGGCTTCGCCGCTCGTGCCTTCGATGTAGAGCGCGTAATACAGTTCGCCAAGGCCCCAGGACAAAAGCCCGACGCCCATCGCCAGCCAGGCCGCACGGTCCTCGCGCACCGACACCGCGCGTGCAAGCACGACCAGCGCAGCGCCGAGCATCAGGACGTTGTAGATCCAATCCTGGAAGAGCCCCTCGCCGCCGGCCCCACCGAAGCCGACCGTGGTGTGCAGGGCATACACGCCCAAACCTCCGATCAAGGAGGCCAGGACGAGCGTCGAGGGATGGAGTCGAGGTAGTGCACGCATCGGGTTGCGGGTCGCCCTTTACATCGGCTATTCACGGAAAAACCCTGAGCGGATCAGTGGATTTGATGCGCGCGCGGTAGCGCGCCGATCGCCCCGCGTATGGGTGGCAACGGGGCTCGGACGATCGACAGCGAAGAGCTGTGATGTCGCTCAGCCGGCCAGCGCGCGGCCGATGCGCCGCGTGAACTTGCCAGGCTTGCGCCTGTACAAGCCCGCGCCAAGCGCAAGCGCCCGCTTGCGCTGACGCCGGCGGCGTCGCTCGATCCGCTTCAGCAGCTCGGTTCGTGCGAGGGTGTCCGCGCCGAAAGCCTCGGGATGGCCTTCGACATAGACGCACAGCATCCACAGGTCGTGCTCGGCGCCGAGCAGGTCGCCAAGACGGTTTGCGCGGCGTGTGGGGCGGCGGGCGCCTTTGGCCTTCTTGGCGCCGAGCATGTCAAGCGCGTAGTAGAGGCTCTTGACCCGCTTGCGCCAGTCGTGCACGTCCTGCTCCTCGCAGCCACCGGTCCGCGCGCAGCGTTTGTAGCGGCGGCGGCCTTCGCGATAGATGCGCTCGAGGCCGGGAGCGAGCGTGGCGAAGTCGATATCGACGAGGCTCAAGCGCCCAAGCTCCGCGCGCATCGCGGCGATGTCGGACAGCACCTCGTCGATGTCCGACGGCTGGCTGTTCTCGAGACGTTCGCGCTGTAGCCGTTGCTCGAGAAGCCGGATGCCCTCGCGCCCTTGCTCGTGCTCTCGCTCCGATGAAGGTCGTCGCGAGGAGGGCGCGAGCGCCTGTCCGCGTGGATCCAGCGGCGGCGCCAGCGCGTGTCCGCGTGTAGCAGGCACGCGCGCGTGCCTGCTTGGGTCGCGCGCGGGTGCGAGCGCGCGCGGGTGACGCTCGATCAGCTCGTGCAAAGTCGCAAGGCGCACCTCCGCGTCGCGAGCTCCCGCCAGGCGCCTGCCCGCGTCGCGCAGCGAGCTATTGACGCGGGAGAACTCCTGCTCGCCGAGCTCGTCGCGCAACAGTCGCGCAAGCGCGCGCATGCGCTTGACCGCCTTGCGAGCCTCGTGCACGAGCTCGGCGGGATCCGTCGAGTCGGTGCTCGCCAGATCGTCCTCAATTGGGTTGCTTCCAATAGCCAAATGCACCTCCGCCAGATAGCAGGCTATAGCGATTGGACGCAAGCGCCAATGGGGAGGTTTGCGAAACTTCGCATCTGCCTCCCGGGAGGCGACGATCCCGGCGACAATGCTTCTATGTCCAAGTTGCCCGCCGCGCGTTGGTGGACGGTGCGCGCCACCCACAGCAACAAGCCTGCAACGTACCGCTGCCCAATCTGCGGGCGGCACTTGCCGGCGCTCAGCGAGCACGTGCTGATGTTCCCCGAAGACGACAAAAGCCGGCGCCGTCACGCCCACAGCAAGTGCGTGCTGGCCGCGCGTCAGCGGGGCGAGCTGCTGCTACGCGAAGACTGGCTGCGCAAGCAGCCGCGAGCGCCTTCGCCGTGGCGGCGGCTCATCGATTCGTCAGTCGTTCAGAGGCTTGTGAAAGGGAGGGTATGACTTCTAATAGGGAGGGTATGACTTCTAATTTTCGTGAAATTACGATAGTGACTACTCTTCGTAGCCACTATGGTCGCGTCCACAAATAAGGACTACAACCCCGCTGCGCTCAGGCTCCGCTCCCGCTCCCGGCCTGCGGCCGTCGGCTGGGCGAGCAAGGCTGGGATCGGGCGCTCGGGCTCCCGTTCCCGGCCTGCGGCTGGCGAGCAAGGCCGGAATCGGGCGTCGATGAATACCACTGAGGCCCAGGAACTCCTCAGCCTCCGCTGACGTGCACATATTCCGGGTCGACGCGAACGAT
This sequence comes from Solirubrobacteraceae bacterium, assembly GCA_036510155.1. Taxonomy (GTDB): domain Bacteria; phylum Actinomycetota; class Thermoleophilia; order Solirubrobacterales; family Solirubrobacteraceae; genus Palsa-744. The sequence continues at coordinate 5,805 of DATCEK010000106.1, read as the reverse complement.
CACGCGCTGTTCGCCGGGCTGGCGGAAGGGGTAGGACTCCTTGCCCATGTACTTCATCGCGAGCGAGTCGATATGCGCATCGGCCCCAGCGGTCGTACGCTCGGCCACGCGCCCGCGGATCGTCACGTACTCGTAGGGATTCTCCATGTTCTGCACTGTCAGCGTCACACGCGGGTCGCGCTCCAGGTTGCGAGGCCAAGCGCGCCCTTCGGCGGTGTTCAAAACAGGACGACCGTCCTGCACGTCCACCCAGGCGGGCGCCGCATGCACAGAGCCGTCTGGGCGAATGGTGGACACGAGCACGAAATTCTTGTCTTTCAGCAGCTCCTCGGCGCGACCTTCGATCGCTTGGCTCATCGGATCCCCTTCCGGGTCGGAGTGGTCAGGGGCCGCGGATACGGGCTCCCAGCCAATGAATCTACCCACACGAGGGCATCTTCTCTCCTTTTTGGGTCGAAGTGCTACCCGCCGTTGCGAGCGGATGCAGCTGGAATCTGATCGAGCGCGAGGAGCCGGCCGTTGTTCAACTGGAAGCGCACTGTCTTTTCGCCACTGGGCTTGCCGAGCGGATCGCCGCTTTTGTAGAGGGGATAGGCGAGCGTCACTTCGGTGTCGCTCTGGCCGAGCACTTTGACGCTCGAGCTCGGTTCGCTCGTGTCGGTGCCGATGTAGCGCCCATCCACGAAGAAGAAGGCCTGCTGGCCATATCCGTCGCTCGACCCGGTGCGGGTGCCGACGAGCACGCGCAAAGTCTGTCCGGGACGGTAGGTCGAGGTTTCCCCGGCGGTGTACCCGTGCGCTTTGACGAGCGCCACGGCTGCTGCAAGCCCTTCGCCGCCGCTCGATTCTTTGGTGAAGGCGGGCGCGCTGCCGGTACGCGTAGTTTCCGCGCCGCCGGTCGGATTCGTGCCGGTGGTGGTCACAGTAGGCGTAGTGGTTGTGGGGGAGGATTTGGTCGTGCCGGTGGTGCTCGTGCGCTGTGTCGCGCTCTCAGATGGCAGGGAACTGGAAACGGACACGGTCTTCGTGCCCGAAGATCCACAACCGCTGTTGGCCAACACGACCGCGGCCGCAGCGAGTAGTAGCGGCAGATGTCTTCTCGCGCTCATCCTTCCCCCTATTCGTCGTTACTGCTTCTCATCCTCGCAGCGCTCTGCCCGTTGCGCGCCGCCTCAATCGCGAGAGGGGACAGAAAACCGGCGCTCCAGACGGGCGCCCCCGAGGATTCGACCGCCACGTGGCAAGGCACGTGGCAAGGTCCGCGCGAGGCCCGCCATCCCTGACCTTGCGTAGGAATGTTCGTCTCGGGGGAAACCTTTCCCAAAAATTATTAGCGACTGCTAAGATACGCCGTGAGAATCGATCCACGAGCATGGGAGACCAGCGATGAGCACCCGAGCAAAGCCGAGGAGTCGTAACTGGACGCTTGCGATCGTGTCGGTCGCGCTGTTCATGACCGTCCTCGACAACCTAGTGGTCTCTGTGGCGCTGCCGAGCATCCACCGCGACCTCGGCTCCTCGATCCAGGAGCTCGAGTGGACCGTCAACGCATACGTGCTCTCCTACGCGGTGCTGCTGTTGACGGGAGCCGCATTGGGCGATCGCTTCGGGCGCAAGCGCATGTTCCTGATCGGGTTGAGCGTTTTCACGGCGGCGTCGGCCGCGGCAGCGTTGGCGCCGACGAGCAACCTGCTGATCGCCGCGCGCGCCGTGCAGGGCGCCGGCGCCGCGATCGTCACGCCGCTGACGCTCACCCTGCTTGCCGATGCCTTCCCGGCTGAACGGCGCGGCATGGCGTTGGGCGTGTGGTCTGGCATCTCGGGCACGGCAGTAGCGATCGGCCCGCTAGTGGGAGGCGCAGTCGTGCAGGGCATCTCCTGGCACTGGATCTTCTGGCTGAACGTGCCGATCGGCATCGCGTTGGTGCCCACAGCCATGCGCCGCCTCGCGGAGAGTCGCGGCCCCTACGGCAGCCTGGATTTGCCGGGCCTGCTGCTGGCCGGGACGGGCGCCTTCGGGATCGTCTTCGGGCTCGTGCGCTCGCAATCGCTCGGCTGGAGCTCCCCATCGATCCTGGCGTCGCTGATTGTGGGCGCGCTGCTGCTGGCCGCGTTTGTCGTATGGGAGCGCCGAGCGCGCTACCCGATGCTGCCGATGAGTTTCTTTGCCAAGCGCTCCTTCGCCGTCACAAATGTCGTCTCGCTGGCAATGTACTTCGGCATGTTCGGCTCGATCTTCTTCCTCTCGCAGTACATGCAGAACGTGCTCGGTAACACCCCACTGCAAGCGGGCCTGAAGCTGTTGGTATGGACGGGCGCCTCGATGGTCGTGGCGCCGCTGGCCGGAATCTTCTCCGAGCGCTTCGGCTCACGCCCGTTCATGGTGGCGGGCCTGAGCTTGCAAGCGTTGGGGCTAGGCTGGCTGGCTCTGATCACCGCCACCCACGTCCCCTATACACACATGATCGTCCCGTTCATCATGGCGGGCGCAGGCATGTCGCTCGTCTTCGCCCCCTCAGCCAACGCGGTGCTCTCCTCGGTGCGAGTCGATCAAGCGGGCCAGGCCTCGGGCGCCAACAACGCGATCCGCGAGGTCGGAGGCGTCCTGGGAGTAGCGGTGCTGGCCACGGTGTTCACGGGCGCCGGAGGCTACGGCTCGCCGCAGGAGTTCGTCAACGGGTTGATCCCGGCCATGTGGGTCGGCGTGGCCGTGCTCGGCGCAGGTGCCTTGGTGGCCTTGCTGCTGCCGTTTCGCACGCCACGAGCAGCCGAGGCGGCAGCGCTTGCCGCGGAGGGGCACGAGCACGTCGAGCCCGCCTTGGTCGAGCCGCAGCATGCGGTGCTCGCGGGGGAGCCGGCGTGAGCGTGGGTTCTTCGCAAAAGGACGATGCCTCCCGCGCGCGCGCGGTCCATGCCGTTCGCAAAAGGGTTCCAGCCGCCGAGCGGCGCGAGGCCCTGATCGCCGCCGCAGTTCACGAGTTCGCGCTCAGCGGCCTGCACGGCACGCCGGTCGACCGCATAGCAAGGCGAGTGGGAGTAGCCCAGCCGTACGTCTTCAGCCTGTTCGCAGGCAAGCGAGAGCTGTTCATCGCCGCTGTCGAATTCGGCTTCGATCGCTTCGCCGAAGCATTCAGCCAGGCGGCGGCCGAGTATCGCGCCGGACGAGCGCCGGCACATTGCGAGGATGTCCTGACGGCGATGGGGACCGCCTACAAGCAGCTGCTGGTGACAGACCGCGACTACCTGATGCTCCAGCATCAGGCGTACGCGGCCTGCGACGACGGTGTGGTGCGAGCGCGCGTACGACGTCGCTCAGCCGAGCTGATGGCGCTGGCCGGCGAGCTCTCCGAGGCCGAGTCAGAGGATCTGGACGACTTCTTTCGCCACGGTATGGCGCTGAATGTGGCCGCAGCACTGGGAGTCGCCGAGCTTTCGGCCGGCTGCTCGTGGGTACAGGACGAGCTGGCGGCCCGGTCGAGCGGGTAGCATCAAGCTGTGGCGACGCCCGATCCCGCTCAGACGCAGCTCCAAAAGCGCAGCCGTCGCGAGCTGGCGCGCACCGGAGCGTCGGTGCTGCTAGCTGTCCTGATGACATTGTTCGCCGTGCTCAACCTCAAACAGGTGGAGGTCAACTGGATCTTCGGCAAGAGCTCGACGCCGCTGATCATCGTGATCGTGGTCTCGCTGCTGGTCGGCATCGTGCTCACGCATTTCGCCGAGATGCGTTACCGGCGCCGGCGCTAGACGCGCGGGCAAAGAAGATTCTGCTCGGCGCCTCGAGCGCCCCGCGGGAAGCTTCCCGCGGCTAGCTCCGCCGCGCGGCTATGCGTCCTTCAGGCCACCTTCTCGGCAGAGCGCTGCTCGGTGACGATCTGCGCGGCCTGCTCGGCGCCGAGAAACGGCGCCAGCACCACATAGGCCAGGTAGTCGGAGAGCTCAGGCAGCGCGCCGGTCCCGCCGTCGGCAATCTGCGCGTAGATCGTGTGCCATATGGCTCCTTCGATCCCCTCATGGGCAAGACCGCTCAGGGGCGGACCAGGCGCGCCCGCGGTCAGCCTGGAGGCGACCTCGGCGGCAAGCTGTGCGACCAGGTCGACGGCCCGCTGTCCCATCGCAAACACGCCAGTCGCGATCGTCTGTGTGTAGGCGGGCCGCGCGGCGAAGTAGCGCATCATCCGCTCCAGCGAGCGGCGCACCGCGGTGGGCCATTCCGAGGAGGTGAGGCCGGGATCGGAAACGGTTTTGCGCACGTCGTCGCTGAGCTGCTCGATCGCCGCCAGGAAGCATTCCTCCATCTCGTCGAACATGTCGAAGAAGGTGTCGATCGAGACCCCAGCCTCGTCGGCGATTCGCATCGGCGTCAGGTTCCCGTAGCCTTCGAGAGACGCCAGCTCCAAGGCAGAGCGCAGCACGCGAGCACGTTCGTCCTCGCCGCCGACGCAGCTCTCGCTCGGCACCGCACGCAGCCGCCCACCGAGCGGGCTCGGATCGACGGTCCTGAACACGAGCGTCCAGCTCAACATGTCCTCCACCAACCCAGGCATCTCGTTGGTGCGCTGTTCGACCAGACGCACGAAAGTGGCGCGGCGCAGGCCGCCGACGATCGCTCTTGCCACAGGCTCGGGCAGCGGCGCCGCATCCGGGGCATGCGCGAAGCTGGACGCAAGCCGCTGCTCGAAGATGCGCATGGTCTCGGTCAATCGCTCCCAGCCTGCGGGTCCGGCAGAGGGCGCGTCGACGAGCATCAGACGCGCCCCCTTGGGGTTGCTGGCGACGACCTCGGCGAACCTGCGCAGCGCAGCCTCCATGCGCTGCTCGAGCGTGCCTTCGGTGGAGCGGTAGCCAGCCGCGATGTGGACCAGGGCCTGGCTTGCGACCAGGTCGAGCGTTGCCAGAAAGCACTCTTCCTTGTTTGCGAACTGCTCGTAGAAGGCGCGCCTGGAGACCCCGGCGAGCATCACAACCTGCTTGACGCTCGTGCGCCCATAGCCGCTGGCCGCGACCGCCTCGATCATCGCTCCGTACATCCGCCGCCGCTGGTTCTTGGCGACCTCCAGCGGCTTCATCTGGTGGGGCCCCCTGGGCAACCGCTCGTACAGTGGCGCCGTCCCGCCGAGGTTCTTCCCGCCCTCCGTCAACGTGTTCTATCTCCTCGAATGCTTATACCCCCTCGACTATCAAGGAGTCTTGGAAACAATATCATTCCATGTCAGAGATTTATTGTCTACGGGAGCCGGACCGCTCTTGGAGGAATCTCAAGTACTAGAGGCGCCCCAGGACAGGCTCTTCGGACTTTTGGTCGCTAGTGCAACAGCGCCCTCAGCGCCAGGATCCCGATGCCCATGCCGGCCCCGACGATCACCTCGAACACCAGCTCCAGCGGTCGGGCATGGGAGCGAATGCCGGCCGCCAGCTCGAATGCGACCAGGCAAGCAACCGTGGTCCAGACGGCGGCACTCACGCCGGTGGCTTGACTGGCGCCAGTGGCCCAGGCGACCAGCAGCGCCAGCAGCGGTACGCCGGCCCCCTTGGCGATCGCCCAGTCGCGGCCGAAGGTCTGCCACAGCTCAGCCCAGCTGAAGCTCTCGTGCTCGTCAAGACGCAGCCCGAGCACGTCTGAATAGGAGTGGGCGAACCAGTAGAGGAGGACAGCGATGGCCGCCGAGCCGATCGTCTCGGGATAGGTGTCGCGCAGGCCGCTCTCGGCGGCAAGCAGCGCGCCGAGGGTGATCAGCCCGTAGACAGCGCCGGCGGGATTGCGCTCGGGCACGATCCAGGCCGCCAGGCGCTCGGCCAAGCTGGAGCG
>DATCEK010000105.1:0-13394 GCA_036510155.1 Solirubrobacteraceae bacterium | reverse complement strand
CCTGCCTCCCGAATGCCTCGAGTAGCAGGCGCACAGTCGAGCGCTCATGCGCTCCACGCTCGGCGCAGCCTGTCAGGCACACGAGTCCCTCCGCATGATCGAGCACCGTCTCGAGCGCCACCGAAGGTTCCGTGCGCTCGCGCCCATTGCCCTCGCGCGTGCCGGCATGGGCGTGGGTGAGTATCCGGCATAGATTGCGCCATCCGCGTGCATCGCGCACCAGCAGCGTCAGGTGGCGGATTTGATTGGGGGATCTGAGGGGCGTGCCTGCTCGAGCACCCTCCGGTTTGTGACCATACGGCGCGCCGCCACCATGGGCTTGCGGCTTCTCGGCCACGGTCACGTCCACCTCGGCGCCGTGGATCGCCTGCACGCCTGCGTCTTTGGCTATCTGAGCAAGCTCCATTGAGCCTGACACCGAGTTGTGGTCTGTCAGCGCCAGCGCGACGTGTCCGAGCTCTGCCGCGCGATGGGCAAGCTCATCCGGCAGCGAGACCCCGTCCAGGAACGAGTAGGCCGAATGACAATGAAGCTCGACATATGGGGGCGTGCCTGACGGAGTCGATCGCACCTTTGAACCTCGAAACGCCTCAGGACCCCTGGGTGAACCAACCGCCGACACACAGGTCGTGAAAGACGATCAGGTTGCGCCCACCGCCGCTCACGAGCTCCCAGTAGCGGCGACGCAAAGGGTGCTCAGTCCACCAGCGGTCCTCGACCAACCACGACTCGCGTACGGCTTCGACTCGCTCGCCGTTCACCTCGCGGGGAATCTCCCCCTGCACGCGCACCCGAGCCGCGCGCGGCAGGTTCAGAGCGCGAGGAGTGCTCATCATTGCCCGTGAGCCAGACGCTGCCCGTGAGCCAGACGCTGCCCGTGAGCCAGACACTGCCCGTGAGCCAGACGCTGCCCGCGCACCAGACGCTACTCCCGAACCAGACGCTACTCCCGAACCAGACGCTCCCCGCGATCGGGACACTGCTCGCGAACTGCCGGCTCTCTGCGAAGCCTTCATCCCGGAAGCGGCGTGAGCACGACCCTGCGCTCGGGCACGCGCGAATCTGGGTCGACACATACGGCTCGTAGCGCGGCGTCGTGGCCTGCCACGGTGCGCACCTGCTTGACTGCCTCCCCCAGACGCGCAAGTCTTGCCTGCTCGTCTTGCTCTAGCAATGAGCGCTGGTCTCCTCCCCCGGGACCGAAGCGCTCCACGCCGAGACGCAGCGACTCGGCGGGCTCCGGCAGCAGTGGCAGACGCAGCGACAGAGCGAGGCTCACACGCTTTGCGTCACTGAGCGCCTGACGAAAGACGACTCGCTCGCGCCATGTGCCGCCGCCCACGAGCCGTGCCGAGAGCACAACCGCACGCACGGTTCTGCCGCGACGCTCCGGACGCGCTAGCAGGCGATCGACCAGCACCCCCAGCACGCGTTCCAGCATTGGTCCACTGCCGGCATCCCCGACATCCAGAGACTCCTCCAAGAGCTCCTCGACTCCCCGGGGTACAAGTGGGCTGTCTTCGCCGTCGGCCAAATGACAAGCGAGCGTGCCCGACTCGCCGAAGCGATCGGCCAAAGCATCGCGTCCGAGCTTTCGCAGCTCGCCAAGCGTGCGCACGCCGAGACGCCGTAGTGGCTCCACCAGAGCAGCCGTATCTTCGCGAAAGCCGAGCAAGTCAACCGGTCGGGCGGCTAGATAGCTCGGCGCCGCTTGCGCTTGCACGATCTTGACGCGGCGAGCATTGGTCCCGAGCGCCGCGGCCATCGCGCAGAAGCGCGTGGGGCCCGCCCCAATCCTCGCCGGCCGCTCAAGCGCTCGGCGCGCGGCTGAAATGGTCTGGGTATCCGAGCCATGCAGTCCCCGCAACCCGGCAGCCTCGAAATAGGCGAGCCCCTCGCGGGCCGGCTCCACCGCCGCGCCAATCCCCTCGAGAGCTTGCACAATCCTCTCCCACGCCTCGACCACAGCCAGCGGGTCGGCCGGTAGGAGCTGGAGCTCGGGGCAGCGCGCAAGCGCCTCTCCCAGGGCCATGCCGGCGCTCACTCCATATGCCTCAGCGGCCCCCGACACCTCCCCCACACGCAGCTCTGAACCCGCCATCGGAGCCAGCGCGAGCGCTCGGCCTGCCAATACCTGCACGCCACCGGCGGCGACCGTCAGCGCGAAACGGGGGATGTGGACGCACACGACCATGCGAACGTATGTTCGCACACGGCCAGGCCCCCGCCACAGACAGTTGGCTCAGTCCATGCCGAGCGGGCCGCTTGCCGACCCGCTCAGGAACTGGCGCACGAACGGGTTCTCCGAGGAGAACATCCGCTCTGCATCGCCCGCTTCCACGATCCGTCCCCGCCATAGCAGCGCGATGTATTCGCCGATCTGGCGTGCTGAGGCGATGTTGTGGGTGACGACGATGTAGGTGCCACCGTGGAGCTCGTGCATCTCCTGGATCAGTTCGCAGAGGAGCGCGGTGCGCACCGGATCAAGGCCTGAGTCGGGCTCGTCGAAGATCACGATGTCCGGTTCGGTCACAAGCGCTCGCGCGAAGCCGGCGCGCTTGCGCATCCCACCGGAGAGCTGCGAGGGCGAGTCGTCCATCGCGTCGGCGAGTCCCACGTCGGCCAGACGCTGGCGCACCCGCTCGCCGATCTGGCCTTCGGACATGTCGGTGTGCTGGCGCAAGGGAAATGCCACGTTGTCGAACACGGACATCGAACCGAACAGGGCGCCGTCCTGGAAGAGCACGCCGATCCTGCGACGCAATTCCAGTAGCTTCGGCATCGTCAGCGTCGGAACCGAGTTGCCGAGCACTTGGACGTCTCCCGAGTCGGGGAACATCAGCCCGATCAGGTGCTTGATGAGCACGCTCTTGCCGGTACCGGAAGGACCGAGCACGACCGTGATCATGTCATCGGGTATCGCGACGTTCAGGCCATTGAGCACCGGGATGCCGGCTAGGCGCTTGACCACGTCGAAGCAGCGGATCGACCACTCGCGGTCGGTTGACTCTCCGGCCAGGTCGAGGTCGCCGGCCCCGGAGTGGTACTGGAACTCCTCGCTGTCCTCTGCGACACCAAGTGGCAAGTCCGAGCCAGCGGCTCCCTCGCTCTTCCCGTGAGTGCTCCCCTCGCTCTCCACTACAGAGATAGTAGTGGTCTGCAGGGACTCAGGTCAACCCACGCACGCCAGCCCCATATACCGACCGGTACCCGCCCGTACACATCGCCTTGACATACGGAGGCCATCGGGTCTACTATCGGTACTGGGAGGTAAGGAGATGTTTCACGACAGGCACTCCGCCACGGAGTCCGAGGCAGTTACGGGCGCCTCGGCGGAGGCGCAGCTGATGGTCATGACGCAAGGCGGAGGGGACCCGCGCAGGCGCCTGCTCGACGCGATGCTCGAGACGGTGGCGCTACGCGGCTATGACCGCACGACCGTGAGCCGTGTGCTCTCCAGCGCGGGCCTGGAAGAGGCCATGTTCAGCGAGCATTTCTGCGACAAGCACGACTGCTTCATGCAGGCGACAGACGACCTGCTGGGCCAGGTGGAGCGCGACGCGCTCGCTCAATTCAAACGACCGGCGCCGTGGTCTGAGCGTGTGCGACTGGCGCTCCAGAGCCTGCTGGTTGCGCTCGCGCGCAACCCGAGCGGCGCTCGTGTTGCGCTCGTGGAGATGCTCGGCGCCGGCCCGGAGGCCTGCGAGCGCCAACGGTCTGCGCTTGCCTTGTTTGCGAGCCTGATCGAGGAGGGTCGCTTGCAGTCAGCTGACACCTCCGCCCTGCCCGCCCAGACTTCCGAGGCGATCGTGGGCGGGATCGCCTCGATCGTGCAACGTCGCATCCTGCAGGGAGACGCCGCGAGCCTGCCGGAACTGCACGCCGATCTCACCTACTTCGCTTTGCTTCCATATCTAGATCATGAGCGCGCGCTGCTCGCCGCTCGAGCCTCCGTGTCCTGAATCTCCCCACAAGGATCCCCACCCCAAATATAGGCGCAAGGAGGCATCTGGCGGCAGCCTTTACTTCGACGGCGTGGCGTGCGGGAACTGGCTTGTCTGCCCGTTGAATGTGAAAGGCGCTTGCTGGTTGCAGGCGGGTGCCCCGATGACGTTGGTCGGGTTTTCCGGATTGTTGGCAACCGGCGAGTAGAGAGCGTGGTTTTCGACTGGTTGACCCTTCTTCCTACTGCCCGGTGACAGGCCCACCAGCTGTTCGAGGATTTCTTCGCTGAGCGTGCCCAGCGGCGGCCCACTCAGCGAGGGAGCTGAGTTGGCGCAGGATGTATTGCTGAATACCTGCAGGCCGGTGGCGAGCGAGTTGAAGGCGCCAGGCTGCGGGTATGCGTTGGCGCGGTTGGTGCCGATCCGCTGTTGGTATACCCCGAGGCCTTCAGGCGTCAACACCTGCATCACCTTGAGGAAATGCTGTTGAGGGCCTCCGGGGAGGTTCGTGTTTTTGCTATGGGTCTGGGTCGAAGCCGCCCCGTTGGCAAACAGCGCCTGCAGCTCAGGCACGTACTCGCTCGCATACTGGAAGAAGGGGTTGAAATTGTGCAGCACGGGGCTCAACGCCGCCAGTATCGGCACGGTCAGCTCAGTCACCTTCTTGACGTCTGGCAGGCCCGTCTTGGCAGCCTTGGAGAGTGGGCCGAGATTCGTGAGGAGGGCGTCGAATGGCGGCGTGAATGGCTTGACGGCCTCCAGTAGCGGCGTCAGTTTTTCCTCGAAGGGGCGTATCGCGTTGTAAAGCGGAACGGTGTTGGTGGCAAAAGCGTCGAGGCTGCGCAGCGCCGTCTGGGAATTGCGCTCGAAGGGGGGCAACAGGCGCCATGTTTCGGCGAACGCCTGACTGGCCGCGGCGAAGGCGTGGAAGGCGCGCGCGCCGTTTGAGGTCAGGCCGCGAAACTCTCCCTCGCGCGCGGTCAACGCGTCGAACACGACACCCGTGTTGTGGATGCTTGCCGTCAGCGCTCCCTCCTGGGAGTTGGCTGTGGTGACGAGCTTGTTGGCATCTTCGACGAATGGCTGGATGACCGCGAAAGACGAGTTGACCTCCTCACCGCGCCCGCCGAGGCCTTCCGCCAGCGACTGCATCCACACCTGGAAACCCTGGCGCGTCTGCGGATTGAACGCCGAGAGTATGTCGTCGAGTGTCACCGATGGTTCGACCTGGGCGGCGGGCAGTTCCCCGCCGTCCGGCAGCGAGTGGGAGTCGGTGCCCTCGGGCTTGAGCTGCACATAGGTCTCTCCCAGCAGCGTCTTCTGGCGCAGGATGGCCTGCATGTTGGCTGGGATCGGCGCGTACTTGCTGGCGATTTCCAGCTGTGCGTGCGCCAAGCCGTCCTTGTTGTACTTGAGGCTGATCACGTGACCGACGTTGACGCCGCTGATGCGCACGTCTGACTGTTCTGCAAGCGCCAGCGTGCGTTGGAAGGCGATCGTGAAGCGGTAACCCTTCGGCTTGAGTGGCACGGGTCCGCCAAATGACTCCCAAAGGAACAGCAGTAGCCCGAAGCAGCTCAGTGCGAACAGGACGATCACCAGGATGTTGGCAAGTGTGGGGGCGCGCTTCTGCATCTCAGCGACCTCCCCCGCTCGACGCCAAGCGCGCAAACGCACTGTGTTTGGAACCAAGCAAGTTCATCGTGAGACCTTTGCCTGACCCGGAATGCGTTTTGACGCGCGCGGCCGCTGCGGTGCTGACGGGTGCCTTCAGGCCCTGGGCAACGCATTCCGCTTCGGTCGGCGGATTGAACAGCGCCACGAGCAGCTTCACCGTCGTGTTCACTTCGCCGGCGCCTTGGAGCAACGTCAGAAGTTCGCAGTTGAGGTAGGCGACTGTGCGCCCGATCGGACCGTGGGCGTCGGCGGTGCTGAGCACACTGTTGAGGTCGTGGGTGGCCCAGTCCGCGAAGAACAGGAAGCCACCCTGGTTGGGACCGGGGTTGTAGGCAAACTCGTTGAAGAGTTCATTGAATACCCCGAAGCCCTTTTCCAATCCGGGGAAGGCTTCGCTTAGTTCCTCGAGCGATGGGTTGAGCTGGTTGATGACCGGCAGTATCTCTCGCGCGAGCGGACGGATCTGGTTCTTGATGATCGGCGTGCTCTGCTTGAACAGCGAACGCGTCGCTTCCTGAGCTGGCGCGAGCGATTCGGCGAATGGCTGGAGCTTGGTCAAGGTAGAGCCTGTCACAGCAGCGGCTCTCGACAGCTTGCCCAAGCCGCTCTTGGTCTTGGCGAGCGTGCTCGGCAAAAGATGCAGCGTCCGCTGGAAAGCTTGGTCTTGTTCGGCGAACACCTGGAAGACGGCGTTGGAAGCATCGATTGCCTGCGAGATTTCGGTGTCCTTGTCGCCCAGCGCATTGACGAACAGCTGGAAGTTGTGGATCGCGTGTTCGATGTTCTTGTGGCGCAGCTTCAGCTGTGCGGTGATCTTGCGCGCGTAGAGCGAGATCGGGTCGAAGCGCTTGAACGCGGCGGAGAGGTTCTCGGAGTTGCCCTTCAGGCCAACGCCTGCACCGTTGATCAGCTCTTGCAGGTAGTCGCGCGTTTCACCGTCGAGCGCAGCTAGGAATTCCTCGAAGTTGACGTCTGGGGCTGTTTGCGACTGGGGAATCGTGTAACCGCTGGGAACGCGACCGGCGCTCGGCGTGCCCGGGTCGACCTCGACGGTCATGTCCTTCAGCTGCGTCTTGGGGCGCAACAGCATGGTCGCGTTGCGGTAGATGTAGGCCGCGTACTTGGGAGTGATGTTCATCGTCACGACAGCGCTGCCTTCGTCGGCCTGAACGCTTGCGATTTCGCCGATCTTGGCTCCGGCGATCGTGACCGACTGCCCCTGCCCCGGCGTGACCGCCTGGGCTGTACGGAAATCGGCCTTGAGCGTGACGTATTCCTTGCCCAGCACTGGCACCCATCCGGGCAGCGAGAGGCGCTCGTTGGAGAGGATGTAGCCGCCCACGAACAACGCGAACACGACCATCGCGACAATCGAGATGAAGGCTGTGCGATAGCGCGCGATCTGATCGCCCAGACCGCGCTCTCCCTGGTGCTCAGGCTTGGGCGTCACGGTTGACTCCCATCTGCTGGGCCGTGAGCCAAAGGCCCGTTGATGTTCTGCGGTGTCTGTGTGTAGCACGGCACGAGCGGCTTGTAAGGCGGCTCGGTCGCCGGGAATGCCGGGCTCGTTCCGAGCGGAGGCTGCGAGGTGTGAGCCAGTAGCCGCAGGCCTTTGCCGCTCGAGGCCCCGACCGCGGTCGCAGGCGCCGAACGCAATGTGTTGCTGCCGGTCTCGACCATGAACCGACCTGTCTGCCCGTTGCCGTCAAAGCTTTGCGCTATACCCGCCGCACCTACCATCGCGTACCAGAATTCCTTGTTGACTTCCACGCCCGAGGTACTCGAGCCGTCCTGCAGTCTGGTGTTGGCCGCCGGGTAGAAGATCGTGCTCAGACACTTGGAGAAGAGGTCGGTCTGCTTGAAGAAGGCGGGCTGAGTCACAACCAGACTGGCAAGGGTGGGAGCCGCTTCGCGCAAACCCTTGGCGACGCCGCCGAGCTCCGTCGGGGCAAGTGAGGCCTGAGTCTGTTCGATCCAGGGGAAGGCTGCCTGGATCGTCGCTGGAGTCTGTTCTGTTCCCGGAACGAGCGCGAGTGAGAACTTCCTGATCGCGGGGGTGGCGGCGTTGAAGTTGGTAAATGCGCGGCTGGCATTATGGAAGGTTGCGGGCAACAAGGCGATCGCGGCCGTGAGGCTCGAGGACTGCGCGGCGAAGGCTCCGGCGAAGGTGTTGAAGTTCCCGACCCATTCGCCGAGTTGCTGTTCGTGCACGTTCAGGGACGCCGTCAATTTCTCGATGCCGGCGATCATCTTCGAGAGGTCGTGCTGTTCGACACCTCCGAGCGCCTGATTTACGATCGCGCCGCCTTCCAGCGCCTCAGGACTGTCGTAGTAGGTCTTTTTCAAGGCCTGCGCCGCGTTCAGGCCGTGCACGGAGGGGTTCTGTTCGGCGTCTTGCGCGGCGGTTGGCTTGCGTGTGAGCGCCGAGCCGAATTCGATCAGCAGAGTCTGCAGGTTCGCGCGCGTTTCGGTGGTGAGCGCGTCGAGCACCTGATCGAGCTGGACCGGATCGGAGGTCTGTGTGATCGGGACCGTATACCCCGAGGATACGGTCGGAGAGGTCGGCGTGCCGGGCTGCAGATCGACGAACCAGTTGCCTTCCAGCAGAATTCGCGCGCGGATCTTGAGCGTCGCGTCGCGGTGAATCGGCAGGCCGCCCTTTGTGATTTCCATCGTCACGACGCCGGTGTTGCCCTCGCGCTGGATCGAGGTGACCTTCCCGACGTCGACACCGGCGATGCGCACCGGCGATTTGGGGCTGATGTTCACGACGGTCGAGAACACAGCCTTCAGGCGGAAGCCATGCTTGAACGGGATGTGCTTGGTGAAGCCGAAGTACACGACGATCGCGGTGATCACAATCACGATCAGCCCGAAGCGCACGGGGTTTGACTTCTGCAACTCGACGACCGGCATCTCGTCGTAGCGTTTCCACCAGCGCACGCGGCTCATTTCTTGGCCCCTTTGGAGCTCTTCAGACCGAGAGCTTCGAGCGTGGAGGCCGGATATTCCACGCCGAACAGGTCGTTCTTGCGTTCCGTCGCTTCCGTTTTGATGCCGACGTTCCCAGGGACGTTGCCGATCACGGCCTGACCTACCTTGTAAGGCTCGTTGCCGGCTTCGCACTCCTTCGATTGACCGGGGCCGGCGACGTTGGGGTACGGGTTGACGTGCAGATGGTTGTTGTCGGGACCAGGGGGCGGGCTACCCGCGGTCGGAGGTTCTGTTGAGGGTCCATTGGCGTAGGCCGAAGAGGGGAAGCCCTCGTTGTTCGGACCAGTCGGCGCAAGTATCGGGCTGGCTCGCGCGACTGTGCCCAACCCGATGCTTTGCGAGAGCAAGCTTGCGAGGTTGCGGAACGTTAGCGTCACGTAGTTGCAGGTCGTCTGCGCCGGCGCCAACCCCGCGAAAAGCGGGTTGGCAAGCCCGAGCGTGTGCGTGGCGTCTTCTATGCCGGCGATCACGAGCGGGTTCTTGCCGAACTTGGCAAACGCTTCGGTCGCTTCGGCAACCTCGCCGTTGAGCGCGGTCGCGGAGCGCAGGTTGACCGCGCCGACTTCGAAGGCGTGTCCGAGCGGCGCCGCCACGGTCGTGAGGATCTTTGCGCTCGGGCGCAAGAGGCGCATGAAATCGGCGCTCTTGTTGACGAATTCGGCCTGGAATGGGAAGGAGTAAGTCGCCTGGCGCAATGCTGGCGGTGCGCCGACGATCGTCTGTTCGAGCGAAGGCGCAACGCTCGCCCAGGCCGAAAAGAACGTGTTGAGGTTTGTATACAGTTCAGCTTGTTCATTGGCAACTGGCGCCACTTCTTTGGCGGCACGGTCGAGTGCCACGAACAGCTGCCCGAAGCCCGTCTGTGGCGAAGCGAGATTGTGCAGCACGGGGATCGCGTTCGTGACCAGCGGGCGCAGCGTGGAGATCGTTTCGTTGAGGCCGATCCCCCTTCCCGCGAAGCCGTTGCCGAAGGTCGTCAGGTTCACCTGGTTGGCCTTGCGCGTCTTTTCGTCGAACATGTCGAAGAACTGGTCTATGTCTACCGGTTCGCGCGTCTGGGAGACGGGGATCGTCTCGCCCGCCTTCAGCTTGCGCTCGGAGTGGCCTCGTTCGAGCGCCAGGTACTTCAGACCGATCGTGGAGACCGACTGCACGATCGCGGTTGTGTCGGCCGGCAGTGGTTCAGCGGCCTTTTCGAGCTTGAGCGAGACGATCGCGGTGACGCGGCCGGTCTTTGGGTCCTGATAGGGGCTGAGCCCGCTGACCACACCCACACGCTCGCCGCCGATGCGCACCTGGTTTCCCTTCTGCAGACCCGATGCCTCGGGCAACTGCACCTTGATGTCGTATGTCGGCGTGAACGGCAGCCCGTTGTTGGCGTTGTAGGAGAGGAACACGGCGACGACGATGATCAGCGTCGTGACCGCGCCGATCAAAAGCGGGCTGCCGGCAAGCGAGTTGGAGCGACGGCGGTTCATGACGTCACGGCACCTCGCTCGGGTCGCAGCCCAACTGGCCGTTGTCGGCGAAGGGCGATGATCCATCCGCCGCCGGCTGTGTGGCGGCGCCGGGACAACGGCGCAGCTGGCCGGTCTTCAAGCCCTGCACGACCTGCGAGGGGTTCGTCGGTTTCAACGTATCTTCCGCGCCCAATTCGAAGTCGGGGAACAGACCTGAGACACGGGCGTAATGACCGTTGGCGTCGTAGTAGGCGCCGGTCTGGCCGAAAGCGCGCAAGAAGCCCTCGAGATCGGGGGTATAAGGCCCGAACAGAGCCGTAATAGGCACGGATTCTTCAAGCGCACGCACGTTGTCGGGCGAGGCTGTCGTGAGCGTCTTTGCGATCTGGGGCAATGCAAGCGCCGCTTCTGTCAGATCGTTGCCTGCGCCGGGCTTGCTGATCGCTTCGCTGAAGTTGCTGACGACAGGCGTCGCCGTGGTCACCAGCGGCTGTAGCTTTGACACGAATGAGGAGAGCAAAGGCGCCGCGGGCTTGCCCGCATCCACCAGCTTGGTCAAGTCGGCAAGCGTCGCGGGCAACGTTTCGAATGTGCGATTGCCTTCTCTGAATGTCGCAGGCAGCGCCTTCAGACCAGCCGTCAGGTTGGTCCCTTGGGAGGCGATCGCCCCGAACGCGGTGTCGGCATGGCCGACCAGTTCGGTGAGCTGCTGACTGCGCCCGGCCAGCACCGTCGTCGTCTTGGCCGTTTCCACGAGGAAGTTGGAGAAGAGTTCCTGGTCGCCCCCGAATTCGGCAAGCACGTGGTCGAGCGCGGCCAGCGCCGGCGGGAAGTACTGCGCGTCCTTCTGCAGCTGGGGAGCTACGCCCGAATACTGTTCGGCAGAGCCTTGGACGAACTGCTGCAGGCCCTTGCGCGTCTTGGCGTTGAAGATGCCGAAGAACTGATCCAGGTCGGTGACGCCATGGGTCGAGGTGATCGGCAAGGTCGAGCCGGAGGGCAGCGCGGGCCGATTGTTCGGTCCCGGCGCAAGCGCGATATAGCGGTTGGCGACGCTCGACAGCGACGGCACACGGATTTCGGCGGTCGTGCCCTTGTGCAGCGGCGCCAGCGAGGATTCCACGTTGATCGTGATCTGCACGTCGTAGTTGTGCAGGAGCGTGATGTTCTTGATCGAGCCGACTGGCACCCCGCCGACCTGTACCTGATCGCCGCGCACCAACTGTCCGGCTTCGGGGAAGGTCAGATAGTAGGTGGCACTGCCGCTGCCGCCGAGCAGCAGCACGAGCACGATCGCGACCACCACCGCGATCGCCGCGACAGCGACGATCCGAGTCGTGTTGACACGCCGCGGCGGCGGCAGCGGCGGGGGCGGTGGCGTGGAGGCGGGTGGTGGGACGGTCGTGGCCATGCGCCTACTTGCCCCCCGCGGCCGGCGACGGCGCACCTGTGTTATCGGGGATCGCCGCCGGCGACGGCTTGGCGCTGACCGCAGGGTCGGGCACCTCGCCGAGCCTTGCGACGAGCGCCAGCCATTGAGCGGGTGTCAGCCCGGAACGGGACACGGCGGCGGTGTGCGCGTGAGCGCCGACCAGTGGGGCGAAATCGATGCTGATCGTGTCTCCCTCCCCGGCGAGCACCGCCATGTGCAGCGCGCCGAAAGGCATCGAGCTTGCGATCCGCAGTGGTTTCATCACGCCCTGCAGCGCGGCCAGCTTGCGCGCCGCGGCGAGCCCGAGAGCGCTCGGGCCGCCGGCCCTGAGGACCGGAACTCCGTCGATCGCCGAGAGGTCGAGAACCTGGCCGGTGGCGCCGAGCGAGGACAGGCCGTTCTTGGCCGTGGATGCCTGGGTGCAGCTGCGCGTGGACACGCTCGGGCTCAAGCCCGAGGCGGAGAGGAACTCGAGCGCGGCAAGCACGCGCCTGTCGGCTCGGTCGTCTGCGATCAGACGTCGCTCGCAGCGGGGTAGGCGGATCGCGTGATCTCGCGGAACCTGCAGCTCGAGCTGGGTCTTGGACTCGAGCAGCGCCTGTCCGGGGCTCGGCGTGAGCTTGGCAAATGGCGTGCGGCCCGTGGCTTTCACAGCGGAGGAGCTTTGCAGCTTGACCCAGCCGTCGAGGATCGGCTTGGGGTCGATCAACGGCTCGCCAATCCCAGCCGGACGGAGCTGAAAGACGATGTGAGGCTCCGCGCCGGATCCCACATGCCCGAGCACGGTCCCCGCGATCACTTGGGCGCCGACGTGCAATGGGTGCAGGTAGACGTTCTCCGACCCGGCCCTGAAGGAACGTGTCGCGCCGCTGGCAGCCGGGCTTGACGGACTGATGCTCAGGCCCACGCTGGAGAGGCCCGCCACGCGCGGCGCACCCGCTTCCACTGTTTCGAGCACGGGATAGAGCGAGGCGAGCGTCCCGAGCCCGGCATAGGTGTAGGTATTTCCGTAGGCGTCCACAAGCGAGACGCTCGGGCCGAACGGACCGGTCGGGTCGATCTGGGCGATGCGCCCGTCTTGCGCGGCGATCACCGGAGCTCCTGCCTGCGTGTAAATCGTCGTGGCGGGCACGGTATGCGGCGAAGGGCCTTCGGTCGTGGGGAAGCCGTCGCTGTAGTGCGAGGCGGCGTATACCGGAAAGCGCGCTTCGGTCAAGCCTGTGATCGCACCGAGCAGTTCCGGCGGAGTGCCGCCCAGAAGGCGCGCTCGCAGCATCACCGATTCGACGTATGCCTGCGAGTGGTTGTAGGCGAGCACGGCCGCGCGAATGTCCCTATCACCACCTGCCTGCTCGAGATAGCGAGCGGCGGCGAAGATCGCATCCGCGGGGTTGTAGGGGTCCTCATAGCCACTGTTGTTGACGTCGACGCCATACTGGCTCCACTCGCTCGGCAGGAACTGCATCCAGCCCTCGGCGCCGGCGCTCGAGACACTCAGGTCACGGCCGTAGTCGGTCTCGACTTCGTTGATCGCGGCCAGTACCTGCCAGGGGATCCCGTAGGCGGCGCCCGCGGCCTGGTAGATCGGCAGCAGGAAGGGCGGGATCGAGAAACTGTTGATGAAGAAGCTGGGCACGTTCGAGAGCGAGCCACCGAGCGTCGAGGGCAGCGGCGGCGTCAGCGCAGACGGGGAGATGGCCTTGGCGCTCTGACCGTCCTTGCCGCCGCTCGCAGGCTTCGACTGCTGCGTCCCGGATGGGCCGCGATGGGCGTGGCCCGCAGCCGTGCGTGGCTGCGGGCGCTGTATGCGCACTTCCGGGGCGGGGACGGTTGTTGTCGTGGATTCGCCCGTCGAGGTCGTAGGTGGGGGTGGGGGTGGCGTCGTGA
>DATCEK010000104.1:0-11184 GCA_036510155.1 Solirubrobacteraceae bacterium | reverse complement strand
GCGGGCGAGCCGATCTGGACCGTGCGGGCTAGCGCCGGTGGCGGTGGTGTCCGCGGCGCGCACGGTGGCGCTCCGAGCAAGGATGATCAGAGCGTGGGAGACCCTCTTGCAAACGCGATGGCTCCCGCGCGCGTACCCCATGGCGGGGCACAAGCGGTTGGGATGCCCTCTGGCGAGCAACAACCGGCTTCGCTCACGCTGCTGGTCGGAGCCGAGCGCGAGGGACTCTCCGACGATGTCGTCGAGGCCTGCGAGCGCGTTGCTCACATTCCCATCTCATCAGAGTCGTTGAACGCCGCGATGGCAGCGACCGTGGCTCTCTACGAGATGACACGGGGTGGGCAGGACAACGACGATAGGGTCCCAAGCTCATGATCGAGCGGATCGAAGAGCTGAGCGCGCAAGCGCAACAGGAGATCGAGGGCGCCTCCAGCAGCGAGGCCGTCGAGCAGCTGCGTGTGCGCTATCTCGGACGCAAGGCCGAGCTGCCACAGATGCTGCGCGGTGTGGCTGCACTCGAGCCTGAGCAGCGCGGGCTGGTCGGCAAAGCCGCAAACGTTGCTCGGCGCGCGCTCGAGCAGCTGATCGAGCAGCGGGCCGCGCTGCTCGAAGCGGACGAGCTCGACCTGCGACTGGCGGCGGACACGCTCGACGTCACCCTGCCCGGCACCCCGCCGCAACCGGTTGGACGGCTGCACGTGCTGACCGCGACGATGCGCGAGCTGGAAGACATCTTTCTCGGTCTCGGCTTCACCGTGCTCGAAGGGCAGGAGGTCGAGACCGTCCACTACAACTTCGACGCGCTCAACCACTCACCCACGCATCCTGCCCGCGCGAAGACGGACACGTTCTATGTCTCCGATGGGGTTGTCCTGCGCACGCACACCTCACCGATGCAGATCCGTGCGATGGAGGCGCATCCGCCGCCGCTGTATGTCGTGATTCCCGGCCGTGTATACAGGCCGGACAGCGACGCAACCCACACGCCCCAGTTTCACCAGGTAGAGGGCCTTGCCGTCGATGAGGACATCACGCTTGCCGACCTGAAGGGCACACTGCTCGCGTTCGCTCGAACCGTCTTTGGAGACGAGCGCGACGTGCGTCTGCGGCCCCACTTCTTTCCCTTCACCGAGCCGAGCGTCGAGGTCGATGTCTCCTGCTTTCACTGTTCGGGCAAAGGCTTCATGGGCGACGGCTCACGCTGTCCGCTTTGCAAAGGCGAGGGTTGGCTGGAGGTGCTCGGTGCGGGCGAGGTCGATCCCAACGTGTACTCCTACGTGCCGACCACAGATGCAAACGGCCCCGGCTATGACCCCGAGAAGGTTCAAGGCTATGCGTGGGGGATGGGGGTCGAGCGGATCGCAATGCTCAAGCACGGGATCCCCGACCTGCGCCTCTACTACGAAAATGATCTGCGTTTCCTGGAGCAGTTCGGATGACCCCCAATTCTCAACATGACCCCGCACCCTCTCCGAAGGAGAAGGTCGGATGAAGGTTCCGCTGAACTGGCTGCGTGAATACTGCTCGCCCGATCTCGATACCGCCGCGATTGAGGAGCGTCTGACAATGACCGGCACGAAGGTCGAGACGATCCTTCATCATGGCGTGCCCTCGGTCGAGGGCTTCGTCGTCGGACGCGTGCTCACGGCCGAGCCCCACCCGGACGCCGACAGGCTGAAAGTATGCACCGTCGATGTGGGCGCGGACGAGCCGGCCGGGATCGTCTGCGGTGCTCCGAACGTCGCCGCCGGACAGACCGTTGCCGTGGCGCTACCCGGGGCGCGGATGCCCGACGGAACCAAGATCAAGGCCGCCAAGCTGCGCGGGGTGCCGTCGGGCGGCATGATCCTCGCCGCCGACGAGCTCGAGATCGACAACGACCACAGCGGCATCATGGTGCTCGACGAGATGGTCATTGACGCCGAGTTGGCGCCCGGCACGCCGTTGGCTGACGTGCTTGCGATCTCGACGGATGTCCTGGAGCTCGAGATCACGCCCAACCGGCCAGACTGCCTTGGGGTGTACGGGGTCGCGCGCGAGCTACATGCCGCCACAGGTGCCCCGCTCGCGCCGGAGCCGTGGATCGAGGATCTCGGCAGCAGCGGACCGCTGATCGCCGGCGTGCAGAACGGCGGTACGTCGCCGATCTCCGGGGAGGGAGACTGGACAGCGTCGGTGCTCTCCAAAGACGATGCCCCGCGCGCCCGCGGGGGGGAGGCGCCTTTTGCGATAACCGTCGAGTGCCCCGACCTCTGTCCCCGCTTCACCGCACGTGTGTTCGAGGACGTCACGATCGGGCCCTCGCCGCCGTGGTTGAAGGCGCGCCTGTCTACTGCCGGGCAGCGTCCGATCAACAACGTGGTGGACATCACCAACTACGTGATGCTGCTTACCGCGCAGCCGCTGCATGCATTCGATCTCGATCGCGTCGCCGGTGCCAAGTTGACGGTCAGGCGCGCCCATGATGGCGAGCAGGTGACGACGCTCGATGGTCAAGCGCGCACGCTCGACGGCGAGATGGTCGTGATCGAGGACGCCGAGGGGCCGACCTCGATCGCGGGAATCATGGGCGGTGAGCGCTCGGAGGTTCAGGCTGCGACAAAACGCGTGCTGATGGAGGTCGCCAATTGGAGTGGACCCAACATCCATCGCACCTCCTGGGCATTGGGCCTGCGTAGTGAGGCGTCCTCGCGCTTTGAGAAGGGGCTTGCGCCCGAGCAGTGCATGTACGCTCAGGCGCTTGCGACGCGCTTGATGCTCGAGCTGTGCGGCGCGCGTGTGCTTCCGGGAACGATCGACACCGCACCCGACGGTGTGCCTTCGCAGACGATCCGTCTGCGCGAGTCGCGGGTACAGGCGATTCTGGGGATGCCGGTGGCGCGCACGCGCCAGGCCGAGATCCTGCGCGCGCTCCACTTCCAGGTCGCAGAGGTGGACGGGACAGGATTGGACGTGACGGTTCCGCCCGTGCGCCGCGAGGACGTGACCCGTGAGGCGGACCTGATCGAGGAGGTCGCCCGTATTCACGGACTGGATGCGCTGCCCGCGACGCTGCCGGCGCGCCGTGGCGCATACGGCCGCCTCTCGACTGCGCAACAGTTGCGTCGTCGCGCGGCCGATGCGCTCGTCGGGCGCGGCCTTTACGAGGCGGTCGGCTGGACGTTCACCGCGCCCACGCTTCACGACCGTCTGCGGCTGGCCGAAGACGACCAGCGCCGGCGGGCGCCCGTCGTCGAAAATCCCCTCTCAGAGGATCAGTCGCTGCTGCGCAGCACTCTGCTCGGCTCGCTGCTCGACGTGGCCGCACACAACTCATCACGCGGGATGATCGACTTTGGGCTGTTTGAGATTGGAACGTTGTTCGTGCTGGATGGCGATGGCTCCCCGGGCTCCACGAACGTGCGCGAGCATCGCTCGCTTGGTGTCCTGCTCGGCGGCAAGACCGCGCCTGCCACCTGGGGTGCGCCCGATCCGCCACGTGCTGATGTGTTCGCGGTCAAGGGCATGCTCGAAGCGCTCGGCGCGGCATTGCGAGTGAAGCTTGACTGCGCTGCAGGCGCACAGCCGTTCCTGCACCCTGGTCGCTGCGCCGCCGTGCTGTGCGATGGCCAGGAGTTGGGCTGGCTGGGCGAGCTGCACCCACTCGTCGCCCGCGAGTGGGGGATCGAGGGCGCCGCGGCGATGGAGTTGCGGCTCGACCTGCTGGTCGCCGCCGCCGAAGCTCAGAGCGCCTATCGAGACGTGATCTCCTATCCGGCGTTGCGTCAAGATCTTGCGGTCGTGCTCCCCGAGGACATGGCGGCTGCCAAGGTGCTCGATGCGGTGCGCCAAGCGGCCGGTGCGCTGCTCGACCAGGTCGACGTATTCGACGTCTACAGCGGGCCGCAGGTGGGGGAGGGTCGCCGCTCGCTTGCGCTGTCGCTCGCCTTCCGGGCAGCCGACCGCACGCTCACCGAGGAGGACGTCGCGCCAGTGCGCGAGCGGGTGCTCGCCGCGCTGGCAGCGCTTGGAGGTGAGCTGCGTGCCTGAGCTCGCGGTGCCCATCCCAGGCCTCCACGTCGGCTTGGACGAACTCGCCGCTATGGGCTCGACAAGTCCTCGCGTGCTTGCTGGGGGTGAGCCTCGTGCCTAAGGCATTGGTCGCCGGGGCGACGGGCTTTGCCGGGGCATTGGCGGCTCACCTGCTGTGGCGCCATCCCCAGTTCGATCTGCAGACGATCACGGCCCGCGCCGACGCCGGGCAGCGCTTGGACCGGCTCTATCCGCGCTACCGCGTGGCGCTCGAGCTCGAGGAGCTCGATCTCGAGCGCCACTCCGACGTGGACGCGGCGATCGTCGCCTATCCCCACGCGGCCTCGGCCCCGGTTGTCGCCGCCCTGCGCGCGCGGGGTGTGCGTGTCGTCGACCTCAGCGCCGACTTCCGCCTCTCTGAGCTCTCCACCTACGAGAAGTGGTACGGCCCGCACCCGCACCCGGAGCTGCTCGAAGACGCCTCCTACGGTCTGCCAGAGCTTCACCGCGAGGCGATAGCAGCCGCGGATCTCGTGGCGACCCCGGGCTGCTATCCGACGGCGTCGCTGCTCGGCCTCGCCCCACTGGCCCGTGCCGGGCTGATCTCCGATCTCGTGATCGACGCCAAGCAGGGCCTCTCCGGGGCGGGCCGCTCGGCCACCTGGCAGACGCACTTCTCCAACAGCGGCGAGAACATCCTGCCCTACAACATCGTCCACCACCGCCACACACCGGAGATCGAGCAGCAGCTGGACGACCTCGACCCCACCCATCCCGGCCTGCGGGTGCAGTTCACTCCGCACCTGGTGCCGCTCGATCAGGGCGAGCTGGTCAACTGCTATGTGACGCCCACCAGGACGATCGAGCAGGACGAGCTGGACGTCATGTACGAGGACGCCTACGCGGGCGAGCCGTTCGTCGAGGTGGCACCGGCGCCGGCCGAGGTGCGCGACGTGCGCGAGACGAACATCTGCCGGCTGCATGTGGCGGCAAGCGAGCACACTGGCAAGATCGTCGTGCTCTCGGCGATCGACAACCTGTGGAAGGGCACCTCCTCCCAAGCGGTGCAGAACCTCAACCTGATGTTCGGCTTCGATGAGGAGATGGGGCTGGCATGAGCGCCGGCTTGGCGATTCGAGGCGTTCTGGCGGCGGGGTCGACGTGAGCGGCTCCGGCGAGATACGCGGCGACCAGGCGGCGGCCGGGCCGCCGCAACCGTTCTTCGGTTCGCGCTGGGTGCAGGCGCCCGCGCACGTGCGCGAGCTCGGCGCCGACGCCGGCCTGCCGACGGGGTTCCGCGCCGCCGGCGTGGCGTGCGGGATCAAGCCGAGCGGCAACCCAGACCTCGGGCTGCTGGTGTGTGACGCTCCCGCACCTGTGAGTGCCGCGCGCTTTGCCGACACGGCGGCGCCGGCCGCGCCCGTGATGCTCAGCCGCGAGCGCTGCACGCTGTCCTCTCTGCGCGCGATTCTCGCCAACTCCGGTTGCGCCAACGCCGCCACCGGCAAACGCGGAATTGAAGACGCCGCCAAGACACAGGGCGCGGCGGCGATGGCGCTCGGGATCGAGCCGGCCGAGGTGCTGCTCGGGTCGACCGGTGGCATCAGCGACTATCTGCTGGTCGAGAACATGTTGCGCGGAATACTCGACGCGAGCCGTGAGCTTTCCCAGCCCGGCGACACCAGCTTCCAGCAGGCGATCCAAACAACCGACGCCTTCGAGAAGCGTGCCAACCTCGCCGTATCGTTGCCCTCGGGCGAGGTCCGCCTCAGCGCGCAATGCAAGGGCGCCGGCATGATCTCACCGCGCTTTGCCACGATGTTCTGCTTCGTGGAGTGCGACGCACAACTCGCCCCCGAGACGGCAGAGCTGTTGTTGTCGGTATGCCTGAAGCGCTCCTTCGACTGCTGCACTGTCGACGGACAGCTTTCCACCAACGACACCGCCGCGCTGATCTGCTCAGGGGCGAGCGGGGTTGAGGTCGCACCAGAGAGCGAAGACGAGTTGCGCTTCGGCGAGGCACTGGATGCGCTCATGCGCCAGCTCGCGATCCTGATGGTGGCCGATGGGGAGGGCGCCGGGCGAATCGCCCGCGTGATCGTGCGTGGCGGCGAGCAGTCGCGCGCCGAGGCGGCCGCGCGCGCGGTTGCCAACTCGCCATTGGTCAAGGCCGCGCTGCACGGCGCCGACCCCAACTGGGGGCGCATCGTACAGGCGGTCGGCGGGGTGCTCGGTGGGGACGGCCTCGGTGGCGGGCACCTACCGCTCGACGTCTCGATCGAGGGCATCCAAGTGTGCTCGGCCGGCGCCGCGATCGAGTACGACGAGGCCACGCTCGCCGAGGCAGTGCAGGGCAAGGAAATCGAGTACGAGATAACGCTGCCAGGCGACGGCGCGGAAACCGAGGTGTTCTTCTCCGACCTCTCGCACGAGTACGTGACCATCAACGCCGATTACACGACATGACCACACGAGCGCGCATGGCTGCGCTGGGCGGCGTCCTACCGATCGGAGATCGATGGGATCTCCGATCGGCCGGCACGCGTGCAGAGCACGTCACGCTCACTGCGTCCTCGCCCAGCTTGCCCTGCGCACCGCTGTGGGGCTCAACACGATTGGAGGCGATATGCGCGACGTAGCCACGCTTCTGGAGGCGCTCCCCTACATCAGGGAGTTCCACGGCAAGACGGTAGTCATCAAGTACGGCGGCGCGGCGATGGAGGACGCGGCCTTGCGCGAGGAGTTCGCACGCGACGTCGTCCTGCTCAAGTACGTCGGCCTGAACCCGATCGTCGTGCACGGCGGCGGCCCAGACATCACTTCCTACATGGAGCGCCTGGGCTTGCCGGTGCAGTTCGTCGGCGGCCTGCGCGTGTCCGACCCAGCCACGGTCGAGGTCGCAAAGATGGTGCTCGTCGGCAAGGTCAACAAGGAAATCGTCCTGCGCTTGGGCCGCCACGGCCAGCCGGCAGTCGGCCTGTGCGGCGACGACGGCTCGCTGTTTCGCATCGCCCGTCGCACTGCCCCCGACGGACAGGACATCGGTTTCGTCGGCTCCATAGAGCGAGTCAACGTCGACGTGCTTCACCACGTCGCGCTCGACTACATCCCGGTGATCGCCTCGGTCGGCTCCGACCGCGAGGGCAACTCCTACAACGTCAACGCCGACGAGGCGGCAGGCGCGGTCGCGGGCGCGCTCGGCGCCTACAAGGTCGTCTTCCTGACCGACGTGGCAGGCTGGCTGGCCGACCCGCAGGATCCGGAGAGCCTCATCGGCCAGGCAAGCGCCCGCGAGGTCGACGCGCAGCTCGACGGCTTGCAGGGCGGCATGCGCCCAAAGCTCGCGGCCTGCGTTGAGGCGATCAACGGCGGGGTCAACTCCGCCCACATCATCGATGGGCGCATCCCTCATTCGCTGCTCTTGGAGCTGTTCACCGACGCGGGGATCGGTACCAAGATCGAGGCGGCGTCGTGACTGTCGGCACGGGCCTGCTCAACATGAGCGCCGCGCGCCTACGGGCAAAGGCAAATCTCTGCGCGACCGCCGCAGTGCGGGCCTCTATCACCGACGGGCACGCCAAATCCAAACCCAAGACAACATGACTTTGACGACTCTGCAGGAGATCGATCGCGACAGCGTGATCGCGTCCTACGCGCGCTTCCCGGTCGAGTTCGTGCGTGGCGAAGGTTCGCGTCTTTGGGACGAGGAGGGCAACGAATACCTCGACTTCCTCTGCGGCATCTCCGTGACGAGCCTCGGCCACTGCCACCCCCGCGTGGTCGCCGCCGTACGCGAGCAGGTCGGGCAGTTGATGCACACGAGCAACCTGTTCTACACCGAGCCGGCGGTGCGCTTGGCCGAGCGCCTGTCGAAGTCGAGCCTCGGCGGCAAGGTCTATTTCTGCAACTCAGGAGCCGAGGCAAACGAGGCCGCGATCAAGCTCGCGCGCAAGGCCAAGCCCGGGGGGGACGTGGTCGTCGTGCACGGCGCCTTCCACGGTCGCACCTACGGCGCGCTGTCGGCCACCCCTCAGGAGTCAAAGCAAGCCCCCTTCGCGCCGCTGGTGCCGGGTTTCAAGGCGGTCGCGCCGACCACAGAGGCGCTGAGCGCCGCGATCGACGAGCGCACCGCGCTGGTGCTGCTCGAGCCGATCCAGGGCGAGACCGGCGTCCATGTCCTCTCCGAGGGCCTGCTGAGGCATGCAAGGAGAGCGTGTGACGCGTCTGGCGCTGCGCTCGTCTTCGACGAGATCCAGTGCGGCATGGGACGCACCGGCACGCTCTGGGCATACGAGCAGACCGATGTCGTGCCCGACGCGATCACATCCGCAAAGGCATTGGGTGGCGGCCTGCCCATAGGCGCGCTCATCACCGGCCCGCGGCTGGCCGACGTGTTTGTGCCCGGCGACCACGGCTCGACATTCGCCGGCGGCCCGGTCGTCGCCGCGGCGGCGCTCGCCGCGCTCGAGGTGACCTCCGATGCGGCCCTGTTGGCGCGCGTCCGGCAGGCAGGCGCTTTCTTGCAGGCGCGCCTTGGCGAGCTGCCCCACGTGATCTCCGTGAGGGGAGTAGGCCTGATGCTCGCCTGCGAGCTTGACAGCTCAGCACCCGAGACGATGAGCCGAGCCCTGCTCGAGGAGCGTCTGATCGTCAACGCGACGGGTCCCACCACCATCCGTCTGTTGCCGCCTCTGAATGCCTCCGACGAGGAGCTGAAGGACAGCCTGGCGCGGCTCGCCAGGGCGCTGGCCGGATAAGGTTCGGCGCCGAGGTCGCCCGCAAGTCGGCCGAAGCTGCACAATTTTTCTCAAAGGCTCCCCACCAATGACCGACTCTTTCCACGACCTTTTCGAGGCTCCGCGGCCATGACCGACTCTCCCCAACACTTCCCTGCGCCGACGGCCTCATACGAGGCGCGCCCCGAGGACGTTCACCGTGTGCTGCTGCTCTA
This sequence comes from Solirubrobacteraceae bacterium, assembly GCA_036510155.1. GTDB lineage: Bacteria > Actinomycetota > Thermoleophilia > Solirubrobacterales > Solirubrobacteraceae > Palsa-744. Next base: position 2,222 of record DATCEK010000104.1, on the reverse strand, counting down.
CTCCGGCGGCCTCGACACGAGCGTGATGCTCAAGTGGATCCAGGACTCCTATGAAGCCGAGGTGGTCTGCCTGACAGTCAACCTGGGCCAGCCGGGCGAGGATTACGAGGTGATCTCCGAGAAGGCGCTGCGCCTTGGCGCCTTGGAATGTCACGTAGTGGATGCCCGCGAGGAGTTCGCGCGGGAGTACGTGACGCCGGCGATCAAGGCCAACGCGCTCTACGGTGGTGGCTACCCGCTGTTCACCGCGCTCGGGCGCCCCTTGATCGCCAAGCTCGCGGTCGACTACGCCCGCAAGAGCGGCTGCGACACGATCGCCCACGGGTGCACGGGCAAGGGCAACGACCAGGTTCGCATCGAGGCCACGGTCGCAACGCTTGCCCCCGAGCTGAAGACGATCGCGCCGGTGCGCTCCTGGCAGATGGGCCGCGAGGAGGAGATCGTCTATGCGCGCGAGCATGGCATCCCGGTCAAGGGCGGGACTGAGATAGCCCCATATTCGATCGACGACAACCTCTGGGGCCGCTCCTCGGAGGGACGTTGGATCGAGGAGCTCGACCACGCCCCGGAGGACGACGTCTTCCAGCTCGTGACGCGCCCGGAGCTGGCACCAGATGAGCCGGAGATCGTCGAGGTCGAGTTCGAGCGCGGTGTGCCGGTGGGCTTGAACGGAGAGCGCTTGCAGTTGGTTGACCTGCTCGAACGCGCCGCCGAGATCGCCGCCCGTCATGGTGTCGGCATCGTCGACCACATCGAGGACCGCATCGTGGGCTTGAAGGTGCGTGACATCTACGAGGCACCGGCGGCGGCGATCCTGCTGCCGGCCCACCAGGAGCTCGAGAAGCTCGTCTGCACGATCCACCAGAACCAGTTCAAGGCGGCCCTCGACCGCCAGTGGGCCTATCTCGTCTACGCGGGCCTGTGGTGGGAGCCGCTGCGGGAGGACTTGGACGCCTACATGGATTCGGTCAATGCCCAGGTGACGGGCACGATTGGGATGAAGCTCTACAAGGGTCACGCACGCGTCATCACGCGCTCCTCAGTCGGCGCCGTCTATGACCAGGCGCTCGCTTCCTTTGGCGAGTCTGGCGGCCTGTTCTCGCAGAGCGCCTCGCCAGGCTTCATCGAGCTGTGGTCGTTGCAGTCGCGCATGGCCTGGCGCCTTCGCAACCAGTAGCGGACGCGCAGCGAGGTCCCGCCGGCTGACGCAGAGCTCGGCTTGCTCGAGGTTTGCCGGTGTGCATCTGCTCGAAGCGGCGGGGCGCAGCACCGCAATGCGGGGATCGGTGTATTCAAAAATGGCGATGCCCCCCCGCGCGCGCGGGGGGCATGCCGCTTTCCGAATAGGTAGAGCCGTCCGGAGCCATCTCTAGGGTTGTGCCCCAGTGATGATCGAGGAGAGCGAAACGCCGGACATGCCTGGGCAGTCCGACGCCACGCCGGACGTGCTCGCCGCGCGACGCGCACGACGCGCGGAGGCCGGTGACCCGGTCATAGCTCGTCGCGCCGAGGCAGCCGAGGCGGCCGTGCGCAACCTCGAGACCCACTTGGCGGCGCTCGAGCAGCGCCTGGAGGAGGTCGGTCGCGAGCGCGAGCGCATCGCCCAGCAGTTGATGGAGCGCGAATCGGACGTCCGCGGCGCCAAGCAGCGCGAGTACGCCGAGCAGCAGTTGCGCGTCGAGGCCGAGGAGCGCGGCGAGCGCCTGCAACGTGAGATGCGCGGTCAGATCCAGGAGCTGAGCAATCGTCTGGAGGAGACCGAACGCGACGTTCGCGAGCTCAGCAACGAGCTCAGCCAGCTGCGCGAGCGCGACGCCCGCCTGACGCCGATCGTGCGTGAGCTGATGGATGTCGCCTCAGGCTTGCGCGCCGGCTTTGAGCGAGAGCTGACGGCCTTGCGTGAGGAGCTACAGCAGCAGGTCGTGTGGGAGCGCGAGACCTATGTGCGGGAGCTGACGGCGATGGGGGCGCGCATGGAGGACTTGCGCTTTGAGCTCACCCGCACCGCCGACGACCTGCGCGCCCAGCTGAACGAGCCGATCGACCCAGCGCTGCTGCAGCACACGACCGAGCCCGAGTCCGAGCGAGAGGCCATCCACCGTCGTGAGATGGCCGATGCGCTTGTCGCCGCCGTCGAACGTCTGCGCGCTCGCGTTGCCGAGGTCAAGGAGGCCGAGGCCGATGAAGAGCAGCAGCCCGCGGTGGCGGTCGAGCAGCCCGCG
>DATCEK010000103.1:0-2764 GCA_036510155.1 Solirubrobacteraceae bacterium | reverse complement strand
CTGGAGCGAGCACGCGCACAGGAGAACATCGAGCTGCTCACCCCATATACGGTCGAGCGCTTCGAGCCCGGCGAGAACGGCGCGCTCGGCGTCGCCAAGCTACTCAACACCGAGACCGGCGAGCGGCGCGAGATATCGATCACGGGCGCGTTTATCGCGGTCGGCCACGAGCCGCAGTCGGACCTTGTGGACGGTCAGATCGAGCTCGACGAGAATGGATATGTGAAGGTTGAGGGTCGTTCAACACGCACCAACCGGCCCGGTGTCTTTGCGGCCGGCGATCTCGTCGATCACACCTACCGTCAGGCGATCACCGCGGCCGGATCCGGCTGCCAGGCGGCGCTCGATGCCGAGTGGTATCTGCGCGACACGCCTGAGGTCCCTACACCAGAGGGCATGCCCGTTGGGGATCTGGCCGAGGCCCAATGGGCCCCCGCGGCCGATGCGGCTTCGTAGTCAGAGCGCTAGGCGTCGCAGCGCGGGGGCGGGGCGGTAGCGCTCCTCGCGGTAGACATCGCAAAGGGTGTCCAGCAGCTCCAGCACGTTGCCGAAGCCGATCTCCCGGCCCCACGAGAGCGGGCCGCGTGGGTGGTTTAGGCCGAGCACCATGCCTGTGTCGATGTCCTGCTCGCTGCCCACACCTTCGCCGAGCGCGAAGGCGCACTCGTTGACGAGTTGGCACACGATCCTCGGGAGCACACCACCGGGGGAGCTCTGCACGCGTGCAGTGTGCAAACCGAGCCCCTGGAATGCGCGCTCGCCCGCATCGCCTGTTATCTCCACGAGTGTCAGTGGCGCGATCGCGTAGAACGGCTCGCCATCCACGGTTCCGCCGAGTCCGTTGACTGCAATCTTGGGTCCGCCGCTGCCGGGAGCAAGTGCTCGAAGCGCATCTGCCACCGGCCCATTGCCCTGCACGACGGCGTCTGCGCTGCGCGCAGGTCGGTCCGGGTCGGCCGGGCGGTGCGGTCCCTCCCCGCTGTAGTCGTAATAGCCGCGCCCTGTCTTCCGCCCGTGCAACCCCGCTGCTACCTGGCGGGCCTGGATGGGGGAGGGACGCCAGCGCGGCTCGCCGAAGCTCAGCTCGTAGAAGCTCTTCGACACGTCAAAGCCCGTGTCCACGCCGACGAGGTCGCTCAGCTCGAACGGCCCCATGCGAAAGCCACCGCCCAGGCGCACGATCCGATCGATCGTGGGGATGTCGGCAATCCGCTCCGCCAGTATTCGCAATGCCTCCAGGCCGAACGGACGGTTGCAGCGGTTGACGATGAACCCCGGGACGTCGGCGGCGCGGATTACGTCCTTGCCCATCGCCGCTCCCGTCGCCTCGGCGAGCGCGAGCGCCCGCTCGTCGGACAGCACCCCGGAGATCACCTCAAGGAGGCGCATCAGCGGGGCGGGGTTGAAGAAGTGCATTCCCACGACCCGCTCGGGGTGGGTCGCGCCGGCGGCAACCGCGGTGATCGGCAGCGAGGAGGTGTTGCTCGCCAGCACGCACCGCTCGCTCACGATCTCAGACAGGTGTCCATACAGCTCATGCTTGACGTCCAGACGCTCCGGTGCCGCCTCGATCACGAGCTCGCACTCGGCGAGCTGCTCCAGGCTGTCACAGACCTCCAAGCGCTCGACAGCTTCTCGTGCCTGGTCCTCCGTCAGCTTGCCCTTGGCGGCTTCCTTCTCAAGCCCCGCCCGCACGCCCTGTGCGCCGCGTACGAGCGCGTCGGCTATCGGGTCGTGCAGGAGCGTGCGAGCGCCCGTCTTGCAGGCCAGCTGGGCGATTCCCGCGCCCATCGTCCCTGACCCCATCACGCCGATCGTCTGTGCTGGACCACTCATCGCAGCGCCAGCCTACCGTCTGGAGCTTCAGCTTGTCTTGGGTTCCTCGAGGCCTCGCCAGGTTGGATCAATGCCCTCGCTGCGAAGCAGATCGTCGTAGTCGCCCAGAACTTCCTCTACAGATCGATTTGGAGGAAGCATGTAGCCAACGGGCTCTCTCAGCCGGGCCAAGCGGTCACCCTCTTGACCAGGTCGTATATCTCTTGGTTTAGCCATCGTGGTCTCCCCAGTTCGTTGTTCTGGCGCCGTTCGATCAGTAGCGCATAGATGTCGGCGACCAGCTCATGCGTGTACTCGTATCTACGGTACCCGGCCTCTCGGATGGATTTGCTGACAGATGTCGGAGCCAGCGCGAGCAGCCTGGCGCCGGTGGCAACGTCTTCGCGGGTGCAGCGCACGACGCTCAGAGCATGGCCCCACTCATGCCAGGCGGTACGCGCGATGGACCGCTCATATGTTTGCTCGTCCAATCCGGCGAGCGCTGGATGGAATGCGTTGACGACGACTACGCGCAGCTCTTGGACCCAGACCGCGAATGCCGAGTCGAGCCGGCTACGCGACTCCTCGGGGAGTCCCAGAGAGCCCGCCGATCGCAGGAGCTTGTGCACCGGTGTTCCGAGGGAGTCTTCGCAGATCATCCATTGCGAGGCGCCGACCTCCTCCAGTAGCCGGCTGTGCCCAGGCGGTAGGGCTCTCCATGCCGCGCGCATGATTCGCTCCGCGTGCTCTCGTCGATGTGCGCCTCCCGGTTCTTGCCGCTTGACCATGTCCTATCTTCCGACCGTCCGGCCCGGACGGGACGCGTGGGTTGATCGCCAGAGCGGTGAGCAGCGTTAAGAGCCCGTGCCCGACGACGCGTCAGGAAGGCACGAGCGCGTTGATCCCCGTCATCGCGCGCCCGATGATCAGCTTCTGGATCTGTGAGGTG
>DATCEK010000102.1:0-2677 GCA_036510155.1 Solirubrobacteraceae bacterium | reverse complement strand
CGTGCTACCCCGCCGAGCCTCAGCACGCACGCGAGTCGGATCTCAAGATGGACGAGTCGCGCGCTTGTATCTGTAGGAACAGCCGAGAGCATCAGAAGTCGCGCCCAGCATCGCAAGCGCCGGTAGCCGATAATCAGCGCCGATGACCGCCTCGATCAAGCGCGCCCACCGGGGGCTGGCGCTCGTGCTGCTTGCCCTCGCGGCATTCGCCTCCGGCTGTGGCACCGTCCACCCGCCGGAGCTTGGCAGCGCGGCATTGGCCGAAGCGCAAACGTTTCCCTACTTCAAGCTCTACTGGGCGGGTCCGAGCTTCGCCGGCCATGCACTGGCCGCCACCGACGGCCTGAAGAGCTACAGCGCCGGGATCGGCGACAGCGTCTACTACGGCGACTGCGTCAGCGGCAAGGGGCTACTCGGCGGCGGCGGCAGCTGCCTGCTGCCGTTGCAAGTCACGACGGTCATCTACTCGCTGCACTCTAACGCGCCGCTCGGCCCGCAGCGCAACGTGTTGATCAGGGGGATCCCGGCGACCATCTACAACGAAGAACGCTCGATCGAGCTCTATAGCGGCCGCGTCGCGATCGACGTCTACTCCGACACGCTTGCCCACGCACTGCTCGCAGCCGGTCAGCTACAACCGTTGAATGCGCCTGGCTCGCCCGGCAAGCTGCCGCCGCCCGCCTATTGCCCAGGACTCTCGGGCCCGGTCTCGCCCCAACTGGCAGCAGTCATGAACGCGCTCCCGGGCCACCCCTGCCAGAAGGCGAAGGCCGCCCTCGCTGCCAGCCAGCGTCTGTCGGAATCGCCTTAGCATCTGGCTAGTTGTGAGCCGGGACCTCGGACGAGCCCGCCACCGGCTCCCCGATCTCGTGGCGCAGGCCGAAGAAGGCGGCTGAGCCGATCAAGGCAGGCAGCCACAGCGAGATCGCCCGATAGGTGACCACGGCAGCCACGACTACTGAGACCGGTCGCACATGAAACAACACAAGCATTGCGATCAGCCCTCCTTCGACGGCCACAAGGCCCGCCGGGATCGGGATCGAGTTCGCGAGCTGCCCGACGAGATAGGCCATCGCCACGATCCAGAACGTGGGCGATTGGCCGTATGCGAGCAGGCATGCGTACAGCACGAGCGTGTCGAACAGCCAGTAGGCGACCGAGCCAAGCAAACGCCAGTCGTGCCGCGAGATCAGTCGCAGCGCACCGCGCACACCGTCGCTGACCGCCACCAGCGCCAGCTGCGTTCGGTGGCCTTGCAGCCCGCGCCGGTCGGCAAGCCGCTCGGCTAGCCCGGCTATCGCGAGCGTACCCACAATCGTCACGATCGCCAAGGCACCCGGTAGAAGAGTGAGCAGCGGATCCTGCGTACCAGGCAACAGGCCCAACCACATCGGGATACCGATCAAGGCTGTCGCACCGACGTTGACGGCACTGGTCAAGACGAAGATCAAGACCGAGCGCCTCGCGATCCGCTCGACCGCCACACCCCTCGTGCGCAGCACCCATGCTCCAAGCGCGATTCCACCGATGCCTCCAGCGGAGACAACCGAGTTGACCCCAAGCTCTGACAGAGCAAGCCGCCGACTGAAGCCGCGCTCCATCTTGAAGACGAGCTCGAACAGGATCACGTAGCCGGCGCAGGAGAGCAGCTCGAAGCCGATGCCGGCTGCGACCCAGGGAACGTCGGCGTCAGTGATCTTCTCGCCGGCCGACTGCAGCCCGGGCACTGCAAACAGCAGCGCCGCGACCAGCGCGAAGAAGATGGCGAGGCTGATCAGCCCGTTGCGTAGCCGCCGTGACTGGCTTGACATGTCCCCATCGCCGCCCTCGATTCTTCGCATCCTCTTCGGCCTCGTTATTAGCTTTGTCCAGCTACCGTCACCATAGCCCGACCGCCCCGGTATCAATTGCCCTGAAGTGTGAAAGCGAAACAGACATGGCCGAGCCCGCGCGCATACTCGTCGTTGACGACGAGCCAGCAGTCCAACATGCGTTGTCGCGCGCGTTGACGCTCGAGCGCTATGAGGTCTCGCTCTCCGGCGACGGCGGCGACGCGTTGAAGCGCATCTCAGGCGCTTCCTATGACGCGGTCATTCTCGACGTGTCAATGCCTGTGCTCGACGGCCTGGAAGTGTGCCGGCGCGTGCGCGAGAGCGGCGACCGCACCCCGGTGCTGATGCTCACAGCACGCGAGCAGGTCGACGACCGAGTCGCCGGTTTGGACGCCGGCGCGGACGACTACCTGGTCAAGCCGTTTGCCCTGCGCGAGCTGATGGCGCGCGTGCGCGCACTACTCAGACGAGCGGACGAGATCGACCAGGAGGAGACGCTGCGCTTCGAGGACCTGCGCCTTGACAGGCTCGCCCACGAGGCTTGGCGCGGCGAGCGTTCTTTGAATCTGACCCGTACGGAGTTCTTGCTGCTCGAGCTGTTCCTGCGCCACCCAAAGCAGGTGCTGACCCGCTCGATCATCTTCGAGCACGTGTGGGGCTATGACTTCGGCTCGAGCTCGAACTCGCTCGGCGTCTACATGGGATATCTGCGCCGCAAGACCGAGGTCGATGGCGAGCCGCGTGTCTTGCACACCGTGCGTGGAGTGGGCTACGTTCTGAAGGCCTGATGCAAGCCACCACGACGCGATCATCCGCAGCGATCCGGCACAGCGGCAAGCCGCGAC
>DATCEK010000101.1:0-18360 GCA_036510155.1 Solirubrobacteraceae bacterium | reverse complement strand
AAGCTTGGGAGTCGATCACGACGCGTCGGCGCCCGCCGGCGCTGTTGCTCGCCGGTGTGCGCTCGCCGGTGCGCGAGTCGCGCGTGGGACGCACACGCTCACCGGCAGCTGTGCCGGCGCCAGAGTCAGGGCCGGCGGCGCCGTCGGCGGCGACCTGTGTCGTCGTGGGGGACGCGGGCTCGAGGTCTGCGAGCGGGGCCTCAGCTGGGGTGGCTTGGGCGGCGGGAGCGCTCTGTGCAGGTAGTGCCGAAGCTGCTGGCTTGGCTGTTCCATTGGCCGGGGGCGCGGTCGCGGGGGCCGGCTTCGGCGCAGTGGCGGTCGCGGGGACGCTGTGGTCCGCAAGTACGCGCAGCGCGTCGGCCTCCTCAACCGAGGAGGCGGCTGCCTTGGCGGCTACGCCGGCGGTTTGCAGGCGCTCGAGCAGCTCCTTGCTGGAGAGCCCGTGCTCCTTTGCTATTTCGTGAACTCGCTTCTTACTCATAGGTCAATTGAATATCGAGGGGCTCGGCTTGCCGGACTGGCGTGCGGCTGCACTACCCTCGTGTCCGATTCTAGGAGCTCGACAGAGACATCGACTGCGCGACGAAAAGCGCGCTGCAGCGTGCCCGGCTTGGTGGCCAGGCTCAGACAGGCTCGGCTTGGCCTGAGTCCAGCTTGGTCGCGACAAACGTATGCGCCGCGTCCTGGCATCGTGCCGGCGCGGTCGAGCATCGCGGTCGGACGCCGCTCACCTCCAGCCGACGCGCTCGCCAAGCGCACCAGCTCGGCCTTGGTTGCGATGCGCCCGCACCCGACGCAGCGACGCCGCGGCACGTGGCCCGTCGGGGTGCAGGCCCCTATGACGCTTGCTCCCCGGCAGGTTGCTCCTCGGCAGCCTCCGCCTCCGACTCGGCCAGAGCCTGGACCGGCACGTCCTCGACCGGCGGCGCGTGTTCGACTGCGTCCGCATCGCCTCCGGGGGAGAGGTCGGCGACGTTGTCGCCCTCGATCTCATTGAGCGCCTGATGGGACTCCAGACCGCAGTAGCGAGAGCCGGGCAGCGAGGCGTTGGGACAGCGCCGGCCGTTTGAGAGGATCGCGGCGCAACGCCCCTGCAGCTCCTCCTCCTCGTAGCCGTGCTCGGCCTCCTCGGCGGCGAACTCGGTCTCAGAGCGGATGTCCACGCGCCAGCCGGTGAGGCGGGCGGCCAGGCGCGCGTTCTGACCCTCGCGACCGATCGCCAACGACAGCTGATCGTCCGGGACGATGACCGTCGCCTGCTTGGCCTCGTCGTCGACCAAGACCTCGCGCACGCGAGCGGGCGAGAGCGCCTTGGCCACGAAACGGGCCGGCTCGTCGTTGAAGGGGATGATGTCGATCTTCTCGCCGCGTAGCTCGGAGACGACCATGCGCACTCGCGAGCCGCGCGGGCCGACGCAGGCGCCGACCGGGTCGACACCGTCGGCGTGGGAGACGACTGCGATCTTCGAGCGGTAGCCCGGCTCACGCGCGACGTTGGCGATCTCCACCAAGCCGTCGGCGATCTCTGGGACCTCGAGCTCGAACAGCTTCTTGATCAGCTCCGGGTCACGGCGGGAGACGATGATCGAAGGCCCCTTGGTCGAAGGCGAGACCTCCTTGATGACGGCCTTGATGCGCTGCGAGTGGTCGTAGCGCTCGCCGTCGACCTGCTCTGACTTGGGTAGTAGCGCCTCCACGCGCTCGCGTAGCTGCACCAAGGTGTAGCGCGAATCGGACTGCTGCACGATGCCGGTGATCAGCTCGCCGACACGATCACGGTACTCCTCGAACATCATGTCGCGCTCGGCCTCGCGGATGCGCTGCAGGATCACCTGCTTCGCCGTCTGCGCGGCGATGCGACCGAAGTCCTCGGGCGTGACGTCCTGTTCGCCGATCTGGTCGCGGTACTGCTCGAACTTGGCCGGGTCGATTTCCGGCTCCTCCGGTTCGCGCAACTCGCCGGTCTCGGGATCGACAACCGTGCCCTCGTCGATCGTCTCGACGATCAGGTGCGCCTCCAGGCGCTCGGGCACGATCAGTTCGATGACGCGGAAGTCGGCCGTCTCGCGGTCCATTTCGACGCGCGCGTACTTGGCCGAGCCGGGCTGCTTCTTATAGGCGGAGAGCAGCGCATCCTCGAGTGCGATCATCAGCTTCTCGGGCTCGATGCCCTTCTCGCGCGCAAGCGCGTGCATGGCTTCCAGGATCTCGCGTGACATAGGTTTTCTCTCCTACTCCTCGACGAGGTTCGAACGACGGATCTCCGAATAGGGGATCGCGATGACGCCCCCGTCGGCGGCCAGTGTTATCTCGCTGTCGGTGACCCCAACGAGCTCTCCGGTGAAGCTCTTGGCCCGACGCTCGGCCTCAGCCGAGTCGGCTGCTGGGATCGTGCGCGGCTCACGCGTCTTCACGCGGGCGCGTCGACCTACATAGCGGCGGAAGTGGGTTGGCTTGGTCAGCGGCCTCTCAGTGCCCGGCGAGGAGACCTCGAGCGAGTAGAGCTCACGCAGATCGGAAAGCAGCAACGTGACGCGCTCGCACAGCGCAAGTGTGACGCCGTCGGGGTGGTCGATGAACACGCGCAGGGTCCCGTTCGGCAGCAGCTCCGCAAGCAGAACCTCGACATCCGGCTCGCTGTCTGCGAGGCGCTCTTCTATCTCAGACTGCAGTGCTGACATCGACTTGGTGGCTCTCTTCTCAGGTATGAGGCGTAAAAAAAAGCGGGCGGGCGCCCACTCTCGGTACTGCAGCCGTCGCATGGGCGACGACTCGAAAGCTGTCAGCCGAGAATAGCATCGGGTCTTCCGCATGGTTGAGGCGGGCCTTCGGACCGGGCCTGTCGGCGAGCATGCTCACGACTTCGCGGCGTCCCGACGCGCACGGTCGCGATAGAGGCGGTAGTCGGCTCGGGTGGGACGCATCGAGCAGGCCACCGCAAGGGGATGGCAAGCCTCGCTGTGGCGGCCAAGCAGCTGCATCGAGCGACCAAGGCAGAAGAGTGCGTAGTCGTTGGTTGGCGCGGCGGCGGCGACCGCTTGAAATTCCTCGGCCGCCCGCTGGTACTGCTGGGCGTGGAACAGCGCCCGCCCGAGCGCCTCACGGATCGAGGTCTTGGTTGGCTCGAGTTCGCGAGCACGCGTCAGCGGCACGATCGCCGCCATGTGGTCGCCGTGATCGAGCAGGTTGCATCCACGCCGGTAGAGCTCGTAGACGCTGTCCATGCGTCTACTTTAACCGCGAGCCGCTGGCCTCTTCAAGCGCTCGCGCGCAAACGCTCGACCGTATCGAGGATGCGCTCAGCGACGATCTCCTTCTCAGCTCGCGCAACGCGCTCGTCTCCTCCGTCGGTGAGGATCGTTACTTCGTTGGCTGTGGAGTCAAAGCCTATGTCCGTGCGTGAGATGTCGTTGAAGACGACTGCATCGACGCCCTTGGCAGTGAGCTTGGCACGTGCGTGCTCGAGGCCCCCAAGTCCGTGCTCGGCAGCGAAGGCAACTAGCGTCTGGCCCGGCCGGCGCTTGCCAGAGAGCCCGCAGAGCACATCCGGCGTCGGTTCGAGTTCGATCGTCAGGTGCGAGCGGCCTCCCTTCTTGATCTTGGCGTCCTCCGGCGCTGCGGGCCGGAAGTCCGCGACGGCCGCCGCCATCAGCAGGACGTCGCATGCTGGAAAGTCTCGCTCGCAGGCCTGCTCGAGCTCGGCGGCGCTGCGCACGCGACGGACCGTGACGCCCGCCGGCTCCTGGATGGCAACGTTGGCTGCCACAAGCGTCACCTCTGCTCCCCGTTGGCGCGCCGCCTTGGCGAGCGCGAAGCCCATGCGTCCGGAGGAGCTATTGCCGATGTAGCGCACGCTGTCGATCGGCTCGCGCGTGCCCCCTGCGGTGATGAGGACGCGCAGACCGCTCCACGCACTCCGATCTTTCGAGCTGACCTCCGGGGAGGCGCCCGCTGGAGGTTCGGCAACTCCTGGAGCGCCATGCTCCCCGTGCGCACGGTGGGCATCTGCCTTGAAAAGCAGCTCCTCACACACCTCCAGCAGTCCTCGCGGCTCGGCCAGACGCCCAACACCCTGCTCGCCGAGCGATGCGAGGCGCCCAACGTCGGGCTCGACGATGTGCACGCCACGCGCGCGCAGCAGCTCGATATTGGCCTGTGTCGCCGCGTGCTCGTACATGTGGTTGTTCATCGCCGGTGCGAGCACCACAGGACAGGTGGCGGCGAGCGCACAGCTGGTCAGCAGGTTGTCGGCCAGGCCCCCGGCAAGCTTCGCCAGCGTGTTGGCAGAGGCAGGTGCGATCAGGTAGAGATCGGCGTTAGCGACGAGCTGCAGGTGGCTGAGCGGCTGGTGTGTCGGGGACTCCTGGCCGGGAAAGGCGCCACGTGCCGGGTCGTGCTCGAACTCATCGGTGAGCACCGGCGCACCCGTCAGCGCTGCGAAGGACGCCTCGCCGACGAAGCGCTGGCTCGTGGGCGTTTGCACGACGCGCAGCGAATGCCCGGCACCGCTCGCAAGCCGTATGAACTCGAGCGCCTTGTAGGCGGCGATGCCACCGCTGACGCCGAGCAGAATTCTTGCCATGTGTTCGTTCTACGGCTTTAGAGGCATGTGCGCAAGTCTTGAGGCAGTACTTGCGTCACAAAGCAACTAGGACGTGGTCTGGGCAAGCTGGCCGATCGGAGATCCCGTTGATCTCCGATCGGTAAGGACGCAAGGAGCGCCGTGTGCTGAGCACACAAGCGACTGAGGACGCAGTCTCGCGCCGCCCAGGGCGCGTCCTAGCGGTAGTGGTACTTGATCTTCCCCGCGGCCACTTCCTCGAGTGCAATCGTGAGGTAGTTCTTGGAGGCGGTCTCGATCATCGGCGGTGGGAATTCCTCGAAGGCTCCCTCGCCGAGGTTGTGGTAGTAGCTGTTGATCTGTCGCGCGCGCTTGGCGGCGACGAGCACGCTCGCGTAGTTGGAGTCGACGTTGTCGAGCAGACGGTCGATGCGGGGTGAGGTCATCATGGTGTGCAGGGGGCCTTTCGTGGTGGACTTGCAGTGTAGCCGTCGCGACTGCGTCTAGCCCAGCTCGGCGGAGACGATCCTCTCCAGTTGCTCTAGCGCGTCTTCGAGGCGGTCGTTGACAACCACGTGGGCGAACTCGTCGCGTGCGGCCAGCTCCTGCTCGGCGACCGCGAGGCGACGCTCGACCTCCTCACTCGCGTCGGTGCCGCGACCGATCAGCCTGGTGCGCAAGGCATCGAGCGACGGTGGGGCGATGAAGACCTGCAAGGCTTCGGGCATCGCGGCACGCACCTGGCGGGCGCCCTGAACCTCGATCTCGAGCACGACCGGCGCGCCGGCGGCCACCCTTTGCTCGAGCTCGCTGCGCAAAGTCCCGTAACGGCGGCCGGCGTAGTCCGCATGCTCGACGAAGTCGCCGGCCTGCACGTGGCCCTCGAAGTCGTCGCTCGAGAGGAAGTGGTAGTCGGCTCCGTCCTGCTCGCCGGGTCTCGGTGAGCGCGTGGTCGCCGACACGGACAGCTCGAGCAGCGGGAGGCGCTCCATCAATCCGCGGATGAGCGTTCCCTTCCCCACGCCGGACGGGCCGGTGATCACAAAGACGCGTGCCATGTGCGCGAGACCCTAATGTCGAGAGCGGCGGCGAGTGGTGATGGGTTCCACGAAGGCCTGCCGTGCCGATGAGCAAGCCAGACAAGGACGCACCGACCGAAATGTGCTTCGCACATGAGGGATGGAGGACGCAGTCTGGCGTAGCTCAGCGGGGCGGCAGGCGCTCAGCGGCGTAGCAGCGATACAAGCTCGCTGCGCTGGCGATCAGAGAGCCCGCCGATCGTCTTGCTCGGTGAGATGCGGCAGTGAGCGAGGATCTTGTTGACCTTGACACGGCCGTACTTTGGGACGGCGAGCAGCATGTCGAAGACCTTGGCCGTCTCGACGTACTCCGGCGGGTGCAAAAGCAGCGTATGGATTGACAGTCGGCCGGCCTTCAGGTCGCGCTTCAGCTGTGCGCGCTCGGTGCGGATCAGGTTGGCGCGCGCGAGGGCGTCCATACGTTGATTCAGCGACCGCTCTGGGGCGGCAGACGGCTTGGAGGTCATGGTCGAAGACATCGGGCCCGTCGCGGTTGGCATGGGCGGCGAGTCTACACACCCGAGCGCCCCGTTCAAGACCAACCCGATGAATTCATATGAAGCTCAGGTTGAGCTTTAGCTACGTCGAGGATGGTGGATGGTGCCGCGGCTCGTTTGCAGGGGTTTTTCCAGCGCCAATGCGGACGATGCTGACATCCAGGAAGACGTTGGTGTGGGTCGAGATTCCTTGGGAGAGCACTGGAAAAACCCTGTCTATGAGCCAATTGCCACGAATGCGTGGCTAGAGCTGTCAGAGCCTCCGTGCAACTCCTGCAGCGAGAGCACGTCAGGCTCGCCGAGCTTGATCGCCTGCGCGATCGCGCGCGCCGCCGAGACGCCCGCTGAGAGCGTCGTCAGGCACGGGATGCCGTGGGCGATCGCCGAGCGGCGGATCTCCCAACCGTCGCTGCGGGCGCCCGATCCCGTGGGCGTGTTGACGATCAGGTTCACCTCGCCTCGCTCGATCCAGTCGACCACGTGCGGTGAGCCCTCGCCAATCTTGTTGATCCTCTTGACCGGCACGCCCATGCGCGCGATCGCCTCGGCCGTGCCGCCGGTGGCAAGAATGCGAAAGCCGTTGTCGTGCAGGATCTGCGCGACCGCAAAGACTCCTGGCTTGTCTGAGTCGGTGACCGTGATGAAGGCCGTACCCGCATTTGGCAGCGGCGAACCGGCGGCAGCCTGGGCCTTGGCGAACGCTGTCGGGAAGTCGCGCGCGATGCCCATCACCTCGCCGGTCGAGCGCATCTCTGGGCCGAGCAGCGAGTCGGCGCCGTCGAAGCGGTCGAAGGGTAGGACCGCCTCCTTGACCGAGACATGCTCGCCGAAGCCGACGCCCTCGTGCCCGCGTGGCAAGTCGAGATCGGCGATTCGCTCCCCGAGCATGATGCGACATGCGAGCTTTGCCAGCGGCAGGCCGACGGCCTTTGAGACGAACGGGACGGTGCGCGAGGCTCGCGGGTTGGCCTCGATCACGTACAGGCGGCCATCGTGGATCGCGTACTGCGCGTTCATCAAGCCGACGACGCCCACGCCGAGCGCGATGTCGCGCGTGGCGGCGCGGATCTGCTCGAGCATCTCCTCGCCGAGCGAGTGCGGCGGCAGCACGCAGGCGCTGTCACCGGAATGCACACCGGCCTCCTCGACATGCTGCATGATCCCGCCGATCCAGACGTCTTGGCCGTCGCATAGGGCGTCGACGTCGACCTCAACCGCGTTCTCGAGGAAACGGTCAAGGAAGATGGTGGGCTTGGCTCGAGCGGCGTGGGCGTCGGGCGCCTGATGATTTTTTGGATTTGAAGTTCGTTCCGCTCGATTGTCCGCGGCTGGCAGCTCTCTCTGGAGGTAGTCGGCAAGCCCGTCGCTCGAGTAGACGATCTCCATCGCCCGTCCGCCGAGCACGTAGGAGGGACGTACGAGCAGCGGGAAGCCGACCTCCTCGGCCTTGGCCAGCGCTTCCCCCACCGAGCAGGCCGTTGCATATGGCGGCGCCTGATAGCCGAGTCGATCCAACAACGCGCCGAAGCGTCCGCGGTCCTCTGCCAGGTCGATCGCGTCGACGCTCGTGCCCAGGAGCGGCACGCCGGCCTTGACCAAACCAGCAGCGAGCTTTAGTGGGGTTTGTCCGCCGAACTGCACGATTACGCCCTCCGGTTGCTCGACCTCGATCACGCCGAGCACGTCCTCGAGCGTCAGCGGCTCGAAGTAGAGCCGATCGGAAGTGTCATAGTCGGTGGAGACCGTCTCCGGGTTGCAGTTGACGATCACCGCGTCGCGGCCGGACTCGCGTACGGTCATCGCGGCATGCACGCAGCAGTAGTCGAACTCGATGCCCTGGCCGATGCGGTTGGGGCCTGCGCCGAGGATCATGACCGACGGTCGTTCTCCGCGGGTCACTTCATGTGCTGCTTTGCGCTCCCATCCTGAGTAGTAGTAAGGGGTGCGTGCCGGGAACTCGGCCGCACAGGTGTCTACCGACTTGAACGAGCGCTCGCCGACAAAACTGGCCTGAGGGTCCTTGGCGATCTGCTCCAGCTCAGCCAAGAACCACGGGTCGATCGAGGTGCGCTCGTGGACCTGCGCAATCCCGACATCGCGGCCGAGCAGCTCGAGGATCGTCTCGTAGCGGTCGGCCGTCGGCGTCAGTAGGCCATCGAGCAGCTCCTGGTCTGTGAGAGCCTCCAGCCGCGGCGGCTTGTCGAGCTCGCGCGAGCGCAGCGCCTTGGAGAAAGCCTGGGAGAAGGTGCGCCCGATCGCCATCGCCTCCCCCACAGACTTCATGTGCGTCGAGAGCGTCGGCACGGCGCCCGGGAACTTCTCGAAGGCAAAGCGCGGCCACTTGACGACGACATAGTCGATCGTCGGCTCAAAGCTTGCCGGGGTCACGCCGGTGATGTCGTTGGTGATCTCCTCGAGCAAGTAGCCGACCGCCAGGCGCGCGGCGATCTTTGCGATCGGGAAGCCCGTGGCCTTGGAGGCGAGCGCGGAGGAGCGCGAGACGCGTGGGTTCATCTCGATGATGAGGATTTCCTCGGTCTCGGGGTTGACCGCGAACTGCACGTTCGAGCCGCCGGTCTCCACACCCACGGCGCGGATCACAGCGATCGCCTGGTCGCGCAGCTGCTGGTAGAGCGCATCGGTGAGCGTCTGCTGTGGGGCGACTGTCACCGAGTCTCCTGTGTGCACGCCCATCGGGTCGATGTTCTCGATCGAGCAGACGATCACGACGTTGTCGGCTTTGTCGCGCATCACCTCCAGCTCGAACTCACCCCAGCCGAGCACGGACTGATCGAGCAGCACCTGGCCGATCGGCGAGGCCTCGATGCCGCGGCCGGCGATCAACTCGAACTCCTCCTCGCTGCGCGCGATGCCTCCTCCCCGGCCGCCTAGGGTGAAGGCTGGGCGCACGATGCACGGTAGCCCCAGCCGGGGTAGGGCCGCGCGTGCCTCATCCAGCGTCGTTGCGATCGCGCTTTCGGGCATCTTCAACCCTGCCTTTGCCATTGCCGCGGCAAATAGTTCGCGGTCCTCGGCGCAGGTGATCGCGTCGTAGTTGGCGCCGATCAGCTCCACGCCGTAGCGCTCGAGCGTGCCGTCGTCTTGCAGCGCCTTTGCCAGATTCAGCGCCGTCTGGCCACCGAGCGTCGGCAGCAATGCGTCGGGGCGCTCGCGCTCGATGATCTTGGCCACCGGTCCCGGCAGCAGCGGCTCGACATACGTGGCGTCGGCAAACTCCGGGTCGGTCATGATCGTGGCCGGATTCGAGTTGACCAGCACGACCCGGTACCCCTCCTCGCGCAGCACCTTGCACGCCTGCACGCCGGAGTAGTCGAACTCCGCGGCCTGGCCGATCACGATCGGGCCGGAGCCGAGGATCAGGATCGTCTTTATGTCATCGCGCCTAGGCATTTACTTCCGGCCTCGATCCAGACAGGGAACGCCACACCAGGACCCCCGGAGGGGGTCCTCCCTCCAAAAACATGCGGTCTTGCCCACCGACATCACGCTGCTGCAATCCGCTCTAGAAACCGATCGAACAGGTGTAGTGAATCGTGTGGGCCGGGGCCCGCCTCGGGGTGGTACTGCACCGCGCCCCCCGGCACGTCGAGCAGCTCGAAGCCCTCGACGGTGCGGTCGTACAGGTTCACGTGCGTGAGCTGTGCCGTGCCGAAGTTCGTCTCCCAGCGCACCGGCTCGTTGCTGTCGAGCGTGCGCGCACCGCCAGGACCCAACACGGCAAAGCCGTGGTTCTGAGAGGTGATCTCCACGTGGCCCGTCTGCAGGTCCTTGACCGGATGGTTGGCCCCACGATGGCCAAAGGGGAGCTTGTAGGTCTCGAGACCCAAGGCCCGGCACAGCAGCTGGTGGCCGAGACAGATGCCCCACACCGGCTTCTTGCCGACGATCTCACGCACCGTGTCGACCACATAGTCGAGCGCCGCTGGGTCTCCTGGGCCGTTGGCGACGAACACTGCGTCGGGATCGGCTGCGAGCAATTGCTCGGCCGAGGTCGAGCATGGGTATAGCGCCACGCGTGCGCCCCGCTCGACGAGGTTGCGCACGATCGAAGACTTGATGCCCGTGTCGAGCACGGCGATCAACGGTCCAGACACGGTGGCCCCCCCGCGCGCGAGGGGCATTGCCCCAATTTGATCCCCCGCCTGGGCTTGCTCGTCAGGGAGAGCCTGCGCTCGCTCGCCGTTACCGTGGACGCTCACGCGCTCCGGGGTCACGACGCGAGCCAGGTCGAGGCCACTCATCGACGGCTCGGCCGCTATCAGCGCTTGCGCCTCCGCTTCGCTCACACGCTCAGGGAAGATGCCGCCCCGCATCGCGCCGGCCTCGCGGATGTGGCGCACGAGCGCGCGCGTGTCCACGCCGGTGATCGCCGGCACCTCGCAATCGGTCAGCCAATCCAACCAGCCACGCTCGGCCTCTGGCGCGTCCTCGCGATTACAAGCTTCACGCATGATCGCGGCGCGCGCCCAGATGCGCTCGGACTCCATCGCCTGCTGGCTGACCCCGTAGTTGCCAATGTGCGGATAGGTGAAAGTGATCAGCTGGCCGGCGAACGACGGGTCGCTGACAGACTCCTGGTAGCCGGACATGCCGGTCGTGAACACGACCTCCCCCACTGCAGGCGCATCGGCGGCACAAGCCTCGCCGTCGAAGCGGGCGCCGTCCTCGAGCAGCACGTAGGCCTCGCGGGGCGCCATCAGAGTGGCCTCGCCACGATTTGGGTCTCCGAGACTGCCATCAGACGATGAGTTTCTGGACTTCCTTGAACTCCGGCGTGCCCGCGCGCTCGAGCAACTCAAACAGGACGGACTCGACGGTCGTGATGGTCGCGCCCGCGCGCTCCAGGCGCTCCAGGCCACGCTCGTAGTCGAGCGCGTGGCGGGAACCTACGGCATCGGCCGGCACGTGGACTTCGATCCCTTGCGTGATCAGGTCGTGCGCGGTCTGGGAGACGCATACGTGTGTCTCGATCCCGCACACGATCGCCTGGGTGCGGCTGCCCAAGTCGAAGCCATCGGCGCGGGCGGCCGAGAAAACGGTCTTCTCGATGCGCGGCTCATCCTCCAGGCCAACCTCTGGGGCCGTATGTCCCAATCCTTTTGGGTATTGCTCGCTGGCAATACGCGGCACGTCCAGTATGCGTGCGCCGCGAAGCAGCTTCGAGCAAGCCTCTGCCAAGGCCTCAAACGACGAATAGGAGCGGAAGCCCTCCTGCACGTCCACAATCACCAGCACCGCGTCATCGCGCTCGAGCAGGCTCATAGCACCCCTCGCTCTTCGTAACCAGTCTCCATGGGCACGCAGGGCAAGCTGGGCAAGGATGGAAAGGATGGAAAGGATGGAAAGGCCCGCCCACCCCGCGTGGCGTGCACGAGCACGCGAGCGACTGAGGACGCAGCCCAGCGCCGCCATGCGTGCCCATGGATCATGAGCCGACCACCGAGAACGCGGGCTTGCGGTAGGCCACGGCGCCGGCCGCCACTGTCATCAGCACGCGTCCGGTGAGACGTCGTCCCGCAAAGCAGCAGTTCTCTGAACGGCTCTCCCAACCCTGTTCACCGGCCACCCATTCGGCGGCCAGGTCACAAAGGGTGAGGTTCGCCGGCTCCCCGACGGCGATACGCGGAGTCGGCAAACCGAATAGATCCGCACCGGCGGTCATCCGCTCGACGAGCAGCGACAGCCCGATCGTGCCCGGCAGCACCAGCTCGGTGTGAAGCGCGGCGAAGGCCGTCTCGAGTCCCGTCGTGCCCATCGGTGCCTGCTCGAATGGGACCTCCTTTTCGTGGCGCGCATGCGGTGCATGGTCGGTCGCGACGCAGTCGATCGTGCCAGAGCGCAAACCCTCGATCAGGGCGATCCGGTCGGCCTCGCTTGCAAGCGGCGGGTTCATCTTCATGCGCGTGTCCATCGAGCGCACATGCTCGTCGGTGAGGAGCAGGTGGTGGGGAGTGACCTCGGCGCTGACGCGAAAGCCACGTTCCTTTGCCGCGGCCACGGCGTGCACCGACGCGGCGCAGCTCAGGTGCTGAAAGTGCACGCGTCCATCCTCATAACCGGCAAGCTCGGCATCGCGGGCGACCATCGTGGACTCGCTCACGCTTGGGATGCCGCCGATTCCGAGCGCGGCGCTGACCGCGCCCTCGTGCATCGAGCCGCCGTGGGAGAGCGAGGGGTCCTCCTCGTGCAGGGTGAGCACCCCGCCACACAGGCGCTGATATTGCAGTGCCTTACGCAGAACGCCGGCGCTTGCAACCGGACGTCCGTCGTCGGTGAAGCCAAGTGCCCCCTCCCCCATCAGCTCGGCCATCTCGGTCAGCTCTCCGCCCGCCAGGCCATGCGTGATCGCGGCCATGAAGCCTACGGACACTCGTGCCTCCCGTGTGGCCGCCTCGCGCAGCGAGCGCAACAGCGGCGCAGAGTCGATCACCGGGTCTGTGTTGGGCATCGCGATCACCGCACAGAACCCGCCCACAGCCGCGGCACGGGTGCCGGTTTCCAAGTCCTCCTTGTGCTCCTGGCCCGGGCTGCGCAGGTGCACGTGCGGATCGACAAAGGCTGGCAGCAGGTGCTTGCCCTCGCCCCGGGCCACCTCGGTATCGCCGTCTGCGCTCAGCTCGCCCACGGCTGCGATCTCGACGATCTGCCCAGCACGTATGAGCACATCGGCCGGCCCGTCGAGGTCACTGCGCGGATCGAGCACATACGCACCTTCGACCAGTAGGTTGGCGTCGGCCCTGATGCCGGTGACCAGCGGCGCGACGGCTTTCACTGAAACCTCGCTTGATAGCGAACGGTCATGTTCGGATTAGCGCTCATGCCAGTTGCGGCTCGGGGACGGGGCGGAACGCGCGCGAGCCGCAGAGCAGCTCGTAGAGGACCGCCATGCGCACGACAACGCCGGCCTCGACTTGCGCCGTGATCAATGCCTGCGGCGAGTCTGTCACCTCACCGGAGAGCTCGACGCCGCGGTTGACCGGGCCCGGGTGCATCAGCAACTGCCGCGGAGACAGCCGGCGCGAGTTGATCTGAAAGCAGGCGGCGTACTCGCGCAGCGACGGGACCCACGACTCGTTCATGCGCTCGTGTTGCATGCGCAATGCGTACACCACATCCGCTCCGGCGAGGTCGTCAAGCGAATAGCGCACCTCGCAGCCGAGTTGCTCGATCCCGCGCGGGATCAGAGTTGGCGGCCCTGCCACAGTGACCTTCGCGCCCATGCGTTGAAACGCGAGAACGTTCGAGCGCGCGACGCGCGAATGCGCGACGTCCCCCACGATCCAGATCGACGTCCCATCGAGCGCGCCGATGCGCCTCTGCAGCGTGTAGACATCCAGCAGCGCCTGCGTGGGATGCTCGTGCTTACCGTCGCCGGCGTTGACTATCGCGGCGTTGGTCCAACCCGAGACGAGCTCGGATGCTCCAGCCCACGGGGTGCGGATCACAATCGCGTCCGGCTTGTGCGCGCTGAGCGTCAAGACCGTGTCCTTCAGCGACTCGCCCTTCTCGACGCTCGAGCCGCTGGAGACGAAGTTGACTACGTCAGCCGAAAGGCGCTTGGCGGCCAGCTCGAAGGAGCTGCGCGTGCGCGTGGAGGCCTCATAGAAGAGGTTGAGCACCATCCGCCCTCGCAAGGCGGGCACCTTCTTGATCTCGCGGTCGGAGACCTCGGCAAAGCGCGAGGCCTGCTGGACGATCCGCTCGATCGTCTCGCGGTCGAGATCCTCGATCGAGAGCAGGTGGTTCATGTGCCGGCCCCCACCGTGGCGCGCCCGATTGCCACCTCGTCGATGCCGTCCAGCTCGCGGACGCGCACGCTGACGTACTCCTCGCGCGCGGTGGGCAGGTTCTTACCGACGTAGTCGGGGCGGATTGGCAGCTCGCGGTGGCCGCGGTCGGCAAGCACCGCCAACTGCACACGCTCCGGTCGGCCGTAGTCGAACAGCGCCTCGATCGCCGCGCGCACTGTGCGCCCCGTGTAGAGCACGTCGTCGACGATCACGATCGTGCGCTCGGTCGGGTCGAAGTCGATGTGCGAAGCATGTACGACCGGCGCCTGCGGACGCGAGGCGACGTCGTCGCGGTAGAAGCCGATGTCGAGGTCCCCGAGTGGGATGTCTTCCTGCAAAAGGTCGGCCAACAGCAGCTGAAGGCGCTGAGCCAAGATTGCACCGCGACGGTGGATGCCAACGAGAGCAACCGTGGATCGGCTCGGATTGCGCTCGTCTATCTCGTGCGCGATGCGCACCAGCGCCCGCGCAATCTGGTCCTCTCCGAGGACGATCTTCCCGTCTTGCATTCAAATCCTTCCTGGCCTCACCGGACCGGATTAAAGGAGCAACGCGACTGTATCAGGGTGCGCGGAGGACGTTTCGATGCTGTTCGGACTGGCACGTGTGCCTTGTACGAGCCTCGGGGGCCGGTCGGTGCATTCCTACATATCCTTATATCCCGGTCGGGGCATGCACCGACCGGCCGGACCGTACATGTACGGTCCGGGACCGGCCCGCATGCGGGCCGGTCTTCCCCGAAAAACGGATGAGTTACGTTCAGGATGTGACCGCCGGCTCTGTGGCGATCTCGCTCGCCGGATCACTGCTTCTGGGCTCGCGCGCCCGGCGATCCGACCAGCGGATCAGCTCGGCCGGACCCTTCTCCGGGAAGGGAATGTCGATCGTGTCGAAGTCGCGCGGCGCCTCGGTCGCGGCGAACACCGAACGGGCCTCATCGCGCAGGTCTCCACCCGGGTAGCGCGTCGAGATGTGCGTCAGCGCGAGCAGCCGTACCTGCGCCTCGCGCGCTACATGCGCCGCCTGCCGCGCGGTTGAGTGGCCTGTCTGGCGGGCGCGCTCGACCTCCTCCTCGGCGAAAGTCGCCTCGTGCACCAGCAGGTCAGCTTCGTGTGCGGCCAACGTCAACATCTCGCATGGCGAGGTGTCCCCCGATATCACGAGCTTGCGACCCTCACGGGTTGGCCCCATCACCTGCTCGGGCGACACGCCGTTCACTGTCTCTCCTCGGGTGAGCCTGCCAAAGTCCGGCCCAGGCGTGACGCCAAGCTGCTCCGCGAGCTCGGGGTCCAGATGACCTGGCCTTGCGTCCTCGAGAATCGCGTAGCCATAGGCGCTGTTGGCGCGATGACTCACACGGATGGGCGCCACGGCATAGCCGTCGAAGGCGACGTCGTCGTCGGCCTCGAGCTCCGTGAATCGCAGCTCGTATGGAAGCCGCCCGTAGATGAAGCGCGTCTGCTCCATCAGCTGCTCGAGCCCCGGAGGCCCATAGATCGCAAGCGGCTGCTCGCGTTCGCGCAGAGCAAAGGACTTGAGCATCCCTGGCAAGCCAAGCCAGTGGTCGGCATGGAAGTGGGTGATGAACACGCAACCCACGTCTGCAAGTCCAACCGAGCGCATCAACTGGCGCTGCGTGCCTTCGCCGCAGTCGAACAGGACACGGTCGCCGCCGCGGCGCATGAGGATCGCGGGCAGCCCACGACGAGGACTCGGCACCGAGCCGCCGGTGCCTGCGAAGAAGAGCGAGAGGTCCATTGGCGCAACGGTAGCGGGCGGGGCTTTCAGTCGGCGATAAGCTCTGTCGGCAAAGACGCGGTTTTGATGGCGTCCGTTGCGCCCGTAGCTCAGTGGATAGAGCGCTCGCCTCCGGAGCGAGAGGTCGCAAGTTCGAATCTTGCCGGGCGCGTTCTCCCGTGCGGTTGACCGCAAAAGGATCTACGCCGCTCCGATGGCCGCGTTTGCTTGACGGCAAACCTGAGTTCCGGCCCACTGATTGTGCTCACATGTATGCTCGCTCGATGAAGACCCGTGTGGTTGTCGTGGGAGCAGGCTTCGGCGGCCTGGAGCTGACGACGACGCTCTCGGAGACACTCGGCGATGAGGTCGAAGTGACCTTGATCGACAAGAACGCCTCATTCGTCTTCGGGTATTCCAAGCTCGACGTCATGTTCGGTAGGACGACCCTGGACGCCGTGAGCCTGCCTTACCGGGAGATCGTCAAGCCGGGTGTGCGTTTCCTGCGCGAGACGGTCACCGCGATCGACCCTGATGCCCGCCGCGTGGCCACCGATGCCGGTGTATACGAGGCCGATGTCCTTGTAGTCGCGCTAGGCGCCGACTACGACTTCGACGCGACGCCTGGGCTGGCCGAGAGCAATGAGTTCTACTCGGTGGCCGGCGCGCAGCGACTGAGCGAGCTGCTCCCCGAGTTCAAGCAGGGTCGGGCGATCGTCGGTGTCTGTGGTGCGCCTTTCAAGTGCCCCCCGGCGCCGAGCGAGACCGCGCTGTTGCTGCACGACTATCTATCGACTCGTGGCCTGCGCGATAACTGCGAGATCACTTTCGTGCTGCCGCTTGGCACCCCTGTCCCGCCGTCGCCGGACACTTCGCGTGCGCTGGAGGCAGCCTTTGCCGAGCGCGACATAAATTTCGTTCCTGGCCGTCGCGTTAGCTCGGTTGACTCGGCTCGCGGAGTGGCTGTGCTCGACGACGGCAGCGAGCTGTCATATGAGCTCTTTCTGGGTGTGCCAAAGCACCGTGCCCCTGACGTGGTGATCGAAAGCGGCATGACCGAGGATGGTTTCGTGCCCGTCAGCTCGAAGACGCTCGAGACGCGGTTTCCGGGTGTGTATGCGGTCGGCGACGTCACGACCGCCGGTGTGCCGAAGGCCGGCGTGTTCGCCGAGGGCGCGGCACGAGTCGTGGCGGCCTCGGTGATCGCAAGCATCCGCGGCGGCGAGCAGCCGCCTCCCTACGACGGCATCGGCATTTGCTACATAGAGTTCGGAGCCGGCCGTATTGGCCGTGTGCAGGTGGACTTCCTCTCAGGGCCGAAGCCGACGGGTACTTTCGGCGAGCCATCGGCAGCACTTGCCGCCGACAAGCAGAACTTCGGCTCCACCCGGCGTGCGCGCTGGTTCGGGCGCTGAGCCCAAATCGAAGTCGCGCACGCGACTAGGTTGGCGGCTAGGATCGACCTATGTGCGTTGGATGCGCAATGGCAGCAGCTTCGGCGGCCAGTGGCTTGCGTACGTGGCTTCAGACCCACAACCTCGGCTGGCTCACGCCAAAACGTCTGCGCGCGATCACGATCGGCGCGATGTGTGCCGCCGGGCTCGTATCAACGGTCGGAGTGAGCGGCTCGACACCTCCGGCAGCAGCACATGCCGCTAAGCCGGCGCATCACGTCACTGGCGCAGCTCGCTAGACAACCAACACAGGTCATCAAATCAGCTTCTAGGGTCTCGTTGGGCAAGCAATGCCAGGACGCAGAGAGCGAAGTGTGCTCTGCACACGAGCGACCGAGGACGCCGCAGTGCGCCGGCCAACGAGACCCTAGCCGCCGGCGACCGCGGGCAGGATCGTTAGCTCCGCCCCGTCGTGGACCGGCGTATCCAGACCGTCGAGGAAACGAATGTCCTCGCCGCTCAGGTAAACGTTTACAAAGCGCCTGAGCGAGCCGCTCTCGTCCGCCAGACGCTCGCTGAGCCCGTCATAGCGCTCGTACAGGCTGTCGAGGACCTCGCGCACCGTGGCGCCTTCGAGCTGGGCTTCGCTCTCCCCGTCAGCGGCCGCGCGAAGCTGGGTTGGGATCTTGACCGTTACGCCCATCGCGCTCAACTCCGTGCGCCCGCGAATGCGGCGGGCGTGTTGGTCGTGTCGGCCGCGGCTTGCTCCACGAGTGTCTCGAACTGCTCGACGGACGGGTCTATTTCGTGGGACTCGAAGGTGCCGCGCACCGCGTCCAGCGTCTTCAGGCCCTCGCCGGTGATCACCAGCACCACGCGCTCCTCAGGATCGATATCCCCACGCGCGGCGAGCTTCGCGAGCACGGCGGTGGTGACCCCGCCCGCGGTCTCGGTGAAGACGCCGGTCGTCTGTGCAAGCAGAGCGATGCCTTCGCGGATCTCCTGGTCTGAGACGGAGTCGATCGAGCCGCCGCTTTTCCTTGCGACCTCGAGCGCGTACGGTCCGTCTGCGGGGTTGCCGATCGCAAGCGACTTGGCGATCGTGTTGGGCTTCACGGGCTTGCAGATGTCGTGATTGTTGGCGAACGCCGTGGCAATCGGCGAGCAGCCGTCGGCTTGGGCGCCGTTCATCTTCGGCAGGACGCCCTCGACGAGCCCGAGCTCGCGCCACTCCTCAAACCCCTTGGCGATCTTCGTGAACAGCGAACCCGATGCTTTGGG
>DATCEK010000100.1:0-2409 GCA_036510155.1 Solirubrobacteraceae bacterium | reverse complement strand
CAGTTCGACCGCGTACTGCCGGGTCCCCGCCACGCCCCCCGCTACCGCCGCGAGATACCAGGCGTCAAAGCGATCACGCTCTCCGACTGCGGACACGTGCCGGTGTGGGATGACGCCAAGTTCGTGACGAAGTTGATCGTTGAGCAGGTCGATCGTAACCTCGGGCACAGTCCTGACGCCCAAGCAGATGTGCCGTCAGAGTCGGCGGCAGTGGGCGCCTGAGACGCAAACCAATCAGGTTTCCCGAGCCTTGGAGCGCGTTAGCGCTGTAGGCGAGTTCCCATCTCTAGAATCGGCGCTGACCGAACGTTGAGGTCGCTGGCCTCCCGGGCAGCACAGTGAGCATATAACTGGTTTTATTTGAACCGCCCGCCGCTTTGGTCTCGCCTCAAGCATGGCGCTCTGGGGTACCTGTCCCTCGGGTGTCTCACGCTGGGCGCTGGCAGCCTTGCCGGATGATCTGAGGAAGCTTGTGAGGTTGACCAGGGGAGCACCAGAACGAACGCGCTTGAGCCGGATGCAGCCCCGTTCGGAATGGCTCTCAGGGTTGAGCCACGGCAATGGCGTTCTCGAGCCCAGCCTCGGTTGAGACGAGGATCGCGCCCTCGCCGGTGGCGTAGGCCTCCTCGCCATGCTGAACGATGTCCATGCCGAGTCCCTCCTCGTGTTCGGTAGCGCGCAGCGGCATCGCCAGGCCGATGAGCCGGAGCAGCACGAAGGTGGCGACGAAGGCGTAGGCCGGACCGGCCAGTGCTGCGATGGCTTGGTGTCCGAGTTGGGCGGCATGGCCATAGAGGAGGCCGTTCGAGATGCCGTTCCAGGCGCGTTGGGCGACGAATCCGATGAAGAGGATGCCCACGAGGCCGGCTGTTCCGTGGGCGGCGAGCACGTCGAGCGTCTCGTCCACGCGTGTCCGTGGGCGACAGAGGATGATCGCGTAGCTCGGCAGGGCGGCGATCGCGCCCAGCGCCATCGCCCAGGTTGGGCTTATGTAGCCGCCGGCTGGTGTGATCGCGACGCAGCCAACGATGATCGCGGTGGCTGCGCCGATTGCTGTGACTCGTCTGCCGCGCAGTAGGTCCAAGACGAACCACACGGCAAGCGTGCACGCCGGTGTCAGCAACGTGTTTGTGAAGGCCAGCACGCTGGAGTGCCCGGTGGAGAAGCCGCTGCCGCCGTTGAAGCCAAACCAGCCGAACCACAGCAGGCCGGCGCCAAGCAGTACGTAGACCGCATTGTGCGGCAGTAGTGCTTGGCGTCCATAGTCCTTGCGGGCCCCCACCACGATCGCGGCTGCGAGTGCTGAGAAGCCGGATCCCATCTCCACCGGTACGCCGCCGGCAAAATCGAGCGTTCCGTGCGCCTGTAGCCAGCCACCGCCAAAGGCCCAGTGCGCCAGCACGGCGTACACGAGCACCGACCACAGGGCGGCGAACAGCAGAAAGGGCCCGAACCTCATGCGCTCCACCACGGCGCCTGAGACGAGCGCGACCGTGACGATGCAGAAGGTCGCCTGGAAGGCGAAGAAGACCAGCTGGGGGATCGCCATCCCGGGCCGCGGAGCGAAGCTCACGCCACGTAGGAAGGCGTGACCGAGGCCGCCGATGAACCCGTCGCCCTTGTCGAACGCGAGCGAATAGCCAACCAGTGCCCAGGCGATCATCGCGACCGCGATCGCGCCGATCGACATCATGAACGTGTTGAGTGTGTTCTTGGAGCGCACGAGCCCTGCGTAGAACAGCCCCAGCGCGGGTGTCATCAAGAGCACGAGCGCGGTCGCGGCGAGCATCCAGGCGGTGTCACCCGCGCTGATGTGTGCCGGCAGCGACGCTGCGACGACAGCGCTCATTCGCTGAGCGGCGTCACGGCGCCTTCGTCGGTCTCGCCCGTACGAATGCGCACCGCCTGCTCGAGCGCCATGACGAAGATCTTGCCGTCTCCGACCTCGCCGGTTCGCGCACCGGCGCACAGAGCATCGATGGTTGGTCCGACGAACGCATCGGACACAGCCACCTCGAAGCGCACCTTCTCGGAGAGCCCCATCTTCACCGTGGTCCCCCGATAGGTCTCAACGCGGTCAAGCTCGCCGCCGTGGCCTTGGACACGGCTCATGGATATGCCGCGTACCTCGGCACGGTAGAGGGCCTCCAGTACATCGTTGACCTTCTCTGGGCGCACGATCGCGATCACGAGCTTCACTGTTCAGATCTTCTCCCTCGAACGAGAACGGCAATCGATCGGCGCCACCGGAGACCCGGCTCGCTCCAACATCCCACCTCACCTTGAGCAGGGGTGCGCGAGCTTATCAGGGGCCGAGCGTCTTTATATCGGCTCCCGATATACTATTGCTACCCAGTGACGCACGCTAAGGGCCTAGCCCTGTAGGAGGGGTTCTCGTGTGTCGCGGCG
>DATCEK010000099.1:0-19405 GCA_036510155.1 Solirubrobacteraceae bacterium | reverse complement strand
CGCACGCCAGAAGTTCTCGATCCGCCACACCGAAGCCGTCACGCAGCGCGTCCATGAGGCACGGCGAGTGCTGGACCTCTCGATCAACTACTACAAGCAGTTCAAGAGCTACGGCGACGAGCTCGCCTCGGAACGCTGCACCGAGCGCCAGCTCCGCACTGTCCTCGAGGAGCTCTACCCCAACGGGACAAGCGACTCGATGAGCGGCCGCTCACGCCGCTCGCGCCAGCAGACGAAGGACCGCATCGCCGAGCTGTTCCTGCGCGGCGACACGCAGGGCAACGCGCCCGGCTCGAAGTGGGCCGCCGTGAACGCGATCATCGAGTACGGCGACTGGATTCGCCCGCTGCGCTCAAACGGTCAGCGGTTCGCGCGAGCCCTCGATGACGGAGCCGAGAAGACCCGCGCATTGCAGCTGGTGGCCGCGGCCTAACGCCACAGGGCCCGGCGGGCTACGCTCGCCGGGCCTACGCGACCAAGCGTCGAGCACAACGCCCGGCAGCGCCACATTGCTCGTCGGCCGGCCGCAGATGACTTGAGCATCAGCAGGTTGCAGCCGCTCTGGCGGGCGCCCTACTCGCGATAACCGCGGGGTCTGATCCGAACGATGGGCGCATTGAACGCCTCCGCGTGCTCGCCTACGATGGCTTCAAGGACAACGCACCCGCGGCCGATTCTCCGAGCTGACTTTTTGTATGCCTCCCCAAATCGACAACGAAATCCGCGAGCTGACCCCCGAGCAGGGCCAGCAGCTCCTCGACGGCAAGGCTCGTCAGTACCTCGGAATCTCCGGGGAGGAGTTTCGCACTCGCTGGGAGGCCGGCGAGATAGACGCCGACGACGAGCCGGACGTGATGCGGGTCGCGATGCTGCTCCCCCTCGCCGGCTAGAACTCTCGCGGAGGCCGTACAGGCTTACCGCGCCCGCATCTCGCGCGTACTCTCCTGCCTCACGACTGCGCACGTCGACGTCGGAGGCAGCTACGCGCCGTCCACTGGTCTACACGCCCTCATCATCGCCGGCAACAATGCCGCGGCCACGCGTCCGGGCCAATATCCAGCTCGGCGAGGCCGCTGGCGCCGGTGCGGGAGCACTGCGACCCCGAACCGCTCGCCGGACAGACTTGGTAGCGAGCACCCGTGATCGGTGCGACCTGACCTGCCGGATCGCTCCAAATGGCCGTGAAGGTCGAGCCGCCGCCTGCGTGACAGTCGCGGACAATCCCGCTGGCGCTGCGATCTGATCCAGCTTCTCAGACAGACATCTCAGTTGACCGTGGGTCTCATGGTCGAGAGACCCTCGACTAGCTCCTATTTCGGGCACCCTCACGCGCCTAATCGCACCTGCGGAACCCGGTGCGCGGGACTGGGCCTTTGTGCGTGGCAGAGCTACGGCACGCGCTCGCTCTGCTCGATGGCGTCACACTGCACCGGTGGCCGAGTCAGACCATCCGATTCCGAACCTTCCCGCGCTCAGAGCGCATTTGCCGCCTGGGCTCGCGCTGGAGGTTGTTGACGCCCTTTCGGACATCGGATCGATTGCAGATGCGTCGCAGATCCTTGCGGACCGGCTGCGCGCGCGAGTCGCCGCGATCGAGGAGGGGCAGGATGACCCGCCTGAAGTGGGTTGAGGTTTGTGGTCTGCGTTCCTTCGGGATCGAGCAGTCCCTCATCTTCGACAAAAAGGTCGCGCTCGTCTGGGGCGGCAACAGTCAGGGAAAGACCAGCGTGGCCGAGGCCATCGAGTTTCTGCTGTCGGGCACGGTGGTGCGGCCGGCGATGCTTGGCGGAGCGAAGAACGAGTACGACCGGTCGCTGCGCAACGCATACCACCCGGACGGCGAGCTGACAGTCGTTCGGGCAGGGATCGAGGATCACGAGGGGGAGGAGCGGCGAGTCGAGCGCCAGTTGACGGCGGACTTCGGACGCGGTCAGGAGTGCGCGTCGCGTCTGACGGTCGATGGCGTTGAGGTCGAGGATCTCTCATCGATCGGGATTGTGCTCGCCGAGCCGCCGCTAAGAGCCCCGGTGCTGTTCCAGCACAGCATCCGATACGCACTCTCGGCGGCACCGAGTGATCGGCTCACATACTTTAAGGCGCTTTTTGAGATTGGCGATTTGGATGCTTTCGCCGATGCGCTGAAGGGCGAGATCGATGGTCTGAACGCGCCGCCCATCGGGCTGGAGGCCGAGATTCGGGCTTGCTCGGCGGATGGGCTGATCGGACCGGTGATCGGTGACCTGCTCGGCGACGAGCCGCTGACGGAGTCAGCCCTGTCGGACCGCTTGGCAAACGCGTGCCGGGCGGGCATCGCCGCCCTTTCAGGCGATCCGCCCGGCCTTGACGTCTCGCTGCACCATCTGCGTGATCAGCTGCGTGCTGAGATCGAGAAGGTCCAACGCGGTCGCTTCGACCTTGGAGCGTGGCGCCCCGGCGCGACGGTAACGGCCCCGGAGACTGGCTTCGAGGCGTGCCGTGAGTACCTGGACGCAGCTGCGAGCGTTGACCGAGACGTGGAGCAGCTACGAGTGGTCTACGAGGCGGTCCTGAAGGTGCCAGCCCACGAACACCTTGAGCACGGAGTCCGCTGCCCGGTCTGCAACGACGGAACATTGACGCCCGAGCGAATGAACGTCCTGCGCGAGGAGGTCGCCGCGGGGACCGACTTGCGCGGCCGCCAGACTGCCGCGCGACGCGAGCTGCAGGCTCTCGCTACGCAGCTTCGCTCGGTTAGCGACGCGGCCCGACGCGTCACTCCCAGAGCATCGGGACTTCAGGACGAGGAGCTGGCGGAGGCAGCGGCGTCTGCTGCAGTGATCGTTGGTGACGCCGTAACTCTTTCCGGCGACCGCGACAAAGCGCGCGAGCTCGCCGCGTCATCTAGTAGCTTGGCGGACACCGCGTCCCAGGCACAGAGCGCGTCCGCAACCGCGAGCGAGCAGTTGGATGCTCTCGCAGTGTTCGACCTGGAGGCAATCGAGAGCGCGTTGAAGAGCGTCGGCATCGCCTGTGAGGCGAACGACGCGGCTCGAGGTCGCTATCTTGCCGAAGTCGGGCCGACGCTCAGCCGAGTCGCGGAGGCACTCAATCAGCAGGTTGGCACCTCGGGCTGGGACGCACTGGTGCGACTGACGGAGGCACCTGCGAGAACCGTCGCCGAGTTGCGTCATCGCCAAGCCGTGGCGAGCGCGAAGAGGGAGTTCTCTGCTGCTCATGCGGCGATCGAGCGCGCGAAGCTCGCCGTCTTCCGCGAGAAGTTCGCGGGCATGAGCGACGAGATCCTGACATGGTGGAACCGGTTGCGCCCCGACGAGCCTGTCGTGTTCCAGCGAGCAGAGCCGCGAGCAGGCGGGCGCCGATTCGTTGATCTGAAGGCCAAGCTAAGCGCCGGCGGGATCGTCGAGGAGCGCGATGCCCTGGGCATCTTCAGCGACTCCCAACTCAACGCGCTCGGGCTCGCGGCATTCCTCGCTCGGGCGATCCTACAGGGAGTCCCATTCGTGGTACTTGACGATCCGGTTCAGGCGGGCGACGACGAGCACCGAGACACGTTTATCGACGTGGTCCTGCCTGCCTTGGTTGATGCGGGTCTTCAAGTGATCGTGACCACCCATGACTCCCACATGCGCACCCTGCTGAGCAACGTGCAACAGATCGACGGGTTCACCGTGACACTGGACGAGCCCGAGAAGGGCACCGTCGTCATCAAGGGGACCGACACCGCTGAGGCCCTGTTGGACGAGGTGAAGGGATTCATTAAGGAGACGCCGTCGTTGCGCGACACGGGCGCGCAGAAGCTCCGCGTCGCAGCTGAGCGCCTCGCCAAGGAGATCCTCGTGCAAAAGCGCCAAGAGGCTGCGGAGCGAGCCTCATTGGGGGAATACAAGAAGTGGTCCCTCGAGAAGCTCGTCCCGAAGCTCTGCGAAGTGCTTGATGACGACAAGGAGAAGGGCAACTGGCGTAATGTCAGCCCGCGCCTTAGCCCAGGCGCACACGACGATGCACCACCGGCGAAGAACACACTGAAGACGGTGCGCGACCAGCTCGTCACGTCGCACAAGCGCCACATCAAGGACGCGAGGACTGGCACGGCTTGATCCTGAGCCGTCGTCCTGTATCCGATCCGGGGCGGTCTACGAATGTGCCGCTTGGGCCCGAGTCTCTGTCGGAGGTGAATGCGCGCTGGGTGAATAGGACGAGCGCCATCAGGGCCTCCCGCAGAGCGGGGCTTGTGTGTTAAGCGGGGGGCGGGCGCTGGTCTGCTCGCTTGGGTGCTCCTGCCCACCGGCGAGGAGATCGCCGCGGCCGAACTGCGTGTCCCACGGGGTAGCTATTCCGGGAGGCGGCCAGAGTAGGCTTCGCGTCACCGATGCGGATCTCCGAGTCGATCTTTGACAGCCATGCCGAGCGAGAAGCGTTTGTGGCGCTCGAGTCGCGCTGGACGCCCAAGATCAAGCCATATCCGCAGTTGCCACTGGCGAAGCTCATGAAGCTCGACGCCAGCGACCGGCTCACTCCTGGCGAGAGGCGGTTCTTCTACGCAACAAATGTCGATTACACGTTCTGCACTGCTGAGGGCCAGCCCCTGTTCTCGGTCGAGTTCGACGGCATCGGTGGGGGCTACAGCTCCAACGGCAAGTACCACCAAGCCCGTGCCACCGTCGATCCGCACCGGCAGTTGAAGATGGGTTTCAAGCTGCGGGCAACTAGCCAAGTTGGATACCCGCTCGTTGTCGTCTCCTTCGAGGAGATCGAAGCGCTCGACGGGAAGGAGTCGCTAACAATCCTCGATGGCATCGTGGCGCAGTTCGTCAGTCACCGAGAGGAAAGTCATCTGATCGAGGAGATGATGGAGGGTCAGAGGGACACGATTGACCAGCTGGTCGGATCGGAGCGTGACGAATACGTTGAGGATCTCGTGCTCCAGGCCGGCGTTCTCGCTGAGATGGAGCACGATCCTCTTGCGGTCGCTTGCGCGGAGGCTCAGCACAAGGCGTCTCGTTTCGGTCTTACCCGCTACAGCAAGCGGTGGATGTTTGACCCACCGCTTCCCGCTGCGTCCTCATCAGGCTGGCCTCCGACGGTGGAGAGCATCAGGGCCAGGACTGATGCCTGGGAGAACGCTCGGCGGGTGGGGGTGAGAGCTGAGGTCTCCACGCCGCTTGGTGCTGTCGTCAAGACGGCTTGGATTAGGAATGTAGGTCATGGCTCCGGCATCACCCCTCATTGCATCGCGGAGAACGTCGCGATGATGCTCGCGT
This sequence comes from Solirubrobacteraceae bacterium, assembly GCA_036510155.1. Lineage (GTDB taxonomy): Bacteria > Actinomycetota > Thermoleophilia > Solirubrobacterales > Solirubrobacteraceae > Palsa-744. The sequence continues at coordinate 14,144 of DATCEK010000099.1, read as the reverse complement.
TCAGATCGGCTGAAGCGATGATGGGGGAGCACTTCGAGCCGGGCGATTCTCGATAGCTGTGGCGCCAAGACGGCGCGTTGGAACTACTGCCTCGTGTTCGCGCCTGCCTACACCCGGCTCGCGCTCTAGTTGCAGAGCCTCACGTCCGCTCGATGCGGACAGGTGTTCCGTCAGCCCGGATGAACGAGACTTCGATGCCGAGGCGCATCGCGTTAGCGATATTGGCGAGCTGGGCGAGCGTGAGGTTGCGCTTGCCGGCTTCGACGGCGGAGATGTAGGACGCCGAAACGCCGAGGCGTCCCGCGACCTCGGCCTGGCTCAGTCCGAGCGCGTTGCGGGTCTCTCTAAGGTCGCGGCCAATGACCTTCGCGTGAACATCGGAGACCGCCGTGCGCGGCATTACGTTAGGCGGCGGTCGAGTAATGGAAGGCCGCGCCAACCGGCTCGGCGGCGGCGACCTCTGTGACCTCGACATCGAGGTCTCCGCTGCGGTAGGCGAAGGGGAGCAGCTGCGCCCAGCGCTCGGCGCCGTCAGTCCGCGTGACCCGATGCGTGGTCTCGGGGTCGATGATCGCGATGTCAGGGCTAATCCACTCTGCGCGAGGGCCACTGATCCTCACGTCCTCGCCGTCGGCGATCAGCTCGGCGACGGGCAGCTTAACCCATTGCTGGGTCTCTGCATTGAACTCGGAGGTTGTGAAACGGACTCGGATCATGGCGAGGCTCCTTCAGTATCGACCACTCAAGTTGACCTCTTGAGTTATGATGCTACCACGCTCGGACGGAACACACGAGTCCTTTTAGAACTCGCCGGGACGAAGAACCTCATCTCGAGCGAGCATCTGTCGCGCGCGCTCTCTGAGCGCCTGAGCACGGTCAGGCGTCAGAAGGCTCGCAATTCCGAGCAGGTCAGCGTCGTCGAGTAGGCGCTTGAGCACCTGGCGCTCTCCTGAGAGCAGCGCGGCGGCACCATGACGATGCCGAGCAGCGAGGAGGTCGGTGTGGTTGAGAATGTCGTCCGGCCGCGCAAACGCATACCCGTGGTCGATCAGCGTCAGCCGATTTCCGTCCCAACGCCAGTTGCCGGCGTGACGGTCCTGCTGCGCGATCAACGCGTCAAAGAACGCGGTCGGCAAGCACCAAGTCGGGTTTAGGGTCGGCGCGAGGTCGCCCGGCCATCCCGGCGCCTGCAACGACAACGCACCATCCTCACCAGCGTAGTCGCGCAGCACACATGGCGAGACCAACTCCCGCCACGGCTCTCCAAGCGCAGCGGCGAGCCGCCATCCAACCGCATCATGCAAGGGCGGCGTCTCGGCAGTCTGCCCGTAAGCAAGCGCGTTCGCTACATGCACGCCCGAGAACGGCTTGTGAAAGACGACGGCACCATCCGAGAGCCGAAGTCGCTTTGTCGCGTTCACGCCAGGCGAACTCGTCGGCGCCGGAGGACCCGCGAAAGCCTCGCCGAGCATCCCTCGCTCGATCGCAGGCGTGCCCTGAGCCGCCCTGACAGCCGCTATCTGTGAGTCGATGTCCACGAGCGAAGTGTGCCCGTCCTAGAGGACGAGCCTTTGAGCGTCACTACCGCTTGGGCTCCGCGTGAGGCGATGTCTTGCGCCGGAGGGTGCTAGTCACGGCCAGCTCGTGATCGAGCTTCGCGCTGACGCGGATCAGCGCGCGTGCTGCCGTGTGCGGACCGAGCCTGAACATCAGTGTCAGCCGTCCGTGCCTGAGCGCGATCGTCTTTGCGCCCGAGGCAACGGTCCGGCCTCCCAGCCGGCCGGTGAAGCCCACGCGGACTTTGCCGCTCGCGGGTCCGCTCACATGCACCACCAGCTCGCGTCCACGCAGCGTCTCCGTGACACGGATCGTCGGCTTGGTCCCTGCGCTGTGGCCGGTGCCCGTACCCGCGCCCGAGCCGCCTGGGCCGGACGGTGAGACGACGACGCTTGTGTGCGCCGCGGCGGCGGGGCTCGCGTTGCCTGCGGCGTTAGTGAGCCACACGGCGATGCTCCAGCTTCCAGGGCCGGGAACCGTCACAGTCGCCGGCCCGGCCGCTGGCGCTGATGAGGGAGCACTGCACGACCCCGAGCCGCTGGCCGGACAGATTTGGTAGAGAGCGCCTGTGATCGGTGCGACCTGACCTGCCGGATCGGTCCAGGTGGCCGTGAATGTCGAGCCGCCCGCCTGCGTAGGAGTTGCGGACAATCCCACTGGCGGCGGTGGCGAGCTGTTCTCCACGGTGATGTTGTGCGACGCCACGGTCGATTGATTGCCGGCGGCGTCGGTCGCTACGAGCGCGAGCGTGTGAGTTCCATCAGAGAGACCCGTAGTGGGCAGCGTCAAGGTCTGTGTTCCAGTGGACGACGGGCATGGCTGGGCGAAGGTGAAGTTGCACGGGGCCGAGTAGGTCTCCACTGGCCGTCCGTCTGCCGACAGGACGATGCTCGCGACGCCGCCTCCGACATCAGCTGCGGCGACGGCGACGCTTTCGATGCCCTTGTGAAACCCGCCGGCTTCGCCTTCTCCCCAAAGGGCGCCCGACGGCGCGCTCAGAGTTGGCGGCGTCGGATCGGACAGTGTGACCGTCGCTCCGTACATCGCCGTCCACACTTTATGTTCGGTCGCACCCGTAACACATTCGTCGCCAGAGGGCGCCTGGCACACGACGCCGACTGACAGTTCATGCGTTGAAAGTCCTGTGACCACTGCGGGTTCGCCCCCCGGCGGGGCGCCAACCGAACACGTCTCACCGTTTTCGACCGAATCGAGGCAGGTTTCCTGTGGCACGATCGTCCCGTCCGCGCGGAGCGCGGGCGACCAATCATTGAAGCCGTCGAACTGATGCCCGATGTAGCGTTCATAGGTGAGCCCGGTGATCGATGTGCCCGCTGGTGCCGTGAACGTCCAGCCAGCGCTCGTCCCAGGCGTCGCTCCACTTGAGAGGCCGAGCGCGTCGGTTGTTGACAGCCCGCCTTCTTGGTCGGCCTTCCCGCCGCCGCCTCCAAGCCGATACGGGCAGCCAGCGTGCTCCGCGTAGTGAGATGGCTGCGCGGGATCGTTGCTCGCCCACGCCCAAGAGTTGTTGGCAGCTTCCGGCGCGAAGTTGCAGGCACTCACCTGATAGCTCCCCGCCGCGAGCGCCCGAGGGGCGGACACCCCCGCCACGACGGCGGCCACGACCACGATCGTCAAGCGCGACCGCCTCATTGCCCGCGCCGGGCCTTTAGCGCTGTCCCTGCGGATGCTGGTAGGCGCAGCGTTGTCCACGGGCTCGCACGTTCCACGTCGTAGGGATCTGTATAGCGCACAGATACCTCGACCACGCCGGAGGTCGGGAGCGTCAGGCTCGTGAAGGCACCTTGGAGCGTGCGTAGCACGCGCAGTCGCCGTGATCGCCCCCTGCGGCCGAGATAGCGCACCTGCACCTGAGCTTCGCTGGGCCGTCCCGACAGAGCGAGCACGAGTCGGTGCTTGACTCGTTTCAGTCGAGCCTGCGGGCGTCTGAATGGTCGCGTGAGCGTCATCGCGGTCAATGGTGTCACCGGCTGAGGAGACGACGCTGGAGATGAGTTCGACTGTGCTCCAGGCGTGGCCGCTTCGCCGGCCGTCACGATCGCCCCGAGGCCGGCGTTGCGGAATGTCTGCGCGATGTCGAGCACTCCGCTGTCGGCTTCCGTCAGGTCTTTCTCGGCCGCTTCGGGCGACAAGCCCGGCTGGTAGGAGTCGAGCGCATCAAGGGCCGCTGCCGCAATCGCCGACGCCTCGCTGGTGCCTTGCCAGTAGTTGTAGTTGGACACGCCCGTCGTGGGTTCCGCGCCATCGAGGTCGCAGCCGGGCGCGAGCAGCCGCAGCCCTTCGCCGCGGTTGGAGAACGAACAGAAGCCGCCGCCCTGCGTGTCCGTCGCGCCGACCGACAGCACCCCAGGATATGCAGCCGGGTACTCCACGCCGCCTCCGTCGTCGTTGCCAGCGGCTGCGACGACTGCAACGCCATAGTCGCCGGCTTCCTGCACTGCGTTGCCGAGCATTTCGTAGTCTCGACCTGATGGCGCTTCCGACGTACCGAGCGAGAGATTGATGACCCGAACGTCGTAGTGAGAACGCACACGGAGACAAGCGTCGATTCCCGTGGCATATGCGCTGAACGGGAAGGTCGTATGTCCTGGCTCAAGGATTCGCACCGAGACGATCTGAACGGCTCGGGGTGCGGTGCCGACCATGCCCCAACCATTCGCGGGCGCCCCCGCCATCATGGCAAGCACAGTCCCGTGCAGCGTGGGAGACACGTCTCCCCCCGAGCCGCCGTCGAGCGCAGTTCGTTCCACCACGACGCCTTCCGTATCCGGGTTAAGATTCACACCCGTATCAACCAGGCAAAGGCCAGCAAGCTGCGCTGGTGGCGGAGCATAGGGAAGAAAGGCACCGTTGTCCGCGGCGGCCTGCGCGGTGACACCCGTCTCCGCTCCGGCTGTCGCCGCCGGCAGGACAAGCGCAAGGAGTACCGCGAGGATGCACCCCCGGCTTCGGCGAAGCATCAGCAGCGCAGGGCGCGTCGGCCTAATTGGTGCTGACATCTACCACCCGGCTGTTGCCGCTTCCGAAAGGAAATCCTGCCTGACCGCCGGGAACTTCTGCACGGAAAGGAAAGCGCCCGACGCCGCCCTCGAACTGATAGATCACGCGAAAGTCACCATGCCCGTCCGTGCGAGGCGTCCTGAACGGCTCCCAGCGGCCACGGTAATGCACGAGCAGGTCCACAAGCGCACCTTGCCGCGGTATCGGTCCCTCAACCGTCCCGGTAAGCGTGATCGTGCCCACAGCGCCGGTGTGCGTCGGGCTCACGCTTAGCCTCACGCCGGCCTGCACCGTCTCCCTGATGCTCGCTATCGCCGCGTAGCTGGCGTCGCTCGAGAACGCACGGTAGGCAACCTCGATCAGCCGCGAAGGCCCCGCCGACACCGGCACCCTGAACGTGCCGTCAGAGCCCGTCTTGGCGTGAGTCAGGAGCTGCGGCATCGTCGTCCCGACTGCCGTTTGCAGCACATCGAGGGTCGCGTGCCTGATCGGTTGACCCTGCTTGTTGAGCAGGCGCCCGCCGACCACGACTGCCCGGTGTGCGTAGCTGCGCGTGATCGTCCGCCTCAGCCCGAGCCGGAGAGTGGCCTGCTCGCTGGCGCTCGTCCCGTTTGGACTGCCACTGCCAAGCATGGTGGAGCCCGTGCTGCCGGGACCGGGAAGCGCACCCAGCGATGCGGTCTTCCCTTGATTCTCAACCGTCACCTCTCCGCTGGAGATGACGCTCGTGTTCTGAGCTGCATCCTCGACAACGAGTTCCACGCGATGCTCGCCGTCCGCCACCGTGGCGGTGTTCCAGCTAACCGTGTCGGACACGCTCGGCGGGCACGCCTGAAAATCCGTGTAGGAGCAGCTCGTGATGTAGTCCCTCTCCGCCACGGGTTCGCCATCCACTCGAAGCTGCACGAGCCGCACGCCCGAGCTCGTATCCGCCGCCTGGTAGCTGATCGAGGCGGTGCCGGAGACTGTGCCCGAGCCGGCAAGCGCGCCACCTGTCACCGTGCCGCTCGGCAGGGTCGTGTCATCGAGCGTGAGTTGCGCGCCGTAGAGCTCGAGGATGTTGTTCTCCCCGGAGCCGAACGTACAACCGGCGCCGGCATCGTCGTTGGAGCAGTAGTTCGCAAGAGTCAGCTCGGTCGTGGTGGACGGTAGGACAAATGTGTTGGGTTGGCTCGTCGCCAACGGGGTTTGACTTTCACCCACTGCGCCATCGTTGTCTGCGGCAATCGCAAACGTGTCAGCACCGGAGACCTGATGTGAGACCTGCCACCAAATCTTGGCTTCCGTGATCGTGATGCCACTCCCGGCCGGCACCCCGATCTGCACGCCCGCCGTGGCGCCTGGGCTCATACTGCCGCCTCTCGGTCCGATGTAGTCGCCAACGGCGCCGCTGCAAGTTCCCTTCACGTTCTGCGGGCTGCCGAACACGGTCCACGAGCCGGCATCGCCGTTGCCGGCCGACGGGCAGTTGTCGATCACATACGTTCCGGCCTTCGCACCGGGCACGAACATCGTTCCCACAACCACCGCGATGAGGACGGCCAGCGCCACGTCGCGCAGCCGGTCGCCGGAGAGCGCGTGTCGCAGCCCGCGCATGTGTCTGCGCCGCTCAGTTCGTGGTGACATGGACCGCCCTGCTTTCTCCGAGTGCGAACGGGAAGTCGCCTTGGCTGCCGAACACCACAGCCCGGAATGGGAACCGCCCGATGCCGCCCTGGAATTGGTAGGCGACGCGGAACCGCCCGTGCGAGTCCGTGCGTGGATCGCGGAATGGCTCCCAATGGCCGCGGTAATGAACGAGCAGCTCGACGACGACGCCCTGCGGCGGGACCGGCCCGAGCACGCGCCCGCCGAGAGTGATCGTGCCTTCCGAGCCGGTCCTGAGTGGGGTCACGCTGAGCTGCACCCCCGCGCGGACCGCCTCTACGAACGTCGCCTTCGCCGAGTAGTCGGAGTCAGCCGAGAACGCGCGGTAGCCGATCTCCACCATCCGTGACGGGCCGCCCGCCACGCGGGCTACGAAGGTCCCGTCGGTGCCTGTTCGGACGTGGCCGATCAATTCGAGCGTGGCGCCGGCGATCTTCTGCAGCACGTCCAGGGATGCACCCGCGACCGGCAGGCCCTGTGCGTTGAGCAGGCGGCCCGTGATCCGCACCGCTCGCCTGGCGTAGGTTCGGTAGATCGGCGAGCGCGTGCCGAGCTGCAGGTGCGCTCCCTCACTCGCGCCGGTGCCGTTCGGGCTACCAGCTCCGGTTGAGCCGGTGTGCGAGCTGGTCGTGCCGGGGCCGGGCAGCGCCCCCAAGGAGCTGACGGTGGCCACGGGGTTGCTGACCGTGATCGAGCCGAGCGCGTCGTTGGTGACGTTCCCGGCCGCGTCGGTGATCGCCAGGTTGGCCGCATAGGCTCCATCGGCGAGAGCATCCGTGTTGACCGCGAAGCCGCTCACGGTCTCCGTGAGCGGGCAGGCGTTCCACGAGTCGTAGGCGCATTCGCCAGAGAACGCGAAGGTGTGAACGTAGGGCGTTCCACCGCTCAGCGGACTGAGTGTCAATGCTGCCGCGCGGACGCCGCTGTTGGCGTCGCTGCCCGTGAAGCTGATCGGCTGCGAGCCAGCCACGGTCGTGTCGGCGGCTGCGGCTGCGGCGAGCGGCCCGCTTACGCCGCCTACCGTCGGCGGCGTGTTGTCTTCAAGGCTCAGCGTGATGTCGGTGAGCGCTGGCACGGCGATCGAGTCAGCGAAGTCGCACGTCGTCGAGCTGCGGTCGGTGCTGCAGTTGACGTATGCCTCGAAGTCGCGCGCCCCTTGCGGCAGGGTCCAGTTTTCGGTCGCGGTGTACGCGCTGTTGCCGCCGTAGGGCAGCTCCGCGCCGCCCGGAAGGGCTTGGCCGGCGGAGGCGAACCCGAGGAAGGCGTCATCGCCGGTGACGGCGGAGCCGACGACCTCCGCTTTGACGCCGTGGATGGTGACGCCGGGCACACTGCTCGGCACGTCGATCCGCAGGCCGACTTGGCTTCCGTTTTCGCCGTTCTCGGTCACGGCGCCGGCTTGACCGTTGGTGAAAACGTAGTCGCCGATGCTGCCGCCCGCCGAGCAGGTGTTAGAGAGCACCGTGCTTGCGTTGGTCGTGTTGCCGAACACGCTCCAACCTGGCGACACGGCTGGCACGTCGGGCGCGCACTGATACATCGGGTATGTGCCGGCGCTTGCGCTCGGCGCGATCACGAGGCTTGCTGCGAGCAGCAAGGTTGCGGCGGCGATCAGAGTGCGGCCGGCGAACTGCTTGGCGAGTGTGTTATTCGGTGACAACATCGACCACTCCGCTGAATCCACGGCCGAACGCGAAGTCGGCCTGGCTTGGGGGGACTTCCGCGCGGAAGGGAAAACGCCCGCGCGCGCCCTCGAACTGATAGACGACGGTGAAGTGACCCGCCGCGTCCGTCCGGGGTGTGCGAAACGGCTCCCAACGTCCGCGGTAGTGGACGAGCAGATCAACGCTCACACCCTGCGGGGGGACAGGCCCGAGCACGTGCCCGGTGAGCGTGATCGCGCCTTCGGAGCCGGTGCGCCTTGGGCTGATACCAAGTTGTATGCCAGCCTGGACCGACTCGATGATCCTGGCCGTCGCTGCGTAGGCGCCGTCGCCGGAGAACGCCCGGTATGCCACCACGATCGTCCGCGAGGGCCCAGCTGGCGCCCTCGCCACGAACGTCCCGGTGGCGCTCGTCTTCACATGACCGATCAACTTCAGGCGGGGCGAGCTCGCGGTCTGCTGCAGCAGCTCGAGCGTCGCGCCGCCGATCGGCTGGCCGTGCGCGCTCATCAAGCGGCCGGAGATTCCTAGCGCGCGCTTGGCGAAGCTGCGCGTCAACCGGCCGTGCTGACCGAGGCGCAGGCGCGCTCCCTCACTTGCCGCGATCCCATTCGGCTGCCCGAGTCCTCGCGCGAGGCCCGAAGCTGCGCTCGTGCCAGGGCCGGGGAGCGCCCCGAGTGAGTTATTCGAGGGCTGCTGTGTGGTGATCGGGCCGTCGTAGACCACGCTCGCGTTCTCGGCGGCGTCCTCGACTGTCACCTTCAAGGTGTGCTGGCCGTTGGCAAGCGTCGTCGTGTTGATCGGCAAGTCGACCGACTCGCTCGCGCGGCAGGGCTGGCTGTGATCGAACATCAGCGTGCCGCCGGTCTCGCCGATCGGGATGCACCGCCCTTCGTTGTTGTCAGGCGTGCCCGAGTAGATCGTTTTGCCGTCGATTTGGGCGGTCACGAGATAGACGCCCGGACCGCCGGGGTCGCTTGCCAAGAAGGTCAGTTCCTGGGTGCCTTGAGCGTTTGGGCTCAGCAGCGTGCCGCCGAATCCGCTCGCCGCCGGCGTTGCGCTGTTGGCGAGTGCGATGGCTGCGCTGCTGACGTACACGCCAGCGTCGATCCCTCCCGTGGCCGGGCACGACGTAGCCCCTTCGTAGGGGCCGACGCACACCGCCACGGCGTAGAGGCTGGTCCCGCCGAGATGGGTGATCGGGAACGCTCCGCTGAGTGTGCCGTCCTGGCCGCACGCGAGGTTGTACTGGCAGTTCGCCACCACGTCGGCGGAGTCGTAGCTCGCGCTCGGCGTCCCAAGCCATGCCTGGCCATGAGGAGAAGTCAAGGTCGCGGTGATGCTGCCGCCCGCGATCGTCGAGCCGGCCGGCGCCGTGAACAGCCACTCAGGGCCTTCGTAGGCGCCCTGCGGTGCTTCACCACTCGTCACGGCGCTCAGGTCTCCGCCTCCAGCGCATGTGTTGGTGTCGCCGCTGTCGGGGCCGACGGCCCCCGTCGCGCTTGTGCTCCATCCTTCGGTCGGGGCGGGCTGCCCGTCGGGCTGCGTACACGACGTCAGGGTCCATGTGCCCGCCCGAGCGCTCGACGTGCAGAGCGCGAGGATCAACATCACGCACCCCAACGCCGCGAGCCACAGCCCGACCACGCCTCGCGGAGCGAGCGTGATCTTGCTGTCAGTTCGTGGTGACATCGACCGCCCTGCTTTCTCCGTGTGCGAATGGGAATCCGGTTTGGCCACCGAGCACCGACGCCCGGAACGGGAAGTGTCCGATGCCGCCCTGGAACTGGTAGACGACCTCGAAGCGCCCACGCGAATCGGTCTGCGGTACTCGGAAGGGCTCCCATCGGCCGCGGTAGTGGACAAGCAGCTCGACGGCGACCCCTTGGGCGGGGACCGGCCCGAGTACGCGCCCGCTGAGCGTGATGGTCCCTTCCGAGCCCGTCCTGCGTGGGCTCACGGTGAGCTTCACACCGGCGTTGACCGCCTCCGCGATCTTCACCGTGCTGGCATAGCTCGCGTCTGTGGAGAACGCGCGATAGGCGATCTCTACCGTCCGGTTGGGGCCGCCGGGCACCGCCGCTGCGAACGTCCCATTTGCACGGGTCTTGGCGTGCCCGATGACCGCCATTGTCGACGAGCCGTTGACCTGTTGCAGCACATCCAGCGTCGCGCCAGCGATCGGATGACCCTGGCCGTCGAGCAGGCGCCCCGCGGCTCGAAATGCGCGGTGGGAGTAGGTGCGGGTGATCCTGTGCTTGACGCCGAGATTGAGCCGCGCCGTGTGGCTGGCCGCCGCCCCGTTCGCTACAGCGACCGCCGTGGAGGCTGGCGAGCTTCCCGCAGTTGTGCCAAGACCGGGCAGCGCCCCGAGCGAGTCGTTCGACGGCTGCTTTGTCGAGATCGTGCCGTCGTAAACGACCGCTGAGTTGCCGGCCGCATCTTGCACCGAGACCTTCAAGGTGTGCTGGCCGTTGGGAAGCGAGGTCGTGTTGATCGGGAGGTCAACCGACTCGCTCGCCGGGCAAGGCTGGCTGTAGTCGAACATCAACGCGCCGCCAGTCGCGCCTACCGCTGCGCACTTTCCGCCGTTGCTGTTAGGTGTGCCCGAGTAGACGGTTTTGCCGTCGATCTGGACGATCACCAGATACACGCCTGGGCCGCCCGGATCAGCAGCGTTGAGCGTGAGTTCCGCCGTGCCTGCGACGTTTGGGCTCAGCAGCGTTCCGCCGACGCCGCTGGCGCTCGGCGTCGCTTCGTTGGCCAATAGGAGGTTCGCCCACCACAGCCGCACCAACGACCAGGCACCTTCGCTGCCGCCTTCGTTGCAGACCCTCCCGGCTTCGGGTTGTCCGCCGCATCCGGCGCTGAGGTAGAGGTTTCCGCCGCGCCCGCTCGGAAGCCCGAGAACGCCCGAGAAGTCATAAGTGCCATTGGCGCAGGGGGGCAGCCCCGATGCACATTGGTAGAAGACGTTGGAGCCGTTGTAGGCATATTCCGGCGAGTACGCGACCGCCGTGCCCGAGGCTCCATAGCCACGTCCGTCGGCGAAGAAGCTCACGTCCACCGAGCCGCCGATCAGCGTCGATCCCGCCGGTGGTGCGTATTGGAGGGTCTCATTCGCACCAACGCCCACGGCGGCGTCAGTGCTGAGGATTGCGAACATCGGGCTGCCCGGCCCGCAGCTCGTGCTGTTGTTCGAGCCGTAGCCACCACCGCCTGCGAAGCTCGTCCAGCCCTGGCTCGGCGCGGCGGACTGGCTCGGGTTCACGCAGGAGACCTCCATCCAGCTCCCCGCGAATGCGGAGCTCGCGGCCATCCATCCGCCAGCGACGGCCAGTGCGAGCGTCAAAGTGAGCAGCAGCGTGCGGCTGATCTGCCGGTAGTTGTGTTGGTTCATCGTCGCGTCCATTCCCTGTTCAGGCCCGTTTTGGTGGGGCTTCGCGGGTCTATGACCCCAACGGCCACGAACCGGCCAACAAATTTTCTGACCGGGCTCATGGGCTGAACTGACCCCCGCCGCTCTGGTGCGCTGAGGTGCTCGCCGCCTGCGCCGACGTGCTGGGAGGGCTGGTGCTCGTCGGGACGCCGAGATAGGCAAACCCGCCCGGTTCGCGCTGCCCGGCGGCGCTCGTGCTGTTCGTCCGCCGGGTGCTCGCAAGCACTCGCCGGGGGCTGGAATGGTGCGGGCGCCTGGAGGTCTGCACTCTGCGGTGGACGCTCGTGCTCAGCGACGCCGCTGGCGCCGCGCTCAGAAGCCGCCCGGTAGCCGGGGCTGCGCGGGGCGCCGCTGCCGCGCTCCGCGCGACGTGGTGGCGGTGCGGTGAGGGGCTCTGCTCGAGGACATGCGTGGCGACTGCTCCACCGGCGAGCACGCCAACGGTGACGACCCCGACGGCGACCTTCGCGCCGACGCCGCCACCCGCGAGCAGAGCGACCGCCCGTTCGCGCACGCCGCCCTGACCGACCGGCACCGTGTCGATCCCGAGGCGGTGCAGCAGAAGTCTCGCTCGCAAGCCGAGTCTCGACAGCCAGCCGAGATGACCGATGAACACCGGCGGGAGCAGGGCCGCCGCCTGGTCGCGGAAGCTGCGCCGCAGCCGCTTGGCGTTCGTCCGGTGCTCCAGCCGGCAGTGCCCGCAACTCTCAAGGTGCGCGAAGGCGCGCTCGGCGAGGACTTCGCTGGTCGCCTCCCCGTTTTGCAGCGCCAGGATCGTCTGTGCCCTGTACCCGCACAGGCGGCCGGTGTCGTAGAGCAGCTGGAAGCGTTCGCGCTTTCGCTCACACGAGCGGGCGGTGTTGCGCGCCTCGTTGACCGGGATGTTGAGCACCGACGCGACGGCGCGGTACTGCAACCCCTCGACGAGCCAAGCGAAGACGCGCTGCTCGTCCTCGTCCAGTTCGGTCTTGAACTCCAAGGCAATCAGACGATCCTCCTTGGCGAGCACGGCAGGCTCGGGCGCGGTTTGTTCTTCTCGCGTCTCGGCCATGAGACGTAGGCCCGGAGCGCTCCGTGCCCGGATTTGGCCATGCCGGTGTTCGTCGCGGTGCAGGCGCAGAGCGCGCTTCTTGATCCCGTCCCGTAGCGCGTTGCGAAGGTGCTCCTCGCTGTCATACGGCCGGCTGTAGAGAGCGAGCGTCGTTTCCTGGTAGATGTCCTCGAGCTGCTCCTTGCTCAGTCCCCTGCACTCCACGAAGCCGCGAGCAACCCGCAGCTCCCGGCCCTGCCATTCCCCGAGTATCTGACCGACCCGCTCCGAGCCAAACGCCCGCTGCCTACCCGAGCCCGGCGCGAGGGTGACTCCTTCCCGCGCTCCACCGGGCGATCCGGCCCCAATCCCTCGCTGTCCAGTCTCCATTCTCACCGTCTCCAGGTCAGCCGTAACCCAGGCGAAAAGCCACTGCACTACAGAACGATTCCGTAGAACGCCATTTTACCTGCAAATGGCCACCGTGGGTCAGCTGGCCGTCCGATCCTGTGGGGCAAAACTCGCCCAGCATGGGCAGATGGGCTTCTCGCCGTCTCATCGGTGGGGCACCGCGACAGTCTCCAGGGCGCCAGAGCAGAGCAGAACGCCGGCGATCAGCGCGAGCAGCCCGAGCCCCTCGGCGACGGTGAGCGCACGGCGCCGTTGCACGAGCCAGGCGCTCACGCCGAGCGCGAGCCCTCCCCACTCCACAGGCAGCTGGGGGAGATAGGGCAGCAACGGTACGCCGTAGGCACCCAGCGCAGCGCCCACCTGCAGAGTGTTGACGATGATGCACGCCGTAAGCAGACCGTCCGCGACATGCTTGGCGAGCGGGTGGCGATGAGCTCCAATCAGCCCGAGCAGCAGGGGCCAGGCGACTATCGGGAGGTTGTGAGCCTCAGAAAAGAGGACGTGCCCGATACCGGGAGGGGGATTGCGCTGCGCCGTGAGCGTCAGCCCCAACACGTGCCGCACAGGCAGCACCCACGGTCGCCCTACAAGCGCGACGAGCACGGCTGGCACCAGCGTGGCAATCCATACTCCGGCATAGGCGTACAGCCACGCCGCACCGAGACCCGCCGGAAGCCACCGGCGCTCCGTCCGTCGAGAGGGTGCGCTCAATTCTCGGGCGACCATTGGCTCACGGCGTAGCCACCGGGGACATGCGCGAGCTGCGCGAGGGTGACGTGGTAGCTGGCCGGCAGCCCTTCGTACTGCGTGTCGCCGCCGGTCTGTTCGCGGGTGACGATGACCCACGTACCGGGACGTGAGGCATCGGGAGCGATGCTGAGGATCTCACCGCTGTTGTAGATGTGCCCGCGGGTGATCGTCGTGTCTGCCCGGCTTGAGGCGGTGGCCTGCTGCTCGGCGAGCCGCGCCGCCGCCACCGACATCGCGGCGAGCTGTTGCTGATTGGAGCTCAGCGTGCGATACGTCCAGTTCGAGTAGAGCCCGCTGAAGGCGGCGAGAGCCTTCGCGGGTGTCGGCTGGACGCCAGCGGGCGCCTGAGCGCCAGGCGTCGGCGGCGCAGGTGCCGGAGGCTCGCCGGTGTTCTGCGGCGAGGCGGTCGACGTCCCCTGCACAGAGCCGGGCGCGTCGGGATTGGTGCAGCCCGTGAGCGCCAGCAGCACGCAGACGGGAATGAGTGCTTTTCCGGCGTACCTGCTCATAGGCCCGGTGGGTGACGGACGGCCCAGGTGGCCCAGCCAGGAACTGAGGTGGAGACGCGCCACTTCGGGCCGGGCTTGCCAGAGTTCGGGCCCGTGTCGTAGGCAGGCGCTTCCAC
>DATCEK010000098.1:0-5271 GCA_036510155.1 Solirubrobacteraceae bacterium | reverse complement strand
TGTGGTTCCCCCCGGATCGTGGAGGGTTTCTTTATGCCGTTAGGGCCTCGTAGTTGATGGGACTGATCTTGCCGTTGTGGGTGTGACGGCGCTTGTGGTTGTAGAACCCGTAGCACCAGTCGAGCACGACGGCCTGCGCGTGCTCTGCGCCGCGGAACTCGGTTCGTGAGAGGACCTCCCACTCCAGTGAGGAGAAGAATGCCTCGGCTGCAGCGTTGTCAAAGCACGAGCCGACGCGTCCCATCGACTGAGTGATGTGGAGTGTTCGGCACATGCTCGTGAACCGCTCAGCAGTGTAGGTCGCGCCACGGTCGGTGTGGAAGATCACGCCCTTGATCTCCTGCGCTCCGCCGCGTGCAGCGACCGCGATCCTGATCGCTGAGCGCGCGAGCTCGGCGTTGGGACTGCGACTGATCGCAGCGGCGAGCAGCCGCCGGGAGTACAGGTCGATCACGCTCGCCAAGTAGAGCTTCCCGTGCTCACCGACGGGGATCTCCGTCATATCGCCAACCCACCTCCGGTTCGGTTCATTGGCAGTGAAGTCACGCTTGAGCAGGTCTGGGAACGGCTTCTTGGTTTTGTCCGGCTGGGTAAGGCCACGCCAACGCTTGATGGGCCGTGCGACCAATCCCTGGCGGCGCATCGACGCCGCGACCGTCTTCTCTGACACCTGCCAGCCCTCCTCGCGCAGATCGGCGTGCAGGCGCGGCGAACCGTGTAATCCACGCGCCGCCTCGAACGCAGTCTTGACCGCAGCGTCGATCTCCCGACGACGCGTCTCAGATGCGGTCACAGCGCCGCTGTCGCCTCGCGACAGCCACTTGTACAGCCACGCCTGCGAGATATTGAGCAGACGGCAGGAGACGGCGTGTGGCACCCGGTAGCGGGTCCGCTGGTCAGCAACGAAACGAGCCACCGTCATCTCGTCGCCTCCTTCACCCAGAGGACCACGGATCGCTTGAGGACATCACGCTCCATCCGCAGCGTCGCGACCTCTCCACGGAGCTGCTTGAGCTCCTCACGCTCACCGAGAGAGAGCGCACCGGGCTTCCTGACCGCACTGGCCCTCGCCACCCAATTGCCGAGCGTGCCCTCGTTTACGCCGAGATCACGCGCCACCTGCGCGATCGGCTTGCCCGACTCCTACACGATGCGCACCGCACCGTCCTTGAACTCCTGGTCATACCTCTTCCTCTGTTCTGTCATGGTCGCTCCTTATAGCTGAAGCCTCTACGACCATGAGGGAACCTCATCGCGCTACTTGGCAAGGGTGTTGTGCTGGGCGAGCTTGGGCGTCAGGAGGAGGCGCTGGCGCCTTTCAAGGAGGTCGTAAGGCGCTTCGGGGAGAGCGAGGAGCCCGAGCTGCGCGCAGTGGTCGCCAAGGCGCTACTCGGCAAGGGCACCATGCCGGACCATCTCATTCCGTTGGAGGAGAAGTTGGTGGCCTTCGAAGAGATTGTGACGCGCTTCGGGGAGAACGAGGAGCCCGAGCTGCGCGAAGTGATCGCCAAGGCGGTGTTTGGAAAGGAAGTCGTGCTTGGCTGGCTTGAACGACTAGACGAGGCGCGGATATCTCATGAAAAGTTCGTGGAGCGCTTCGGCCAGTCCGAGGAGCCCCAGCTGCGCGAGCTGGTTGCCAATGCGCTGGTCAACAAGGGTGTCGTGCTAGGCGAGCTTGGGCTGCTCAAGGAGGAGCTGGCGACCTACGAGGAGGTCGTGACGCGCTTCGGGGAGAGGGAGGAGCCCGAGCTGCGCGAAGTGGTCGCCAAGGCGCGACTTGGCAGCGATGTAGTACTGGCAGAGCTTTTGGTGTCTGGAAGAGGCACTGGGAGCGAGACGAGTGGAACGAGCACCTGATCGACCGACGCGGGGAAGAGAGCGTTGAGTGCTTATCGCCGGCTGGAGCACATTGTCGGCAAATGCGAGCTGGACGATGCCGAGCATTGAACCCGGGTCACCGGGTCAGCTCCGCATCCGCTGCAAAGCCCGCTCGGTCAATCGGCGAGGGTCGCCTGACTCCCGTTGAGCGGTCCGGGCCAGGCTGCCCCTTCGCGCGAGGAGCAGCACTCTCACGAGGGCAGCGGGAGATGACTGCCTCGGACGAGATCTAGGCATCGGGCATAGGGCGAGCGGGCACTTCCGCTTCGCTACCGAGAGGTAAACGTGGGTGCGGGAACACCAAGTTTGACGGTCAGCTCTGCATCTCTTACCGTCGCACCGGACACGTTCGACCTCAGCATACGCGGGCGCGTGCGAGGTGTTCGCCTCTGAGCATCCTCACAGCCGTCCCGTCACAAATCCGATCGATCCTGCTCTTTAGTTCGCCCGTGAGCACGCTCGGCGGGCTGCCGTCTGGCCGGTTGAGGAGGCACGTCGTAGAGGGGGCGCGAGGCGACGATCATGCCCTCGCAGCGCTGATGCTGCGGGCGGATGGGGTACTCGCGTGCCGCTCGAAGCTTCGCGGAGGTAGTGGGCTCGGTTGTTGGCGACGTGCTGAGCTGCAGGCAAGCCGGGCGTCAAGTCGATTTGGCCGCTGGTCGTGTGTGACAGGTCGGATCATAGGTGGGTCGGCCATCACAGTGAGGTGATGCGGCTGGTTGAGCTGGACAGGCTCGCGGAGCCCTACTGGGAGGAGCTGGTGGCCGGCGAGTACGAGCCGTTTGGTGGCACCAGCGAAGATCTGCTCTGGCGGGATAAGACTCGGAACATCGGAGTCCGTGAGGACGATGGCAGGTTGGTCGCCGCCGCCGGCGTGGTCCTGGCGGAAGTCAGGATCGAACAGCAGCCATCTTTCGAGGTCGCGGGCCTCGGTGGTCTGATCGTGACTCGCAGCGAGAGAGGGCGCGGGCTGGCACACATGCTCTGCCATGGGTTGATCGAGCTTGCGGGCGAACTCGAGGTGCGGCGAGCAATGCTCTTCTGCGTACCGAAGCTGATGTCGTTCTACCGCGAGTTCGGGTTCGTGGCGATCGACGCACCGGTATGGGCCGACCAACCCGGCGGGCGGATCGAGATGCCCCTGCAGGCGATGTGGAAGGCGCTCGACGACGAAGCCAGGTGGCCCTCCGGACGCGTCGAGCTACAGGGAGAGCCATTCTGAGATGTGGGTCGGAATAGGGCGCTGGCCGATCTTCGGAAACCGGCTGACTTGGGTCCGACTCGCCTGGGTTTAGGCCAGTAGGCGGGTCCACTGGCCTAAACGTTTGGAGGTTCTGCCGGGAGATCTGGATGAAGTCGCCGAGAGTCCTGTCGGCGAGGCGGGCTGAAACACCTGCCCTCGGCTGTCCATCGCATCGACGAATCCTGGCATCCTGGAGCGGTGTTATTGTCACGAATATGTCCAGAGAAACCGTAGATTCCAGTGACAGTTCGGTGATGGGCCGGCTGTATGAGATCGCTGAGGCCCAGGGCGGGTTCCTCGCCGCGCACCAGGCCGTGGCCGCCGACATTCCACGCTCCACGCTGTCCTACCACGCCACCGAGGGCGACGCGCTGGAGCGCATCGGGCATGGCGTCTATCGAATGCGACGGTTTCCAGCGCCGCCGCACGGTCATGTGATCGCTGGATGGCTTGCGTTCGCGCGCGCCGATGGCGTAGTCTCCCACGAGAGCGCGCTGGAGCTCCTCGATCTCACTGACCTGATCGCCGACGAGGTCCACATTACCCTGCCCCGTGCGAAGCGAGGGCTGCGCACCCCGCCCGGTGTGCACATCCATTTCACCGACCGGTTGATCGACCGCCGAGCTCGACGCCTTGTTCTCGGTGTCCCGGTGAGCAGCGTCGAGCGCACCCTGGCCGATCTGCTGCGTAGCGGCGGATGGACGGAGCAGACCGACCTCGCCGTCCGTCAAGCTATCCGGCGTGGCCTCACGACGCGCCGGCGGCTGGAGGCGGAACTGCCGGCCAAGTGGCGTTCGCGGCTCGACGGCGCTATCGATCGGGACGCGACGTGAAGTACCGCACGTCCGCGGCGTTCCGCACAGCGCTTGAGGCTCGGCTCAAGGCGGCGCAGCAAGATGGCGTGGGCTTGGCGCGACTCCGCAAGCGCGTGGTGTTCGAGCGTCTGCTCGCGCGCCTGCATGCCGTGGCGCCGGGTGCCTGGGTGCTCAAGGGAGGGTTCGCGCTCGAGCTGCGGCTCGGTGCGCAGGCCCGCACCACCAAGGATATCGACGTCGATTGGGCAATCGGTGAGGACGAGGCGATCGGATTGCTCTTGGATGCCGCGGCCGTGACGCTCGACGATCGCTTCGAGTTCGCCATCGAGCGCTCGCAGGCCGACGACGACCTGCCGGGAGGCGGTCAGCGCTGGACGGTCGCCGCGACGCTCGCCGGGCGCGAGTTCGAGCGCGTAGCCATCGACATCGGGTTCGCCGCAGAGTCTGTGTTCGAGCCAGAGGCCATCGCCTCCTCCCACCTGCTGGACTTCGCGGACATAGCGCCCGTCCGCATTCCCACGGTCACGATCGAGCAGCATGTCGCCGAGAAGCTCCACGCCTACACCCGGACCTATGCCGCAGACATGCCCAGCTCGCGAGTCAAGGACCTCGTCGACATCGTCGTGATCGCCCATACCACCATGATCGACGCCGACCGACTCACACGCGCGATCAGGGAGATCTTCCAGCGGCGCGGCACCCATCCCGTGCCCCACGCAGTGCCACCTCCGCCCGGTGATTGGGGCCCGGGTTGGCGCAGGCTTGTCGTGAACGTCCCGGCTGACGAAGATGTCGGCATCGGGTACGCGACGGCCGCATCGCTCCTTGACCCCATCCTCGAGAACGAACTGACCTCCGGGACATGGGATCCGGGCGTGGGTGAGTGGCTTCGGGGGTGATGTTTTCCATCTTCCACACGACCGTGTTCAGTCCTCGGGGCCGAAGTCCGGTCCGGGCGCCGCGGAGACGTAGTCCGCGTCCGGGCCACTTGGTCGCTCAGACCAGGGCTGTGTGCCGTCTTGCAACAAGCAGACTTGATCGGAGGCCCTGATGGCGCGCCCAACACCGGCGAGGTCACGCAGTGGCCGTGGAAGGACGGCAAGACGATCACCTACGGAGCACGCCTTTATGCCTACGGCCGTCGTCACCGGCTGGTGTTCGGTACCAACATGCAGGGCTGGAACGATGTTCGCGCCGAGATCGAGCTCGAGTCGATCCTGCAGCAGGTCGAGCGTGGCACCTGGGTGCCGCCGGAGAAGAGGACATCGGTGGTGCGGACGGAGGCCGCGCGGCCCGACGGCCACCAGCCCTTCGGACCATTTGCTCGGAAGGTCG
>DATCEK010000097.1:0-16035 GCA_036510155.1 Solirubrobacteraceae bacterium | reverse complement strand
GCCGGTGCGTCCCGGGCCGCCCCAGATCCCCACCGCTGACCGTCACGACAGCCTCACCATTGCGTTGAATGTGGGCTGGGCGCCGCACACCGACAGGAACGCCAATGCGCCGAGCGTGGAGGAGCCGCTGCACACCGACAGGAACGCGCGACGGTGCACCACGACGCCCAAGACCTTCGAGACCGGCCCACTCACAGACAGGGAACGCCAATCCCCCATCACAAACGCACCCGTGGGTCGAGCACCGCGTAGACGATATCCACGATCGCGCTGATCACTACCACAGCGCAAGCAACCAGCATCGTGATGACCATCACCGGCGGCACGTCCAGACGCCCGATCGACTGTGCCGCATACTGGCCGACGCCACCGAGGTTGAAGACCGACTCGACGAGGATCGCGCCGCCCCCGATCACCCAGGCGAAGTCGAGGCCCCACAGCGTGACGATCCCCATCAGCGAGTTGCGCAGCACGTGGCGAACCAGCACGCGCCGCTCTGACAGGCCCTTGGCGCGCGCGGTGCGCACATAATCCTCGCGCATCACGTCGAGCACGTTTGCGCGCAAGACACGCGAATAGACGCCGACCGAGACGACCGACAAG
Source organism: Solirubrobacteraceae bacterium (assembly GCA_036510155.1). Taxonomy (GTDB): domain Bacteria; phylum Actinomycetota; class Thermoleophilia; order Solirubrobacterales; family Solirubrobacteraceae; genus Palsa-744. The sequence goes on along the minus strand of DATCEK010000097.1, from coordinate 15,432 downwards.
GCCACCCAGGGCATCAGCATGTGCGTGAACCAACCCCAGGGATCAACGGTCAGCGGCACGTAGCCGCCGAGCGGCAACAGCCCCCACTTGTAGCCGAACCAATAGAGCATGATCGCCCCGAGAAAGAAGACAGGGAGCGAGATGCCGGTCAGCGCGACGACGCTCAACAGCCGGTCGATGAAGCGCCCGGCATAGACCGCGCTGAGCAGCCCGAACAGCACGCCGAACACCAGCCAGATAACGCCAGCGCCAAGCGCCAGCGAGACCGTGGGCGGCAAGTCGCGAACGATTTCCTGCTCGACGTTGATCTGCTGCGTGTAGGAGATGACGCTGCCGTCAAGCACCTTTTCCATCGTCTTTGCGTACTGCACGTAAATTGGTTCCTCGAAGCCCCACTGCACGCGTACGGCCTGCACCTGCTGGGGGCTTGCGAGGCGCCCGGCCATGCGCAGCGCAGGATCCCCATCGGGGATCGCCTGGAAGATCAGGAAGGTGAGGACCGTGATCGCGAACAGCACAGCCACGAGCGAGGCAAGGCGACGCGCGATGAAGCGAACCAGCCAGGCGTGACGAGTCGTCACGGCCGACACACGCGGACCCGACGAACCCGTGGCGCCGACGGTCGGCCCGCCCATATCGCCCATCCCGCCTGTCCCGCTGGATAGCCCGCCACCTAGACTGGGGATCGGCGCCGAGGAGGCCTCCATTACAGCCGTCCTCCAACGGTCGCCTTCGGGTCGAGCGCGTCGCGCACGCCGTCGGCGAAGGCGTTCACCGACAACACCGTCAAGACGAGCATTATCCCCGGCACAAGTACCAAGTGGATAGCGCCAGGGATCAGGCGGATGCCGTCGGCAAGCATCGTGCCCCACGAGGGGTTGGGATCCTGCACACCGGCGCCGAGATAGGAGAGGCCTGCCTCCAAGAGGATCGCGTTGGCGATGATCAGTGGCACGAACACGACGATGCTCGATGTCAGATTGGGCAGGATCTCATCGAGCATGATGCGCAATGGGCGTACACCTTGGACGCGAGCAGCGTCGACGAACTCGCGCTCGCGCAACGACAGCGCCTGGGCGCGCAGAGGCTTTGCCACATAGGGAAAGAAGACGATCCCGATTACGAACGCCGGCAACAGCAGCGAGCCGCTGTGCAGGGTGAACAGCCCGAGGTCGATGCCACCGACGGCCAGCGCCACACCGAGCGCCACACCGAGCAGCACCGCCGGATAGGCCCAGACGAGGTCGAACAGACGCGAGAGGACGCCGTCGAGGATGCCGCGCATGTAGCCGGCGAGCGTGCCCAGCACGACGGCAAGCAGCATCGTGATCAGCGTCGCGATACCGGCGATCTCAAGCGAATTGCGACCGCCATAGAGCAGCCGCACAGCCACGTCACGGCCGTTGGAGTCCGCGCCCAGGAAGAAACGGCCTTCCCAAGTTGGGCCGATCGGTACACCGGTGGGCGAGACGACATCTACCTGCCTGCCGCCGACGCTCAGCGTCTCAGTTATGTGGTTGTCGTTGGGGCCGGTGTGCGCGACGTCTTTCGCGTACACGGGCGCAAGCAGACAGGCAAAGACGATCGCGACGAACAGCGCCCCGAACGCAAGCGCCACGCGATTGCGCAGGAGGGTCCTCATACCTACTCATCGCCATCGTGGGCGGCCGAACTTTAGTCGCGCTATTTCAGTTCGAGCGAAGACCAGTCGTTCCCGTACACCGGATGGAAGATTGCCGTGCCGAAGTCGATCCGGTTGGAGAAGAACTTGGGCACCTCTTCGTAACCGGACACGGCCAGGTAGGCCTGCTTGGCGGTGTACTCGTCGAGCGCCTGCCAGCGCGGCACGACCGAGCCCAGCTGCGATGAGGGGATCGGCCCTAGCGAGGCCAGTTCGCTTTGGATGTGTGGGTCGTTGACCTGGCTGAGGTTGTGGTTTTCGCTCGGCAGGATCGATTTGGCGTCGAGCAGCTGGTAGAAATCGATCGGGTTGGGGAAGTCCTGGCTGTAAGAGAGGAAGCCAGTTTGTGCTTTGTTCGAGAGGTTGCCGACGGTCGCGTAGTACTGCGCGTCGGCGACGATCTTCTCGGTCGCTTTGAAGCCGATTTCGTTGAGCATGCTCGTGTAGTAGTCGATGAATTCCTTGTGCGGAGCGCGCGAGCCTCCCCACACGGTCACCGGCGCGCCCGCGAGGCCGGCCTGACGCACCAGTTCCTTGGCCTTGGCCAGATCGGGTTGCGCGTTCGGTTCGCCATATGGGCAGGGGGCGTTCGTGGGGTGGCCGGGCATGCCGACCGGCAGGAAGAAGCAGGCGGGCTGGAGCATGCCGCTGTCCAGTCGCTGCAGCGCCTGACGGTTGAGTCCGTAGTTGACCGCCTGGCGCGCACGCGCGTTGTTGAACGGCGCTTCTTTGGTATTCAGGAAGAAATACAGGCCCGAGACGGTCGGCTCCTTGGCGAAACGGTCGGAGGCCTGACTTTCGATCTGGGAGATCAACGTCGGGGGAATCGTGTCGTTGTAGTCGAACACGTCCGCGTTGTTGTTCAGGACCTGCTCGGCCTGGCTCTGGTTGTTGGAGACGATGCTCACGAAGATGTCCTCGTGTCCCGCGGGAACCCCGGGAATCGCATCCTTGGACCAGTTGGGGTTGAGCATCATCCCAAACGACCTGTTGGGCACGATGCTCTCGATCTCATAGGGTCCGACGCCGGGCGGCGGATCGTTGCTGAGGGCTTTCATCGGTGTCCCTGTGGGGACCAGCCCGGCCGCCGGGAAGGCCAGCACGTTCAGGAAGGGGCCGTAGGGAGCAACAAGCTGAATCGTGATCCTGCCCGTCGCGTCGTCGGTCTGGATGCCGGAGATCGAGGTGGCCTTGCCCTTCTGGAATTCTTCGGCGCCCGCAATGTTTTCGGTGAGAAAGCTGTCGCTGCCCCAGCCGAGCTTGATCGAACGCTCGATCGCGTAGGCGAAATCTGAGGCCTTCACGGCTGCGCCGTTGGAGTAGACGAGCCCTTTGCGCAGCATGAAGGTGTAGGTCTTGCCGCCGTTGGTAACGGTCGGCAAACTCTGCGCGACGCCCGGGATCAACTTGGTTCCGGCTTCGCCTGAGGCGTGCGCGTAGGTCACGAGCCCGGTATAGGCAAGCCAGGTGGCCTCATAGGATTGTGTCGTAGCACCCAGCCCGGGGTCGAGCGAATCGGGAGCGGTGCCCATCAGCACGGTGATGGGGCCTTTCCCTGGGGACGTGGACGAGCTGCCACAGGCGCTCACACCCACGACCAAGATGAATGTCAACAGCCCTCCGGTCAATGCCTGAATTGTCCTATACACCTGCGCCCCCTCCTCGCGAACCGCCGAGTCTCGTAATGTGTGTCACGAAGTACATGGTTCGACAACCCTTGTCGGCAACCTCTTGTGAAACTTGAAGTATCCAAATGAGCCTGGACGCCACAGAACTAGATGTTTCCGAGGTGGTCGCCCAGGTCGCCAAGGTTCAGCCGCTGTGGGCGCTCTTGCGCCTCGAGGACCGGGCGCGCTACATGCGCCGCATGGCCCAGGCGATCGTGGACGAGCTCGACGAGCTGCGCGAGGCGATCGCCGCCGAGCAGTCTCGCCCGCGCACGGAGGTGGCGACGCTCGAGCTGCTGGTCGCGATCGACGCGCTCGAGTGGGTCGCGCATGACGGCGCGCGCGTGCTCGGCGGCCGGCGCGTCGGCGTGCACCGCTCGCTGTCGTTGACCAAGCGCGCCCGAATCGCCTACGAGCCATACGGCGTCGTCGGTGTGATCGGCGCGGGCAGCGCCCCATTCGCGCAGCCGCTTGGGCAGATTGCCGGTGCGCTGCTGGCCGGCAACGGCGTCGTCTTCAAGCCGGCTGAGCGCGCCTCGATAGCGGCCGAGCGCATCGCACGTGTGCTCGCGCGCGCGGGACTGCCCGAGGGCCTGGTGCGCGTCCTCGAGGGAGGCGCTGATGTCGGCCTGGAGCTGGCGCGCGCACCCGTGAGAAAGCTGCTGTTCACCGGCTCGCCGGCTACGGGCCGCGCGGTTGCGCGCGAGTGCGTCTCCCAGGAGAAGGAGGTGACGGTCGAGCTAGGCGGCAAGGACGCGATGCTGGTGCTCGCCGACGCCCACGTCGCGCGCGCGGCCGCCGGCGCGCTGTGGGCCGGCTGCGCCGGCGCCGGTCAGGCGCGCGGCGCGGTCGAGCGTATCTACGCGGCACCCGAGGTCGCCGAGCGACTCGTTGCTCGGCTCGTGGCAGGGGCGCGAGCAATGACCGTCGGCGATCCGAGCGACCCGCGCGTGCAGATCGGGGCGCTGGCGTCGGAGCGGCGCCTGGCGCATGTGTGCGAGCTGGTGGAGGAGGCCGTCGCGCAGGGAGCGACTTTGCACTGCGGCGGGCCGGTCAGACCGGCGGACCTCGTCGGGCTCGCGTCCGCGGACGCCACAGAGCGCAGCGGCGAGGAGACGGCCGACGGGCAAGACGCCCGCGCGGGCAGGCGCAGCGCAGTGCTGGGGTCCGGCGCCTTCTACGCGCCCGCGGTGCTGAGCGGCGTGACGCACGAGATGCGCCTGATGCGCGAGCCGATCGGCGGCCCGGTGCTGGCAGTGATGAGCGTCGGCTCGGTCTCCGAGGCGATCGCGCTTGCCAACGACAGCCCTTACGGCCTTGGCGCATCGGTGTGGACGGCCGATCGCTACCGCGGCATGCGCATCGCGCGCGAGCTCGACGCGGGCATGGTGTGGCTCAACGACCACCTGCCCAGCCCAGCGATCTCACGCGGCCCGTGGGGGGCGGGCGCCGGCAGCGGCCTGGGACGCACGCTCGGCGAGGCGGGCCTGCGCGCATGCGCACAGGAGAAGCTGATCACCTGGGACCCTCCGGGCGTGCGCGGGCTTTGGTGGGGACCGTACGACGAGCTCTCAGCAAGCGCCGCGCGCGCCGCCGCCAAGCTGCGCTCCAGGCGCGAGTCCGACCGTGAGCAGGCCTGGCGTCAGAGCGGCGTGGCGCTGGCGCGCGTAGGGCTTCGCGCGCTAGGGCGTAGGTAAATTCTGGGCTTACCATCCAGCCTGCGAGCACAGAACCGTCCCAACTTGACGACATGATGCGGCCATGGAGCAGAGGGAGTGGTTCAAGGGGCTCGAGCCTGAGCTGCGGATGGTCGTGCTCACTCAGGGACGCCCACCCGATCAGTACGTTGTCCGCCTAGAGGCCGTCGTTGGTGGATCCTGGAGAACGATCCATCTGTTCGACAACGAAACACGGCAAGCACGACGAGCACCACTATGTGGGCAACCAAGCAGCCAGCCCGCGAGTTCTTCGTCGGCTCCGCAACGCATGCGTTGCCGGCCGCGATCGACTTGCTTGACAGGAACTGGCCTGCGATCATGAGGAGATGGAGGGAAAAGCGGACATGAGCGATCGGGCAAGCCAGAGGTCGGCAGCAGCACGCGCTACCGACGAGCGGTTCTTGAAAGCTGTCACGGGCGAGGATCGCCGCTATCCAAATGGCAGCGAATTCGTCGCATCGAGCGTCGAGGGGCTGGGCCAGATCGTCAGTCGCAACCTGGGCGAGCGCCGCACGACCGTGATCGTTCACGACGACGGAAGCGACGTGGTCATCGAGCCGACCAACGCGCGTCTGGCAGCGTGGTTCACGATCCTCCTGCTCGGAGTCTTCTTGCAAAAGCGTGCCAAGCCCACCGTGGAAGCGGGTGGCGAGGTCATCGAGCTGCCTGTGACCACTCGTCTGCGACTGCACCCGCCAAGCGCTATCGCCGCCTGAAAGCGCGCATTCGCTCGACGCCACCAACGGCTCGACTAACCTGTAGCCATGCCGGCCCAGGCCTATGCAGGCAAGGAGTGTGTCTGCCAACTGCGCAAGGGGGTCTGCGACCAGAGCTGTGTCGCGGACATGCTCTCGACGCCCTTCTACATCGCGTGCCTGAAGCTGAAGGGGCGACGTTGCGTGATCGTCGGCGGCGGCGAGATCGGCCTGGAGAAGGTCGAGGGGCTACTGGCCTGCGACGGCGAGGTGACACTGATCGCGCCCGAGGCCGAGCCGGAGCTCGCCGCCTACGCGCAGGAGGGCTCGATCCGCTGGGAGCGGCGAGCCTACGCCGGAGCTCAGGACCTCGAGGGCGTGTTCATGGTGATCGCCGCTACGAACGACACGGACGTGAACATCGCCGTGTACGACGACGCGGAGCGGCGCGCGATGCTCGTCAACGTCGTGGACGTCCCGCCGCTTTGCAACTTCATCCTGCCGGCAATCGTGCGCACAGGCCCGCTGGCGATCGCGATCTCCACCGCCGGCGCCTCGCCGGCGCTTGCCAAGCGCATCAAGCGCGAGATCTCAGAGCAGTTCGGCGAGCCCTACGCGCAGCTCGCGGTGCTGCTCAACGAGGTGCGCGGCTGGGCGAAGGGCACGATGCCGACCTACCAGGACCGCAAGCAGTTCTTCGAGGGGATCGTGAATGGCGACCCCGACCCGGTTGAGCTGCTACGCGAGGGGCGCGAGTCGGACGTGCGCGGACTGATTGCGCACGCGCAGGCCATGCAGGAGCGGCGCGTCGCATCTGTGTGAGCGGCGCGTAGCGTTTGGCTACAGCGTCCCTGCGGGCGCGAGCCACTCGCTGTGAAAACGAAGGTTAGTGTGGGTGGCGAGGATGTCGTAGTCGCTGTCGTAATGAAGCACCCCCGCGCCCGCCTCGTGCGCGCACGAGGCGATCATCACATCGATCGGCGCGAGACGGTGGTGTCCGACGGCGGCGAGCTCACGCTGAGCTTGTGCCGCTCGCTTCTCGACCTTGTTCGTGATCCGAACTCGCGGGAAAAGATCAAGGTCGTCCATGATTTCCTTCAGATGTGTCGCCGAACGTGCCGAATAGCCTGCCTCCAACAGAAAGGGCAGGCAGGTCGCCAGCTCGTCCCGCTCGATCAAATCCCCGACCGCAGCAGCCCGCTCGTCGTCGAGCGCGTTCATTACGATGCGCGCCCACGCGGAGTTGTCGAGCAGCAGCACGTTTACTCGTAGTTCGCGATCAACCCTAGATGCTTGACCTCTTCGGCCGCGGCTATATCCAGCTCATAGGGGAACGAGCGGCTGCGTAGCCGCTCTACGAGCCTCTGGCGCGCGGCGCTCGCCTTCGCCTCGTCTCGGGTCCCCTCGCGGTCGCCCGTGCGGATCGCCTTCACTCGTGCGCCGAGCGCGACCAGTTCGGCAAAGTCGATGCGCTCCCCCTCCCCGAGCTTCGCGCGCAGCTCGTCGAGCGCCTCCTGCACGGGGGGCGTCTCGGTGATCGTGTGGCGGGCGCGCGTGGTGGGCACAGACGAAGTGTAGCACCGTGCAGCACCGGGCCAGTCGTCCGGTGCTCCTTGCATGGAAGACTCGCGGCACGGAACAACTCCATCACCTGTGGGGCACTCTCGTGATCGACCTACGATGAGCATCGACAACTAACCTGTGGGCAGTGGTCGAGCTGCACGAGCTGACGCGCAACTACGGCGAACGCGCCGCGCTCGACGACGTGACGCTCACGCTCCACGCGGGGCAGACGCTCGTCGTGTTCGGTCCCAACGGAGCCGGCAAGACAACGCTTTTGCGCGTGCTGGCGACACTGCTGCGACCACACTCAGGCACGGTCACGGTACTCGGCGCCCAGTTTCCGGACGATGCTTGGCAGGTGCGCGGACGCATCGGCCTGCTCGGCCACGAACCACTTCTGTACCGCGAGCTGACGGCGCGCGAGAACCTGCGCTACCACGCCAGCCTGCACAACGTCGAGGAGGAGCGTGTCGAGCAGCAGCTGGCTGCGGTCTCGATGACCGGCAGAGCCGAGGAGCCGGTGAGGACGCTGTCGCGGGGGATGGTGCAGCGCGTGGCCGTCGCGCGTGCGACGCTGCACGATCCCGAGCTGCTCTTGCTCGACGAGCCCTACGCCAACCTCGACCCGGCGGCGATCGAGCTGGTCGAGCCACTGATCGGCAGGGAGAGCGGCTGCACGCGCGTGGTGAGCAGTCACGACCCGAGCAGAGGACTGGCCGAATCCGACCTCGTGCTCGGCCTGCGCGCGGGCCGCGTCGCTTTGCTGGCGAACGCCACGAGCGTGAGCACAAACGCCGTGGCGGAGTTGTATCGATGAGCGCACCGTTCTCTCCCCCTTCGGGGAAGACGGGGCCGCATGCGGCCCCGTCCCGGGACGTGCATGCACGTCCCGGCGGGGCGGTGCATGCACCGCCCCGAACAGCAAAGGTGCTCATCGCGCTGCTGCGCAAGGAGCTCCTGGTGGAGCTGCGCACGCTGGAGTCGATCCCCGGAATGTCGCTTTTCGCCGTGACGACATTCGTCGTCTTTCACTTCGCCCTGAACCAGGACACCGTCAGCGGCCAGGAGGCCGCCGGCATTCTGTGGGTGAGCCTCCTGTTCGCCGCGATGCTCGGCATCAATCGCCTGTTCGTCGCCGACGCCGACCAGGGCGGCTTCGACGGCTTCCTGCTGGCGCCGGTGGACCACACCGCGCTGCTGATCGCCAAGGCGCTCGCGCTGCTGGCCTACCTGCTCGTGCTGGAGCTGATCGCGGTGCCGGCATTCGGGCTGCTGTTGCTCGGCCCGCCCCTGGGACAGGCGCTGCCTGGTCTGCTTGCGCCGCTCGCGCTCGGCGACATCGGCGTCGCGGCGATCGGCACGCTCATCGCGGCATTGGCGGTGCGCACGCGTGCACGCGACCTGCTCGGGCCACTGCTCGCGCTGCCTTTGCTTGTGCCGATCGTGATCGGCTGCGCGCGGGCAAGCGCACCGCTGTTTTCGGCCACACGACCGGCCGGTCCGCCGCTGCGCTGGCTTGGCACGCTCGCGCTCTATGATCTTGTGTTCGGCCTCATCGCCTACGCCGTGTTCGACTTCCTCCTGGAGGATTAAGCACGCCCACCATGCGCCGCCCTTCACTTCGCGCCCTTTCCATCGCCACGATCCTCGCGCTGTGCGTGTCGCTCAGCCTGGTCTTCTTCTACGCGCCGATCGAAGTCGAAGAAGGCTTCTTGCAGAAGATCTTCTACCTGCACGTGCCGCTGGCGATCGTGACGCTGTGCGGCTTCGTGATCGGCGGCCTGTGCGCGATCGCGCATCTACGCACCCGCGATCAGCGCTGGGACCTGCGCTCCTATGTCTTCATCCACATGAGCCTGATCTTCGGTGTCGCAGTGCTGATCACCGGCTCGATCTGGGCGCGCGGCTCCTGGGGTCACTGGTGGGTCTGGAGCGAGCCCACGCTCGTATCGTTCTTGATCGTGATGTTGCTGTACGCCACGTACCAGCCGCTGCGTTTCGCGATCGAGGATCCCGAGCGCCAAGCGCGCTACGCCTCGGTGTTCGCGATCACCGCCGGCGCGTTCGTGCCGATGAACTTCCTCGCCGTGCGCCTGTCCGCTTCCTACCTACACCCGCGCGTGCTCGGCAGCTCCTCCAACTTGCCCGCGCCGATGGCGCTCACGTTCCTGGCCTCGATCGTCGCGATCGCGCTGCTGTTCGCGACGCTGTGCGCCTATGAGCTGGCTGCCAAGCGAACGCGCATCCTGCTCAAAGCCCGCTCGCGAATCCTCGGCTACCAGTCGTGACCCAGCTCGCCACAGGCCGGCGCACATGACCCAGCTGCTCGCGACAACCCTGCCCGAACACTCGAGCGACGGCTACGTGGCCGCCGCCTACATCGTGTTCTTCGCGATCGTCTTGATCTATGTGGCGATCATGGCGGTGCGACTGGGGAGGGTGGAACGCAAGGTCGAAGAGCTGCGTGGGGAGGCAACGAAAAGCGACATCCCGCCCGCGCGCGCGCGGGGCATCGCCGATTTGGATGAGTCCAACCCCAACCCAGCGCTACCCGACAAAGGCCAGGAGCACGCCCTGGAGGGCGTCCCTCATGGTGGGGGTCGCTCTGAAGGGCACAGGCAGGCAGGCAGGCCGCTATGAGCACCCTCAAAGGCACACCTTCTGGGGCGCACCCTGAAGGGCACGAGCAGACCACCTATAGCGGGTGGCAAGTAGGCGAGCTGCTTGCGCTCGGCATCTCCCACAAGACCGCGCCTGTCGCACTGCGCGAGCGCCTGGCCTTCACGGAAGGGCAAGCCGTCGAGTTCGCCCAACAAGCCACCGAGAGCGCCGGGGTGCACGAGGCCGTCGTCATCTCGACCTGCAACCGCACCGAGATCTACCTCGTCGTCGGCGGGGCCGGGGGGGTGGATGGGGACCTCCTACAGGCCGAGACCGACGTGCTCGGCCTGCTGGCGCGCCGGGCGAGCATCCGGCCCACCGAGCTCGCGCAGGAGATCTACTCGCCGCGCAACTGCGAGGCCGCGCGCCATTTGTATCGCGTGACGGCGGGCCTCGAGTCGATGATCCTCGGCGAGGCCGAGATCCAGGGCCAGGTCAAGCGCGCCTACGAGGCCGCGATGGGAGCCGGCACGACCGGCCCCCTCTCAAACCGCCTGTTCGCCGCGGCCTTGACGACCGGCAAGCGCGTGCGCTCGGAGACCGGCATCGGCTCCTCGCGCGTGTCCGTGCCATCGGTCGCCGTCGACCTCGCCCAGGATGTGCTCGGCGACCTGGCCGAGCGGCGCGTGATGCTGCTGGGAGCAGGCGAGACGAGCGAGCTGACAGCGCAGGCGCTCGCACACCAAGGCGTGGGCACGATCTTTGTCGCCAACCGTCACGCCGACCGCGCGCTCAGTCTCGCGCAGCGCTTCGGCGGCTCAGTCGTCGGGCTCGACAAACTCCCAGAGCAGCTGCTGGAGGCCGACATCGTGGTCTCCTCGACCTCCTCGCCGCACCCGATTCTCGGCAGCGAGGAGCTGGCGCTCGTGATGGCCCAGCGCCAGGGCAGGCCGCTGCTGCTGATCGACATCGCCGTGCCGCGCGACATCGACTCGCGCTGCGGCGACATCGACGGGGTCACGCTGTACGACATCGACGATCTGCAAGCTGTGGTGCAGCGCAATCTCGGCGCGCGCCGTGAGATCGTCCCGCAGGCAGAGCAGATCGTCGAGGAGGAGATCCACCGCTTCGCGCGCTGGCTCGGCCAGGCCGAGACGCTGCCTACGGTGAGCGCGCTGCGCGAGCACGGCAACCGCATCGTCGAGCAGATCCTCTCCGAGAACGCGGGCCGTTGGGAGTCGGCGAGCGAGGGTGACCTCATACGTGTCGAGGCGGTCGCGCGCGCAGTCCTCGGGCGCCTCTTGCACGAGCCCACGATCCGCCTACGCAGCCTTTCCTCCGCCGAGCACGGCCTGGACAGCCCCCTCCAGGGAGGGGGCGCCCCCGCGGCCGGGGACAGGAGGGCCGGCGGCCACGCCATGCTGCAAGTCGTGCGCGAGCTGTTCGGGCTCGACGCCCAACAAGGGGGCACATCCTCTGAGGCGCACCCTCAAAAGCACAAGCAGGCCATCCATAGCGGGGGACCACCCATGGCGGGGGGCGAGCAGGCAGGCGATGAGCAGGCCCGCGAGAGCAGACAGGCCGGACAGGCCGAGCAGATTCTCGCCGAGGTGCGCTCGATCCAGAGCGCCCGCAAGAGTGGCTCCTAGCAGGCGCGGTCGCTGCGATGCGCATCGGGACACGCGGCAGCGCGCTCGCACTCGCCCAGGCGCGGCTGGTCGCAGAGTGGCTGGGCGGAGCCGAGATCGTCGTGGTGCGCACGCGCGGCGACATCATGCACGAACCGCGGGGTGGCGCGAGGAGCGCGAATGGCAGCGGCGCAAGCAACGGCCATAGCGCCGCCAGAGCGCCCCGTCGGCCGCAGAGCGCCAACGAGAAGGGCGCCCCACGCGAAAGCGCCCTTCACGACGACAAGTCGCGCTGGGTGGCCGAGCTCGAGCATGCGCTGTCAGCCGAGGAGATCGACCTGGCAGTTCATTCCGCCAAGGACATACCGGTTGACCTGCAGGACGGCCTCGAGCTGCTTGGCTCCCCGAGCCGGGCGGCCGCCGAGGATGCGCTGATCGGCGCCCGCTCGCTCGAGCAGCTGCCCGAAGGCGCGTGTGTGGGGACCAGCAGCGTGCGCAGGGCCGCCCAGCTGCGCGCAGCCCGATCAGACCTGGAGGTGGTGAGCCTGCGCGGCAACATCGATACGCGCCTGCGCAAGCTCGCCGGCGCGGTGACCGCAAGCGGCGACGGCAGCGGGGGCAGCGACGCCTCGCTACACGCGATCATCCTCGCAAAGGCCGGCCTGCAGAGGTTGCAGCGCGAGCGCGACATCGGCTGCACGCTGGATGCCGCGCGCTTCGTGCCCGCCCCCGGCCAGGGAGCGCTCGGGCTGCAGGCGCGCGCCGGGGACTCGGCTGTCAGCGATGCTGTGGCGCCGATCCTCGACAAGGACGCCTCCGCATGCCTGCTGGCCGAGCGGGCGCTCGCCCACGCGCTTGGCGCCAGTTGCAACACCCCGCTCGGCGCGCACGCCGCGCCGGCCGGCTGCGGCTGTCTACACATGCACGCATGGGTCGGACTGCCCGACGGCTCTGAGTGGATCGCCGACGAGATGATCGGCGGCTTCTACGAGCCAAAGGAGCTGGGCGTGCGCATGGCCGAGCGGCTGGCGGCGGTTGGCGCCCGCGAGCTGCTCGCGCGGGCCGAGGAGCTGGGCGTTGAACGCGACTGAAGGACGGTCGAGCGTGCCAGAGGAACAGTCGAACGGGCCAGACGGACCGTCGCGCGTGCCCGAGCGGCTGTCGAACGTACCCGAGGAACAATCGGACGTGCCCGAGGAACAGTCGGACGTGCCCGGGGAACAGTCGGACGTGCCCGAGGGACGACGTGCGAGCGCTGGAGCGTCCGATGTGGCCGACAGCCACCAAGCCGGCGCAGGCGAGGCCGGCGCCGGCGAGCACCCTAGGGCGGCTCGCGTGCATCTCGTCGGTGCAGGGCCAGGAGACCCCGGCCTGCTGACGGCGCGTGCGCTGGAGCTGATCGCGCGCGCCGACACGATCCTCTATGACCGCCTGATCCCCGCTCAGGCGCTGGTGGGAGCGCGCGCCGATGCCGAGCTGCTGTTCGTCGGCAAGGAGGGCGGTGGCGAGTCGGTGGCGCAGCGGCAGACGCAGGCGCTGATGATCGAGCGGGCGCGCGCCGGCAGGGAGGTGGTGCGCCTGAAGGGCGGCGATCCTTTCGTGTTCGGCCGCGGTGGCGAGGAGGCGCTTGCGTTGCGCGAGGCCGGGATCGAGTTCAGCGTCGTGCCGGGGGTCACGGCAGGGGTCGCCGCCGCGGCCTACGCGGGCATCCCGGTGACGCATCGCGGCCTTGCGACGGGCGTGGCGCTCGTCACGGGACACGAGGATCCCGGGAAGGCCGAGGTAGAACTGGACTGGGCGGCGCTCGCCGCCTTCCCCGGAACGCTCGTCTTCTACATGGGCGTGCGTCGGCTGCCGCACATCGCCGAGCGGCTGATCGCCGCCGGGCGTGCGCCCTCACAGCCCGTGGCGCTCGTGGAACGGGGGACGCTGCCCGACCAGCGCACCGTCAGCGGCACGCTCGCCACGATCGTCGAGGTCGCCGAGCGCGAGCGTGTGAAGGCGCCTGCGATCACGATCGTCGGCGCCGTCGCCGGGCTTGCGGAGGACCTGCGGTGGTTGCCGGCGCTGCCGGCGCGGCCGCTGGCAGGTCGCACTGTGGCGGTGACCAGGGCGCGCGCTCAGGCCAGCGGCTTGGCAGGCCGCCTGACCGCGCTCGGCGCGAGCGTGATCGAGGCGCCCACGATCCGTACGCGCGCATTGGACGGCCCTCCCTTGGACCCGTCACCGTACGACCTCATATGCCTGACGAGCTCAGGCGGCGTCGAGCGCCTGTTTGAACGCCTGGCGGCCGGCGGACGCGACGCTCGTTCGCTCGCCGCCGCCCGCGTCGCGGCGATCGGACCCGGCACGGCTCGCGCGCTGGCCGAGCACGGGATCGTGGCCGACGTGGTGCCCGCGCGCTTCGTCGCCGAGTCGCTCGTTGAGGCGTTGAGCGATTTTGAGGTTGGGCACGCGCTCGTGGCTACCGCCGCCGGGGCGCGCACGGTGCTGCCCGACGCCCTGCGCGCACGCGGCGCGGTGGTCGACGTGCTGGCGCTGTACGAGACGGTCGCAGAGCCGCTGTCCGAGCGGGCGCTGCGACAAGCCCAGGCGGCCGACTACATCACCTTCACCTCCTCTTCCAGTGTTCGCTTTTTCCTCGATGCCTCGTGCTCGCCTGTCCCCGCCAGGGGGCACGGGGGGCATCGCACTTTTTCAGACACCCACAGCCAGCTCCAGGAGAGCGGATCAGACCCTGAACACGCCCTCCACAACGGCGAATCGGACCCTGAACACACGTGCCTTTCGCCCACGACGCGGATCGTCTCGATCGGACCCGTGACCAGCGCCACGCTGCGCGAGCGCGGCCTGGAGCCGCATGTGGAGGCCGAACGTCATGACATCGACGGGTTGATCGAAGCGCTCGTTGCCGACTGGAGCCGCACGTGGAGTCGAACGTCACGACAGTGACGGGGCGATCGAGGCGCTCGTTCCCGACTGTCGGTCCTCAACGGCGCGATGATGGGGCAGCTTTGCGCCGCTTTGGCAACCTAAAGGGGGAGAGGCACATATTGTCTTTTTCAAAACTACGTATATAGCTACGAATCGTAGCCACAATGGTATTTTGAAAAAATACACATACATCTTCCGCTCAGGGGGACGCTGAAGGCGTGGCGAATCGCGACACATCGCCGTTCGGCCATCCGCGCATACACCTGCGTCGCACCGACTCCACCAACGAGCGAGCACGGCGACTGGCGATAGCCGGTGCACCGCACGGCACGGCGGTCACAGCCGAGGAGCAGAGCGCCGGGCGTGGGCGGCAAGGGCGCTCCTGGCTGGCGCCACCGCGTAGCGCACTGCTGTGCTCGCTGGTGCTGCGCGACCCGGACCCGTTGCTGTCGCTGATCGCCGGTGTCGCCGTGTGTGACGTAGTCGGCGATACGGCACGCGTGAAGTGGCCCAATGACGTGGTCGTCGAGCAAAGTGGGGCTGAGGGACGAGCCGGCGCGGGAGATCAGACGCCGGCGCGGGAGCAGGCAGACAAGGCTGGTCGGCCCATCCTCGCCAAGCTGGCGGGCATCCTCGTGGAGGGCCGCCCCCAAGAAGGCTGGGCTGTGCTCGGGATCGGGTTGAACGTGGCCGTCCGCGTCGAGCAACTGGGGGCTGAGCTGCGTGGATACGCGGCAAGTCTCGAACTGTACGCCGGCGCCATAGAGCCGATATTCGAGCGATTGCTCGAAGCCCTCGCCACGCGCCTTGCCGAACCGATCGACGCCACACTCGACTCGTGGCGCGAGCGCGACGCGCTATACGGTCGCGATATCGCCTGGAGCGGGCACAGCCCCCGAAGTCAGAGCGAGCACGGCTCGAATTGCGGCGAGCGGGGGCGAGCGG
>DATCEK010000096.1:0-28429 GCA_036510155.1 Solirubrobacteraceae bacterium | reverse complement strand
GACACACCTATGAGACCACCTCGCCCCACACATAGGCACGTCCCTTGGGACGCCGGCGATCGGTTGCCGAGACGATCGACCGGCGCTTCCCATCCGCACGTAGGCGGCCGGGAGCTTGGTTGCTCCCCGTCCTCGCTCCCGGTCGCATGCGTGCTCGAGCTCAAATCGGGAGCGTCGCGCGCATGAGCATCTGGCGCCGGGCCCCGCGCGAGGTGTACCGCGTTTACGGCGAGGACCAGTATCTAGAAGGCCAAGCGGCTCCAGAAGGAGAGGCCACTCCGCATGAACAGGAGAGCACTGTTGAGCCCGACAACCGTGGCGTGGGGCCTTGGACCACCGCTGCTTGGGAGGCTCCTTACGTCTCCAACGGTGACCCGGGCAGCTCCTTTGCTCGCCAAGGCGGAACGCATGCCGGCCGTGTGATCGGGGTCGGCCTGCTCGTGGGCGTCGGCCTCGCAACGCTTGCACTTGTCTTCTTGAACCTCTCTCATCGGCATCGAGGCCATCCTGCTCTGGTCGGTCGCGGCGCTGGCGTGGAGACAGATCGGCAAGTCGCGCGTTCAGCTCACAGCGCGAGCAGGTCTGTGTCGCCGCCGCGCTTCTCCACGCCGAGCGCAATCGCACCAGAGCGCCGGCCTCGGTCGAGGCTCAACGACGACGCACCGCCCGCGAGCGACTCAGATCCCGACCCGCGCGCTCAGCCTGCACGCTTGCTGGCGTCGCGACCCTCGGGAAACGTGGAGCCCGAGTCGCTCGCCGGCAAGTCATCCGGGGCCGCCCCGCTCGAGCCGCCCGTGGCTGACCCGGCCGGGCCCAGCGCGCCGGACGGCGTGGAGACCTCCACGCAGGTCTCGTCCGAGCCGTGTGCACAGGACGAATTCGGTTTCGAGCAGTGACCGAGATGCCCAGTATTCGCACCCAAGCGCAGGTCAGCGTGACACCGAGGTCGATGCGGCGTATAAGGGTTGGGCGGGAACTGCCGCGTTACCTGCTGCAAGCGCTTGCGGTCATGGGCTTGCTCGCCAGCGCGCGCTTTGCGATCGCGCCGCCGCGGCCCGCCCTTGCTCGCAGCCCGGTATCTGACTCGGCCCTGCCCGATCGCTCGGCGGAAGGCTTCGCCACTCTGTTTGCCCGCGCCTATCTGGACTGGGACTCACGTGATCCCGAAGCGCATCGGCTCGCGTTGGCTCCATTCGTTGGCTCCTGGATGGAAGGCGAAGCCGGCCTGCAGCCGCCGGAAGACGGTGAGCAGCAGGTCCAATGGGCGCAGGTCGTGCAGGCGCATGTCCTGGACTCAGGCGAGCGGCTGTACACCGTTGCCGCGCAAACCGACACGGACGGCCTGCTGTATCTGAGCGTCGGTGTGGTGCACGAGGCCGACGGCGCCCTGGCGCTGGACGACTATCCGGCCTTTGTCGGTGCGCCGACTTCCACTGCCCCCGCGGCCGCCACCGCGCATCTGCGCGAAGTCGAAGAACCGGCGCTTGCAACCGTGGTGACTCGCGCCTTGCGCAACTATCTGGGGCGCGCCGAATCCGAGCTCGACGCCGACCTGGCCACGGGTGCCCGTGTCTCGCTCCCCGATCAGACGCTTGCGCTTCAGTCGCTCGACAGTCTCGACTGGGTGGCGGGCGGGCGCTCGGTCCTGGCGACGCTGCGCGCTCGCGATGAGCGCGGCGGCCAGTACACGCTCGCCTACGAACTCGCGGTGCGTCTGAGCGCCGGGCGCTGGGAGATATCGGCGATTCAGAGGAACCCGAGCAGCTAGCGCAGCGACAGCACGAGCAACCGATCCAACTCAAAGGAGAACCCGATGCACACGATTCACACGATCCACGCACTGATGGCCGCAGCCGAAGGGACCGCCTCGCTTGAATCCGCGGCGAGCAAGGCAGGTGAAACCGGCCGCAAGGTCGCGATGAGCCTTATCGCGCTTGGCTTCGCGATCGCCTCGATCGTGCTCGCCTTCAGGCGCGACTTCAAGGAGGCTGCCGGCATCTTCGCTGTCGGGCTCGTCGCGATCCTGCTCGCCACTCCGGCTGGGGTCAATGTCCTGCACGAGACCGTGAACACGCTATTCGGCGCCTCCTGAGAGATGTCAAGCGAGATTCGCTCCTACAGGTGTGTGTTCGACCTGGAGCGGCGCCTCTATCGCATCGACCGGTTGCGGCTCAACCCAGCGGGTGTGCCGCTGCGCGGGATCGTCTATTTCTTGGCGCTGCTCGGCGCGGTGCTGGTGGCCGCGACATTGCCGCTGCTCGGCCTGCTCGTGCGGATCCTGCCCTGGTATTTGCGCGACATCGGCGCGCCGGGCGCATGCGCCGCCATGTTGACGCTGATCAAGATCGAGGGGAGACCGTTCCATCTGGCAGCGCTTGCGTTGCTTCGCTACGGCATCGGCCCGCGCGAGCTCTCGGGTCTGAGGCCGCGCGTCAATGCCGATAGACGCTGGCGTCTGGAGGAGCTGCTCGTCCTGGCGGACGGCTCTGATCCGCACCTGCGCCGCATGCGCTACAGCGGACCTGGAGCCGTTCTCATCAGCGCAGCTCATGTTCGTAGCAGCTGGCGACCCGGGCTCGTGCGGAGCTTCATGGGCCGGCCCGACATGCGGCTCGCGCCGCTGACGGCGAAGCAGCGGCCGGCGAAAGGTCAGGTGATCGCGCTCACGCGCGGCGCTCGCATGGAGGTAAGGCCTTGAAGTCGCCGATCTCCTTCGTCTACGGCAACTTGGTGTTCGGAGCGAGCAGTGACGACGTCTGGGCGGCATTCTCGATTCCCTGCGCGTCTTATGAGTGGCTCCCGGCAGAGGCCAAGCGCTCACGCATGCTTGCGCTGATGGGCGCCCTGGAAGCGCTCGAAGCCGACGTTCAGATCATGCGCGTCGGGCGTCGCTGGAATCTGCCGGGCTATCTCGATGAGCTGAGGCAAGGCGCCCGCGGCCAGCACGAGCAGGCAAACCAGCGCTATGCGCGTGAGCATGCCGAGCAGCTGAGCGACGTCGGCTGTGCACGACCGTCGCTGTTTCTGCTGGTCAGCTTGCGCGAGCCTGAGCGCGACGTCGCCCACTACGTGTCTCGGGCCGTCGAACAGCATCCGCGCGAGTGGTTGCGCACGATCCTCCGCGCACTCTCCACGAGCGGTCGGCGCTTGCTGAAGGCCTCAGAGCTCGAGCATCTGCGCGTGCGAGCCGATCAGGCCCACGCGCGGCTCGCTGACTTTCTGAGCGCCAGGCCTGCGCGTGGCGTCGAGTTGCAGTGGCTGGTGCGCAGGGCCTTTTGTCGCGGCCTTGGCGAGCCGCTCGTCGAGGGTCTGCACGAGCCGCGGGCATTGGCTTTCGAGCGCAACGGAGAAGCATTGCTCGCACCGCTTGAAGGAGACGTGGTGCGCTGGCTGGACGGCTATGTCGAGCATCGCGGTCGCGCTTTGCGCATCGAGTCCGAGCTCGGCGTCAGCTGGCAAGCCCTGCTCGTGCTGGGCGCCCTTCCAGAGCGAGTGGCGTTCCCTGGCTCGCGCGCGGAGCTGATGTTCGCGGCCGTCGAGAGCCTGCCGTTCCCGGTCGATCTATCACTCAACGCCCGCTTCCTTCCGAATGAGCTGGCGCTGAGGATCGCACGTAGACGTGTCCAAGACGCCGACCAGATCCTGCGTGCAGAGTCAGACGGCGATCAGGGCGTCTCCGATGTCGGCTATCAGCGCACCCAGGAAGCACGCGATCTGCTCGCGCACCTACAGGCATCAAGCCGCCCGCCGCTCTTGCGGGCGACGCTGGCACTGGCGATCGGCGCCGAGGATGAGACCAAGCTCTCAGAGCGCGTTGAGATGTGCAGGCGCGCCTACGGCGAGATCCGCCTGCACCGGCCGCTGGGCGATCAGCTGGCGCTTTTCGTCCAACAGCTTCCAGGCCAGCGCACGCGTGTCGCAGGCTACGACGACACGCTCACGACAGAGCAGGTGGGTGCGATGGTGCCGACCGCCACGCACGCCGTCGGCTCACGCGCCGGCTTCTACCTCGGGCACACGCTATCGGGCTCGCGCCAGCCCGTGCGCTTCAACTTGCGCGAGGGTTCCGAGCGCGATCGAAACACGGCGATCCTAAGCGTCGGCGCGCTCGGCTCGGGCAAGACGACACTGGCGCAGAAGCTCAAGTATGAGGCCTTCCTTCAAGGCGCTCGTGTGATCGACTGTGACCCGAAGGGCGATCACCGTTTTCATTTGCTCGAGGAGGTCGCACCGCACGCCGAGACGATCGCGCTGCGTCCCGATCCGGCGTTGCGCGGAATGCTCGACCCGCTGCGCGTAGCCCCAGCGCATCTGCGCCAGGATGCCGCCGTCTCCTTCCTGCGCGACCTGCTTCCCGCTCGCGCCGAGGCGGGCTGGGAGACGGCTGTCGTCGGCGCCGTGGACGTTGTCCTGCGGCGCGCAAGCGAGCCGACGTGCACCGAGGTGGTGCGGGCCTTGTGCGAAGGCGAGGGCAGCGATGCCCAGGTCGGCGAGGCGCTTGCCGTCTACGCGCGCTCAGGCCTGACCCAGCTCGGCTTCGCTGACGCATCGGTGAAGCTCGCATCGGCAGGCGCCCAGCAGGTCACCTACATCCCGATCCGCGACCTTCCGGGTCCCGAGCCGGGCACGCCTCGCTCTGAGTACACGCAGGCAGAGCGCGTAGGCGTGCAGATCGTGCGCTTGATCGCGATGTTCGCGATGCACCTGATGTCGCGCGAGCGCGAGCGCCTGAAGATCTTCAGCTTCGACGAGGGGTGGAGATTGCTCGGCGACCCGGTCGGGCGAACGCTGCTCGCCTCACTGCAGCGCATGGGTCGCTCCGAGCTGGCCGTGCCGATCGTCAGCACGCAACTCGTCACCGACGCGCTCATCGGTGAGCGCGAGTCGCTGGAGAACCTGCTTGGCGCCATTTTCGTGTTCGGCATGCGCTCCGAGGCCGAGGCCGCCAGGGCGCTGATCTTGCTTGGGCTCGATCCCGAAGACCGGCGTGCGCGCGAGCGCCTGCTCGAGATGCAGGCAGGGCGCTGTCTGCTGCGAGACCACAGTGGGCGCGTCGAGGCGATCCAGGTCGACGTGGTGGCGCCTTCGCTGCTGCGCGCCTTCTCCACGACCCCGCCGGCGCAAGCTCAGTGAATACAGGGCGGAGCACGACTTTGGCGCTGGGCCTCGCCCTCGCTTCTTTGCTCGCGCTCAATGGGTCGGTCGCTGCGGCTCGCCTTCCGCGGGGGACGGTTGACAGGTCCGCCGCAGCCACGACGGCCAAAACGGCTTCGCATGCGACGACCCCCACATCCAGAGCCGCCCCAACAGCGAAAGCGGCCCCTGTTGGCACCCCGATCACCCCGCCGTCGACAGGGGACGGGGCAGAAGGCGCTGGAGTGCCTTCGCTCGAAGGCGACCAGCTCGTCGAAAACGGCCTGTCGAGCCCTTTGTGCGACAGCGCCAATACATCGACGCTCTCCTATACGGCCCAGAGCAACTGCCACACATCGGGCTTTGTTGGTGCTCCCGCGCCTACAAACAACTACGACCTGGACGTGAACATCGGCACGGGCGCGCTCGGGATCGGCAACGGGCAGTTGCTCTCGACGATCCAGGACATGTTCATCGCACCAGTCTGGGAGGGCCTCGTATGGCTCGTGCACGCGCTCGTCGTGATGCTCCAGTGGTGCTACACGCTTGAACTGCTGGGCGGCTCGGTGACCAGCGGCTTGAGGAGCTCCTTGCGCCACGCGCAGGCCGGCTTCACCGAGCCGTGGCTGACGCTCGTGCTCGCCGCCGCGTCGGTTCTCGCCCTCTACGACGGGCTGATCCGCCGCCGTGTCGCCGAGACCCTCGGCCAAGCGCTGTTGACGATCGCGATGATGGTAGTAGGGCTGTGGCTGATCGCCGACCCGCTCGGCACGATCGGCCTAGCCGGCAAGTTCACAAACCAAGCTAGTTTGGGGACGCTCGACGAGGTCGCCCAGGGCACGACGGCCAAAGCCCCCGGGACGCTCGGGGACAGTATGCGCGCCTTGTTCGCGGGCGCGATCGAAGTGCCCTGGTGCTATCTGGAGTTCGGCGACGTGCGCTGGTGCAGCGACCCCGCGATGCTTGAACCCCGCTTGCGCAAGGCGGCTTTGAGCATCGTGGCTTCTGAGCGGGCCAAGCTCAATTGTCGGCCGAGCCTCACGCACCCGTTGTGTCCAGCATCGGGCGAGGGTTCGGCGTCAGCGCTCGAGCGTTCGAGTGAGCTGGTGCGTGAGGCAGACACGAATGGTTCGTTGTTTCTGGCGTTCCAGGCCAACGGCCCTGAACGCAACTCGACCAAAAACAGCGGATCGCTGCTGCACATCCTCTGTCAAGCCGAAAGCGAGAGCAAATGCGAAGGCGCCACGGCGACCCAAGCTGAGTTTCGCTCCGATGGAGGCACCTTCCCGCGCATGCTCGGAGTAGCGCTGATCGCAGTCGGCGTGCTCGGCATGGCGATGCTCTTCGGGCTGATCGCGATCCACCTTCTTCTCTCGGCGTTGCTCAGCCTTTTCATGTTGCTGCTGGCGCCTTTCATAGTGCTGGCTCCTGCGTTGGGGGACGCCGGACGTGCCGTATTCAGCGGTTGGCTCACACGGCTGCTGGGCGCCGTCTGCTCGAAGCTGATCTTCTCATTCGTGCTGGGCGCCCTCTTGACGATGCAGCGCATGCTCGCCTCGCTGCATCAGATGGGCTGGTGGACGCAATGGTTGTTGATCTCGGCCTTCTGGTGGTTCGTGTTCCTCGAGCGTCACAAGGCCGCGGACTTTGTGCGTAGCGGTGGGCGGGCGCCGCTCGTGTCGACTCGCCGGACAATTGGCCAGAGGGTCCGGGGGGCTCGACAGGTAAAGCAAGACCTCGCTCACCCGGTGCGCTGGGCCAAGGACAAGCTGCTGTCGCCGTTGCCCGAGGATGAGAAATTGGAACGGGCGGAGCTCAAGCTTCCTGGGCCTGGAAAACCAGAGCCGGCGCTGACAGATCAAGGGCAGCAACAGGCCGACGGGCCTCTGCGGCGTACGGGTGGCGGCCGGCAATCAGCGGGCGGCGGCGATCAGCAGACCGGGGGAGCACAACCGCCCGGGCGATCTGAGCGGGGAGAGGCGCCAGGGCAGCTCGGTCGTGATGGCGCTCAGACGGTGCAGGCCGTCGAGGGGATAGGTCCCTCCGAGTCTCAGGTGGCTGCCCCTAGGGATCAAGTCGGCTCCGCCGCGCCGGCCGGCGAAGGCGGCTCGCACCGAAATCGAGCGGAGGCCGAGAAGCCGCCTCGGATCGAGCGCCTCGCGCGCGCGGCCGCTTATGCGAGCGACCCAGAGGCCGAGGAGGCAGCGTGGCTCGCCAACACACGCCACCAGCCCGCCCAAGCGCAGTCGCCGAGCCAGTCGCAGGCTCCGACTCGCGAGCGTGGGTCGCCGTCGCAAGCAGCGACCGAGTCAACAGGTGTGCCGGGGAAGCCTGGTCCACCAGGAGCGCCCGGATCGCAAAGCATGCGTATGCGGACCTCGCGCGAAATCATGGATGACGCCCGCGAAGTAGCCGCCGGGCGCAAGCGCCAGCTTGGGCTCGAGCCATTCGTGGAGCCGGAGCCATGAGCACCCAAGCGGCGGCGCATCCGAGCATCTCGCCGCGTCGCCCGCTGAAGCTGGCAGGCACGCTGATCGCGACGACGGCGGCCCTGGCTTTGTTTGCACTGATGCTGATCGCGTCGCTGCTTGGCGCCGGCGCCATCTCGCTCGGCAGCGGGCCCGACGGCTTTAGCGCCTCAGCGCTCGCCGAGGCTGACATTCCGCCGCTCTACCTCAGTCTCTACCAGCAGGCCGCCAGGCACTACGGCCTCGACTGGGCGATCCTCGCCGGCATCGGCAAGGTCGAGTGCGACCACGGACGCGATCCCGATCCTTCGTGCACCAAGGAGGGCGCGGTCAACTCGGCAGGCGCCGGAGGACCCGCTCAATTCCTTGCCTCGACTTGGGCCGAGTACGGGGTGGACGCCGACGGCCGAGGATCACCAGACCGGTGGGATCCGGCCGATGCCATTTATGCAATGGCGAGGTATTTGCATGCTTCGGGCGCTCCGCAGAATTACCGCAAGGCGATCTACGCCTACAACCACGCGTGGTGGTATGTGAATGAGGTGGAGCATTGGGCCTCGCTATATCGTGGCCCCGTCCAGGCGGCCCGGGAGATCGATCCCGCAAGCATCGGTGAAATCACAGATGTCGAATGGCCGGGTGTCGGCACGGTCGAGACGATCTCCGGCACGCGCGCGGCGCTCTCGCCGGGGGACGGTCACCTTGCGCTCGTGCCGGCGCAGGCGCCGGCGGTCGTGCAGGCGATGGTGATCGCCGGCAACGAGCTGCAAGATCTGCCATATGGCCCAGACGGCCACCCGGACCCGCTCGGAGCCCCCGACGAGGACTGCTCCAGCACCGTCAACTACGTGCTTTACAGGTCGGGCATTCGCCCGCTCGCGGAAATCCTGCGCGAGAACCCGCTCGCCCAGGACTATGTCAACTGGGGCGACCAGGGTCCGGGTCGTTGGATCACGATCTACGCCACCACCGAGCCGACCGACCACGTGTTCATCCTCATCGCCGGGCTGCGCCTGGATACTTCCCACAACGGCACGGACGTAGGCCCCAATCGTGACGAAGACGGGCCGCGCTGGCGCATCCTCGATCACATCCCGACTTGGGCGCACTGGTCGGTGCGCCATCCGCCAGGGTTGTAATGTGGCAAGCATGCGCGAGGTGGAACACCTTCTGATCGGGGGCGGGCTCGCCTGCGCGACCTGCGCTCAATCGTTGCGCGAGGGTGGCGCGAACGGGGAGATCGTGCTCGTCGGTCGCGAGCCGGACCCGCCCTATAACCGTCCTGAGTGCTCCAAGGGCTATCTGCGCGGCGAAGAGAGTCGCGAGGAGCCGCTCGTGCAGCCGCAAGAGTTCTGGTCCGAGCAGAAAGTAGAGCTGCTGACACGCACGAGCGTCACGGCTCTGGACCTCGATACGCGCATGGCAAAGCTCTCGGACAAGCAGGAGATCCACTTCGAGAAGGCCTTGATCGCAACGGGCGCGAACGTGCGGCGATTGAACGTGGCCGGATGCGAGCTGGAGCAGATCCACTATCTGCGCACGCTCGGCAACTCCGACCACATACGTGAGGGCGTGGCCGACGCGGAGCGCGTCGTCTTGATCGGCGGCTCCTACATCGGCTGTGAGGTTGCCGCCTCGCTGACGATGATGGGCAAGCAGGCGACGATCGTGATGCAGGAGGACGTGACGCTCGAGCGCGGCTTCGGCAAGACGGCCGGGCGCTTCTTCCAGGGCTTGCTGGAATCCCACGGCGTCACGATCCACGGCTCCGGTGGCTTGGAGCGCTTCGAGGGCGATACCCGCGCGGGCACACCCTCTGGGGCGCAGGCAGGCGGGCGCGTCGGCAAGGTCGTCACGACAAACGGGCTGGAGCTCGAAACGGATGCGGTCGTGATCGGCGCCGGGGTCACCCCCGACATCGCGCTGGCAAAGCGCGCCGGCCTCGAGATCGGCGAGCGCGGCGGCGTGCTCTGTTCCTCGCGCCTCGAGACATCGGTCCCCGGGGTGTTTGCCGCCGGCGACATCGCCGAGTACGACTCGCCTCTGCACGGGACACATGTGCGCATCGAGCACTGGGACGTCGCCTTCAACCACGGCAAGACCGCCGCGGCGAACATGCTCGGCGGCGATGTCCCACACGAAGTGGTCCCGTATTTCTACTCGGTGCTCGCGGACTGGGGCGAACTGGAATACGTCGGGCCCGCGTACGAGTGGGACGAGGAGATCGTGCGCGGCTCCTACGAGGATGCAAACTTCACCACTTGGTATCTGAAGGACGGCCAGGTCAAGGCAGCCCTCACTTTCGGCCGTCCCGACGACCTCGATGCCGCGCGCCGGCTGATCGCAGAGAGCCCGGTGCTGGACGAGGCTCGGCGCCAAAAGCTCGCGAGCCTCGATGCAGACCTCGCCACCCTGTAAGGTTGGCCCCTAAATAGACGGTCGGTGGCGAAGGGAAGCCGGTGCGAATCCGGCGCGGACCCGCCACTGTGACCGGGGATGCCAGCCGCAAGCGCGACTAAAGCGCAGCCACTGATCGGCCGCTCGGCGGATCGGGAAGGTGCGGAAGGTGGGCCCGGGAGCCAGGAGACCTACCTCCGACCACAAGCCCACAAGCCCTCGTGGAAAGGGGTGGCTCCATGTCTCAAATACGTGTCTTCTTGCGCTCTGCGCTCCCGATCGGCGTGCTCATTTGTCTATTTGTTCCTGCGTCCGCGGTCGCTGCTGGGGCACCCGCCCAAGTCACCGTCCGGGTTGAGGGCCTTAGCGAAACCAAGCTTCCGCCGACCATCGTTACAACTATCACCAATCCCGTGGTCAAGGACGGCAACTCGGCCGACTCGTGTCCTGGCACTAGCGCGCTGGGCGCTCTCGATCTGGCCACCGGCGGCAATTGGAGCGGCCCGTGGGAAGCGAAATACAATCAATACTCGATTTTCACGATCGAGGGCGAGACCCACGAATTCGAAGAATCGGCCTCGGCGAATTACTTCTGGTCATTCTGGCTGAACGACAAGGACTCCGAACTGGGTGCCTGCGAAACAGAACTGCAGCCCGGCGATCGGGTCCTGCTCTTTCCGTCTTGCTATGGCACATCTTGTCCCATGCCCGAACCGACTCCGCTCGAGATCGAAGCACCCGCAACGGCAAACGTTGGTGAAGCGACGGCGGTGACGGTCAAGCAGTACAACACGAAGGGGGAAGCCACTCCGGCCGTTGGCGCGAGTGTCATCGGGGGTGGCGCCGGCGCGACTACCGACTCTCAAGGTCACGCGACGCTGAGGTTCTTCGCCGCCGGAGCGAATACCGTGCGTGTGAGCGGGGCCGCGGGTGGCACGCCAGCTATTCGCACCGAGACGTCGATCTGTGTGCATAACGGCAACGACGGGAACTGCGGGACCACAATCCCTGGTGTCTCGATCATTCCCAAAGGCATGCCGGTGATCCCGCCTCCGACGCCCGTCCAGGTCGCCATCGCCAAAGGGGTAAGCAACGGTCGCCACTACTCCCGCCACGGTGCCCCGAGAATCCTCCGTGGCCTTGTCGACCCCGGCAACGACACGCTCAGGGGTGTGCGCATCAGCCTCCAGCGGAGAAACGGCAAGCACTGCATGGTGTTCAGCGGCACTAAGGAGGCCTTTGTGCGCGCTCGTTGCGGCGCGACACGCTTTTTCTCAGTAGGGGCAGCGGAGTCGTTCAACTACCTGCTTCCCGCGGCACTGCCGCCAGGTCGCTATGTCTACGACGTTGAGGCGATAAACGGTGCGGGCAAGCCAACCAAGCTCGTCCCAGGCGTCAGTCATGTCGTCTTTTATGTCCAGTAGAACTAGTTCATTGGGCGCGCGTGTCTGGCGCGCGCCCAAGCGCCGACTGCTCGCCTTCTCGGCTCTAGCGCTGCCGGCGCTGGCGGCCTCGCTGGCGCTCGCCGGCTGCGGTCTCGGCCCAGGCAAGACGCCAAACGGAATCAGCCTCTCCGTGACACAGGATTTCGGTGCGCTCCCAGTGGGCTATGCAGGGACGCCGCACGTGCACGGCCAGGAGACCGTGATGAGCCTTTTGATGCGCAACTACGAAGTCAAGACTCGCTACGGGGGCGGCTTCGTGCAGAGCGTCAACGGGCATGCCGGCGGCACACAAGGCGGAGAACCGATCGACTGGTTCTACTACGTCAATGGGGTCGAGGCGCCAAAGGGAGCCGCCGATACCAATGTCGAATCTGGCGATCACATCTGGTGGGATCTGCACGACTGGAGCCAGACCGACCATATTCCGGCAGTCGTCGGCTCATTCCCCGAGCCGTTCTTGGGGGGGATCGAAGGCAAGCGCTATCCCGTGCGCGTGGAATGCTCGGAACCGTCGAGCGCCGCATGTGCGACCGTGCACGCGCGTCTCAGCAGGCTTGGCGTGCCGGTCGCCGGGGCGGCCGTCTCAGAGGAAGAAGAGAAGTTGACAATGCGCGTGCTCGTCGGACCCTACTCCGCGTTGGGCAGGTCGCCGAGCGTGCAGAGCCTCGGCGCCGGCCCACGCTCGAGCGGCGTGTATGCCCGCTTCTCAGACGGCGGCAGCGCCCTCAGCCTGCTTGATCCCGCCGGCAGCGTCGTGCGAAAACTGGGTGCGGGAACCGGTTTGGTCGCGGCGACGCGCTACAGCGAAGAGGCGCCTGTGTGGTTTGTCACCGGCACCAACGCGGCCGGCGTGACCCACGCCGCCAACTCGCTGCGTGAAAGCACGCTGCACAACGTTTTCGCGCTCGCGCTCGAACCTTCGGGAGTGGCTCAGCCGGTGCCGGTGTCGGGGCCATGAGCACGCGGGGCTAGCCATGGCCATGGGCGCCACGCTCTTCTACCGCCGCCTCGCGAGTCCACTGCATGCGACCCGTGCGACGGTGGCGGCCATGTGGGCCTGTGCGCTGATCGCCGCGACGCTGCTCAGCGAAAGCCCGTTGGTGCTGGGCCTGCTCGTGTTGGCTGTGCTCGGCGCCGGCGTCGGCGCCGAGCTTGGGCGCGAGCTTGCGCGCACGCTGCGCACTGTGCTGATCGTGGCGATGCCGATCATGCTCGTCAACGGGCTCGTCTATCACGAAGGCCTGACCGTGTTCGCGCGCCTCGGCGACCTCGGGCCGTTCGGCCAAGGCGACCTGACCGTCGAGGCGCTCGTCTACGGTGCGGTCATAGCGCTGAAGGTCGGCCTGCTGATGCTGATCACAACACTCGCAAGCCTCGCAATCGACCCCGACGAGCTGCTGGCTGTGTTTCGCCGCCATTCGTTTCGCTCGGCCCTCACCGCCTCGCTCGCCACACGCATGATCGGGGTGCTCTCGGCCGACTCCCAGCGCCTGGCCGAGGCCCAGCGTACGCGCCCGGGTGGCAGCGCCACGGGCGCACGCGCACGCGTGAGACTGTTGAGCGCGATCGTCGGCTCTTCGCTCGATCGCTCGATGGACGTGGCCGCGACGCTCGAGCTGCGCGGCTTCGCCGCCGCACCGGGCACACGAGGCCACGCACAAGGCCGTCCCTTCTCGCGCCACGATCGTGCCTTCGCCCTCTCGGCTGTCTGCGTGTTCGCCCTCGCGCTGGTCGGGCGCTTGGCGGCGGCGGCGCCGTTCGACGCATACCCGCTTTTGAGCATGCCGCTGTCGCTCGCGACTTTCGCGCTGTGCCTGCTGTTGGCGGTAGCTGTCCTGCTGCCATTTGCCGACCACCGGGGGATTGAGCTTTGAGATCCGTCTTGGCGTTCTCGAACGTGACATACGCCTATCCCGAATGTTCCGAGGCGGCCTTGCACGGTGTGACCCTGGAGCTCGAGCAGGGGGAGCTGTGCCTGCTGGCCGGTCGCTCGGGCCAAGGCAAGTCAACGCTTTTGCGCGCCGCCTGCGGCCTCGTCCCACATTTCCACGGTGGCACGTTTGCGGGTAGCGTCAGCGTCGCGGGCATGGACACGCGCGAGCACCCGCCCGCACTGCTCGGAGCCCACGTCGGCGTGCTGCAAGGTGACGCCGAGACCCAACTGGTGATGAGCTCGGTGCGCGCCGAGTTGGCTTTGGCGATGGAGAGCCGCGGACACGGCGCCACAGCAGTCGCGCGCGCCGTCGAGGAGGTCGCGCTCGCGCTCGGGATCGATCACCTGCTCGAGCGCTCCACGCACGAGCTCTCTGGCGGTGAGAAGCAGCGTGTGGCCCTCGGCGCGGCGCTCGTCGGCCGCCCGCGCGTGGTGCTGCTCGACGAGCCCACCTCTCAGCTCGACCCAGTCGCCGGCGACGAGCTGATCGGCCTGCTGCGCAGGCTCAACCAAGAGTGGGACACGACGATCCTGCTCTCAGAGCATCGCCTGGAGCGTTGCCTCGCGGCGGCCGACCGCGTGATCGCAATCGACGGCGGCGAAGTCGCCCACGACGGCTCGCCAAGCTCGTTCCTGCACTACGCGGCCGCGCGCGAGCCGACGCTGCAGACGCCTGGCGCGAAGCTGTTCGCGCTCGCGGGCATCGGCCCACCGCCGGTCGGTGTCAAGCAGGCGCGCGCCTTCCTGCGCCGCGAGGGGCTGCTGCAGGACGCGAGCAATGCCGGCGAACAGGCCGTGCCTGGCGTGCCGGGTGGGGGCCTGGCGCCTGCTTTCACGTCAGCTCGGCGCGCGCGTCGCGGGAGCTCGTCTTTTGGGGGAGGAGGGGGCGTGCCCCTGGCGGTTCGGGGGCTGTGGTCTGAGATCCCGCGCGGCCCGGCGATCCTGCGCGGGGTTGATCTGGTCCTCGGCCCGGGTGAGACGATCGCGCTGATGGGCCGCAACGGGGCAGGCAAGTCCACGCTGCTGCGCCACCTGGCCGGCTTGCAGGCTCCGACACGCGGCAAGGTCGAGCGGGCCGGCAGGGTTGCGCTGCTGCTGCAGAACCCAGGCGACTATTTCTTGCACGAGCGCGTCCGCGACGAGCTTTCGCGCGCCGCGCTCGTGCGAGCGGGGCTCGAGGAGCTGGCCGAGCGCAATCCACGCGATCTGTCAGGAGGCCAGCGCCAGCGCCTGGCGCTGGCAATCGTCTGCGATGGGGGGGAGGCTCCGGTCGTAGTGGCGCTGGACGAGCCCACGCGCGGCATGGATCGTGAGGCCAAGGCGCACCTGGCCGATGAGCTGCGCCGCCGCGCCGAGCAGGGCCAGGCGGTGATCGTCGCCACGCACGACCCGGAGTTCGCCGCGTCCTGTGCGCGGCGCGCGATCCTGCTCGCCGACGGGCGCGTGATCGCCGACGGCCCGACAGCCGACCTGCTCGCCGGCGGCTGGTACTTCGCGACGGAGACCGCCCGCATCTTTGGTGGCGCCCATGGTGTGCTGCTGCCTGAGGAAGGCGCCGAACTGTTGCGCGAACTTGGCGCCACAAAGCGCGAACCCGAAGGCGCCGACGCTCAACCCGCGAGGGCCGTGGGCCGGGCGCTCCGATCACGACGTGGCACGCCCAACAAATCCCAAGAAACACCTGACCTTCAGGTCCACGCGGCGGGGGAGACGCACACGTGAGCTGGCCTCTCGCCTCCTTTGCAATCGTGGCCGGGATCCTGCTGATCGGTTGGTTCGTCTACGAGCGCTCGCGTCCGTCCGCGCGCATGGTCGCGCTCGTGGCCACGCTCGCCGCGGTGGCAGCGCTCGGTCGCGACGCTTTCGTGGCGCTGCCCGACGTCAAGCCGATCACCGCGATCGCGCTCGTCGTCGGCTACTCGCTCGGTCCGCTGCCGGGCTTCACCGTCGGCGCGATCGGGATGTTCGCCTCCAACATGATGCTAGGCCAAGGCCCTTATACCCCCTGGCAGATGGCCGCCTGGGGCCTCGTGGGCCTCGCCGGCGCCCTGCTGGGTCGTTTGAGCGCCCGGCGCATGGGTCGCTTTGGATTGGCGCTCGCCTGCGCCGTGATGGCGCTGGTGGCCAAGGAGATCATGAACGTCTACACCTGGACCTTGGCTGCCGCCCACACTCCAGCTGCCTTCCTGCTGATCGCAGGTCAAGCGCTGCCGTTCGACATCACCGACACCGTTGCCAGCTTCCTGTTCGGGTTCGCCTTCGGACCGGAGCTGGCGCGGCTGTTGGGACGGACGCGTGCGCGCATGAGCGTTGAATGGGCTCCCGCCCAGCCACCTGCTGGGCCGCCCGTCGCGAGGCCGTCGACGTTGCTTGTGCTGGTGTGCCTCGTGGGGGTGGTAGGTGTCGCGACAACGGCTGCCCCCCCGCGCGCGCGGGGGGCATTGCGGTCATTCAGCGCGGCCCCACCGGCCCAGCCCGCGCCAACGCCGCTTCGCGCTCGGCCCGCCACGTCCTCGGCGGTCGCGCGCGCCGTCGCCTACCTGCAGCACGCCCAGAACAGCGACGGTGGCTTTGGTGGCGCGCCGGGACAGCACAGCAGCGAGCTGTACTCGGCCTGGGTCGCGATCGGCTTGGCGGCAGCCGGGCGCGACCCGCTGGCGCTCACCCGCGACGGGCATTCGCTACTGAGCTCGCTGCGAGGCGAAGCGGCGACGCTCGAAGGCGCCGGCGACGAGGAGCGCACGATCCTAGCGCTGCACGCATGTGGCCTGCCGGCGTCTGACTTTCCGGGCACGAGCCTTGCCGCCGAGTTGGTGCATGAACGATCGAGCGACGGCTCCTTCGGCCAGCTCGTCAACATCACGGCATTCGCGATCTTTGCGTTGCGCGTCGCCGGCAGCTCCGCTGACAATCGAGTCGTCAGCGACGCGGGGCGCTGGATCGCGGCCCAACAGGACAGCGACGGCGGCTTCGGCTTCGCGGGCCACGGCGGGGGCGAGGACGTCGACGATACGGCTGCGGCGCTGCAGGCAGTGATCGATGCCGGCGGCCGGCGTGGGGGCGCGGTCCTCGCGCGCGCGGTGGCGTATCTGCGCCGCGCGCAGAATCCCGACGGCGGCTTTCCCCAGCAGGCCGGCGGCGAGTCCAACGCCCAATCGACCGCCTGGGCCGTGCAGGGGCTGGACGCCGCGGGCGTGAGCGTGCGCGCCGTCAAACGCGGCCACAGCCGCTCGCCGCTTGCCTACCTGGAAAGCGTGATGGCCCCCAATGGCAGCGTCTACTACTCGCGTACGAGCGCACAGACGCCTGTATGGGTCACCGCGGAGGCGCTCACCGCCTTGGCCGGCAAGCCGTTTCCGGTAGCGCCTGACTTCAGCGGCGGCTAATCGACTCTCCTACCCTTGGGAGATATGTCCGCGAGCACCCAAAGTGCGGCCGCAGAGGGTCCTGGCGGCTATGCCGGCCCGCTGCTGCTCGCCACGGCGTGCGTCGCGGGCTTGACCCTGACCTGGGTGCTGGCGGCGCTGGTGCCGATCACGCACGTCAAGGATGCCATCGCCCTGTATGACTTTACGCGCCTGAACCGGCCGGCCATCGAAGTCCCGGCGCGTCTGTTGCTCGACTTGCTCGAACCGGCCTTCTTCATCGTGTGGGGGATCGCGCTCGTGGCAATCGCGCTCTCGCATGGGCGCAGACGCGTGGGGCTTGCGGTGGCCTTGGTCCTCTCGCTGGCGCCAGCCAGCGCCGAGCTGCTCAAGCCGCTGCTTGCTCACCCGCACGCTGAGGTGGTGCCGCTCTACATCAAGGGCGCCTCATGGCCGAGTGGCCACGCGACGGCGGCCACAGCGCTCTTCTGGTGCGTCCTGCTGGTCGCGCGACCCAATCGCCGGCGCGCTCTGGCGCTGGTTGGCGTCGTGCTGCTCGCCGCCGTCGGCTGCTCGCTGTTGATCCTCGCCTGGCACATGCCAAGCGACGTGATCGGCGGCTACCTGCTCGGCACGCTGTGGTTCGCTCTGGCGCTGCTCGGGCTACGTGCGAGCCGCCGCGGGACCGCCGCTCAGCCCTTGCCCTCGCCCGGCGCGCCGGCGTGCTCGCCCGGCGCCCACAGCAACTCGGAGCTCGCCGGCCTGGGCGCCGCGGGATCGTCATTTGCCGCCCGGCTGAGGATGAACAGCATGTCTGACAGCCGGTTCAAGTAGCGGACAACCTCGGGGTTGCACTCCTCGCCGACGGCGATTGCGCGCCGCTCCGCACGCCGACAGACGGTGCGGCAGATGTGTAGCTGCGCCGCGGCCGGGGTGCCGCCGGGGATCACGAACGAGCGCAACGGCTCGAGCGTCGCGTTGACCTCGTCGCAGACCCCCTCCAGCCACTGCGCGTACTCGGCCGTCACTCGCAGCCGCACGTGTCCCTTGCGCGTCGCGTCGGGCGCCCCCTCGGCGGGAGCAGGCACCGACAGGTCGGCCCCGACGTCGAGCAGGTCGTTCTGCACGCGTCCCAGCCACTGCGCGAAGTTGGCCGGCAGTCCAGGCGCGAGCAGCGCCACGCCGAGCGTCGCGTTGAGCTCGTCGACGGTGCCATAAGCCTCCACGCGGGGATGGCACTTGGACACGCGACTCATGTCTCCGAGGTGAGTCTCGCCGCGGTCCCCACCCTTGGTGTAGATGCGTGTCAGGTTGACCGTCACGACCCGTCGAGTCTGGCAGATGGAGGGTCGCCGTGTCAGCCCGCAAGCGAAGTCCGAAGCGCCGCTCTGGGCAGGCCAAAGCGGTGCGTCGCGGCCCAGTGTGAGCAGTCGCACTGCGTGGCGTCGGGCAGATCGGATACTTTCCCGGCCTTCATGCGGGTAGCTGTTCCGAAGGAGACAGCCGAGGGCGAGCACAGAGTTGCGCTCGTCCCGGAGGTCGTAGCCAAGTTGAAGGCCAAGGGCGTCGAAGTCCTGGTCGAGAATGGCGCGGGCGCAGACGCGCTGCTGCCCGATGCTGCCTTCGCTGAGGCCGGCGCGCGGATGACCGCGGACGCCGCCGAGCTGTGGCAATCGGATGTGGTCGTCAAGATCTCTCCGCCCAGCGAGGCCGAGATAGGACGACTCGGAGCCGGGTCGGTGCTGATCGGCTTCTTGGCGCCGCTCACGAGCCCGCAGACCACGCGTGCGCTCGCGGCAGCCAAAGCCACCGCATTTGCGATGGAGTCGATCCCCCGCATCTCGCGTGCGCAGTCGATGGACGCGCTCTCCTCGCAGAGCAACATCGCGGGCTACAAGGCCGCGCTCTTGGGCGCAGAGAACATGGGACGTTTCTATCCGATGCTGATGACGGCAGCCGGCACGATCCCCCCAGCCAAGGTGCTCGTGCTGGGAGCCGGCGTCGCGGGCTTGCAGGCGCTTGCCACCGCCAAGCGCCTTGGTGCGCGCACGACCGGTTACGACGTGCGCCCGGAGGTGGCCGAGCAGGTGCAGTCGCTCGGTGCGCAGTGGCTCGATCTGGGCCTCGAGGCAAGCGGCGAGGGCGGCTATGCGCGCGAGCTGACCGACCAGGAGCGAGCTGAGCAACAGCAGGCGCTGACCGATGCGATCAAGGGCTTCGACGTGGTCATCACGACCGCGTTGGTGCCTGGCCGCCCGGCCCCCAAGCTTGTTACCGCCGAGGCGGTCGAAGGTATGAAGCCGGGCTCTGTGATCGTCGATCTGGCGGGGGAGTCTGGCGGCAACTGCGAGTTGACCGAGCCAGGCCAAACCGTCGTCAGGCACGACGTGAAGATCGTCTCGCCCCTGAACCTGCCGGCGAGTATGGCCGAGCACTCCTCGCAATTGTTCGCCCGCAACGTGCAGGCGCTGCTGGAGTTGCTGGTCGCAAAGATTGAGGATCCCGCCCACCCGGACGCCGACGGTGAGGTCGAGCTCAAACTCGATTTCGAGGATGAGATCGTCGCCGGCGCCTGCATCGTGCGCGATGGGGAGATCGTCAACCCAGCCGCCAAGGCCGCCGTGGAGGCCGGCGCATGATCCTCGCAAGCGTCCTCACGACCAACCTCGCGATCCTGGTGCTCGCGGGCTTCATCGGCTTCGTCGTCATCTCCAAGGTGCCAAACACGCTGCACACGCCGCTGATGTCGGGAACGAACGCGATCCACGGGATCGTGCTGCTCGGCGGCCTGTTGCTGTTCGGTCTCGCCGAACTGGACTCGTTCAGCAAGGCCTTGCTCGTGATCGCCGTCGCGTTCGGCACGATCAATATCGTCGGCGGCTTCCTCGTCACCGACCGGATGCTCGAGATGTTCAAGTCGCGCCCGAAGCCGAAGGGATCCGAGAAGGAGTCGGCCGGCGAGGGTAAGTCAGGCGCGGATGGGAAGGCAGGCTCATGAGCAACCCGCCGCTTGCCACCAGCCTTCTACAGAGCGAAAGCTTCATCTACGTCCTCTACATCGTCGCTTTTGCGCTGTTCATCCAGGGCTTGCGCGGGCTCTCGGGTCCGACCGGCGCCGTGCGCGGCAACCGCATCGCCGCGGTGGGCATGGGTGTCGCAGTCGTTGCGACGCTGCTCAACCCGGGCGAGGGCAACTGGGGCCTGATCGCGCTCGGCATCGCGCTCGGCATCGCCGTCGGGGTGCCCGCGGCCCGTCAGGTGAAGATGACCGCAATGCCGCAGATGGTCGCGCTCTTCAACGGCGTCGGCGGCGGCGCGGTGGCGATCATCGCGTGGGTCGAGTTTCGCAACCACGGCTCCACGTATGGCTCGCACCTGGCAGTGCGGACGTTCGAATCCGGGCCGTTTGTCGAACACGCGATCGTTCGCACTGGCGCCCTACCAACCTATGTGGCGATCTTCTCCGTGTTCGCCGCGATCGTCGGCTCGATCTCCTTCTGGGGTTCGAACATCGCTTTCGGCAAGCTCCAGGAAATCATCCCCGGGCGTCCGATCTCGCTCGGCCCCGCCCAGCAGATCGTCAACCTCGTGCTTTTGATCCTGGCGCTCGCGGCCGGCATCGATCTGATCGCAGGCGCGCACTCCGAACTGCTGTTCATCGGCATGCTGATCGTGGCGGCGTTGCTCGGTAACGCGGTGGTGCTGCCGATCGGAGGAGCCGACATGCCGGTCGTCATTTCGCTACTGAATGCCTTTACCGGCCTGTCGGCGGCAGCAACGGGCATGGCGCTCAACAATCCCGCGCTGATCGTTGCCGGGATGATCGTGGGCGCCTCGGGCTCGATCCTCACCAACCTGATGGCGACCGCGATGAACCGCTCGATTCCTTCGATCGTCGCGGGTGGCTTCGGCGGTGGCGGCACTGTCGAGGGGGCTGAAGGCGCCGGTGAGCATCAGGGCACGGTGCGCTCCACAAGCGCCTCCGACGCGGCGATCCAGCTTGCCTACGCCAACCGTGTGGTGATCGTACCCGGCTATGGCATGGCCGTCGCTCAGGCACAGCACGCGGTACGCGAGCTGACCAAGGAGCTCGAGGCCCGTGGCGTGGAGGTCAGCTACGCGATCCACCCGGTCGCGGGGCGCATGCCGGGGCACATGAACGTGCTGCTGGCAGAGGCCGACGTGCCCTATGACCAGCTCAAGGAGATGGATGACGCCAACCCCGAGTTCCAGCGCACCGATGTGTCGCTCGTGATCGGCGCCAACGACGTGACAAACCCGGCGGCAAAGAACACGCCGTCCTCACCGATCTACGGGATGCCGATCCTCGAAGTGTCCGACTCCCGCTCGGTGATCGTGATCAAGCGCTCGATGAACCCCGGGTTTGCCGGGATCGAGAACGAGCTCTACTTCGACCCGAAGACCTCGATGCTCTTCGGCGACGCCAAGTCGGCTGTGAGTGAGATCACAGCCGAGCTGTCGGCTCTCTGAGCCCCAGCCGCTAAAGAAGCACCCTGTTGCCCATGAGGGAGGCGGGCTGGGCGCTCGGGCGCGCCAAACAGCCGCTTCCTACGTGCGTATCGACCCTGGCGGTGGATGCGCGGGTGTCCGCCTCCAGCCAAATTGGTACGTGATGCAGACAATGCAGACATTGTCAAGAAGGTACTCGTCTATTAGACTGAGTTAAGGAGAGCTAGAGACACACCGTTCAGAGGGGGCCGGCATCACGGCACATGGCGGTACAGGATTTGCTCGACTGCGGTTCGTGGCGGTTCTGGGCGCATTGGCCTGTGCCGTGTCCGTCTGCGGGGCGAGCGTCTGCTCGGGCTCCGCGGTCGAGCCCTCGAGCTCGGAAACGATCCTCGCGACGCGGGCCGTGGCGCGGGCTGTGGCGCTCGGCTCAGGCCCACACGCGCACGCGAGCATCGTCGGCGGGCAGAGCGCTTCGATAGCCAACTTCCCGTTTCAGGTAGCTCTGTATGACCCTCAGGCAGGCTCGCCCGCCCAAGGCTTCTTCTGCGGCGGGGTGATCATCGACGCGATCCATGTGATCACAGCCGCTCACTGCGTCTCCGGTGGCGCCCATCAAATGGCCCCCGCTGCCGGCATCGAGGTGCTCGCCGGCTCCACCTCACTCGACCAGCCCACTGCGGGCAGCGTCCGCGACCCGGTTCAGTCAAGCGTCGTCGACCCAGGTTATGAACCGTTCAGCGGCAACGAGGACATCGCCCTGCTCACACTCGCTCATCCGCTGTGGTCGAGCTCCTCTGCGCCCATCGTCAACGGCCTCGACACGATCGCCCCGTTGGCATTCGATCCCGGTGCGGCCCCTGCCGCCTACTCCAATCCCGGCGCGGGTCCCGCGACGCTGGTCACGGCGAGTGGCTGGGGCGATGTCGAGCCGGCGCCAGGGCATGCCCCTAGCTACCCGACGAGCCTGCGCGCCGTGAAGCTGGCACTCGTCTCGGAATCGACCTGCGAAGAACAGTACGCTACGATCGAACAGCCGATCACCTCGAGCATGATCTGCGCGGGTGGCGGCAGCGCTCGCGCGGACACATGCTACGGCGATAGCGGCGGACCGCTTCTTCTCGATGCCGATACTCCCGCGCGCCCACCTCGAGACTATGTGCTCCTCGGGCTCGTCGACTTTGGCAACGGCTGCGCCCAGCCCGGCTTTGCGGGTGTATACACAAGAGTCTCGAGTCCCGAGATAGTGAGCTTCCTGAACTCGGGTGCGGGCAAGAGCGCCGCTGCGCTCGGTACGCAGGCCAAGCACAAGAAGAAGCGGCGCAGAAAGCGCCCTCGCCGCGGCGTCCACTAGCGAACCTCCCGCCTCCTCTGGGAGACTGGGGAGCGTGATCTCCCGAGAAGCGGCAATCGACGCTCTACGCACGAACGAGTTCGACCTCGTGGTCGTCGGCGGCGGAATCACCGGCGCAGGTGTCGCTCTGGATGCTGCCGCGCGTGGTTACAGCGTGGCGCTCGTGGAGCGCGCCGACTACGCGTCGGGTACCTCCAGCCGCTCCAGCAAGCTCGTGCACGGTGGCTTGCGCTATCTGCAGCACTTCGACCTCGGCCTGGTCCGCGAGGCATTGCTGGAGCGCCAACTGATGGTCGCCCTGGCGCCGCACCTGGTGCATCCGCTGGCGCTGGTCGTGCCGGCCTTCGACGGCGCTCGGCCCGACCGGCTGATGGGGATGGGCCTGAACCTGTATGACGTGATGTCGGTCGATCGCGAGCGTCTGCGAGCCCGCCGCTCGCGTCGAGGTCGAGGCGAGCAGCCACCGCGAGGCGATCAGATCGTCGGCGAGCAGGGCGCCACGGCGGCAAGGACGGCCGTGCTCGAGCAGGGAGAGTCCTGGAGCCCCGAGCGTCACCGCGTAATCTCGGGCGAGGAGGTGCTCGAGCTGCTGCCGGCGATGGCCGGGCGCGAGCCGACGAGCGGATATCTCTTCTACGACTGCCAAACAGACGATGCCCGTCTGGTCCTGACTGTGCTCGGTGAGGCAGAGCGCTTTGGGGCGTTGTGCGCGAACCGGGTGAACGCGACAGCGCTGCTCGAGCGCGACGGACATGCCCGTGGCGTATGTCTGTGCGACGAGGAGACCGGCGAGCGCTTCGATGTGCGGGCTGAGAACGTCGTCAATGCGACAGGCGTATGGGCCGATGAGCTGCGAGGGCGAGAGCTGCACGACGAGGCAGAGCTGCCGCAGATCAGACCGAGTCGCGGGACCCACGTCACTCTGCGCCAGGAGGATCTGCCGCTCGTTGCGGGCGCGATCGTGCCGGCGGGCTCTGGCAGGACGATCTTCGCGCTGCCGTGGCTGGGTCGGACATTGGTCGGAACCACCGACAACGACTACGAGGGTTCGCTTGCGCACGTGCGGCCCTCAGAGGAGGACGTTCATTACCTTCTGGCCGCGGTCAACGAGTTCTTTGCGACCGAAATCACCAGCGAGAGCCTTACGGGCGCCTATGCCGGGGTGCGCCCGTTGATCTCGACCGGCGACACGAAGAAATCGGTCGATATCTCACGCAAGGCCGAGCTGTATGAGACCTCCAGCGGCATGGTCACGATCACCGGCGGCAAGCTCACGACGTGGCGGCGGATGGCCAAGATGGTGGTCGATCGGCTGGTGGAGCGCGAAGCGCGCGACGCTCCATGCCGCACCGCCGAGATCCCGCTTGGGCAGCCCGTCGCGGTCGAGGATCTTCCCGGGGCGCAGGGGCTATCCGAGGCGTCCAGGGCGGCGCTCGCCGCGCGCTACGGGTTCGGCGCCCACGAGCTGCTCAGGCTGATCGCCGACAGGCCAGAGCTTGCCCGGCCGATCGTTGCCGGCCTGCCGGACGTGATGGCCGAGGTCGTGATCGCTGCCCGTCGTGAGCAGGCACGCAGTGTCGGCGACGTGTTGTTCAGACGAACACGACTCGGCTTGCTCGCCGCGCGCGAGCTGCTTGCCGATGCGGAGGATGCCGAGTCCTCTGTCGGGCGTGTGGCCGAATTGCTGGCGCAGGAGCTTGGCTGGAGCGAGCAGCGCGCCGCCGCCGAGGTGGAGCGCTTTCTGGAGGAGGCCGACGCGGAGGGCATCCTCGGCCTCGGCTAGGGTGTGGGGCGCATACGGGTGCCTGTCGCTGTCCAACGCGACCGGCCGCCAACCGCCCTTACCGACGAACCAAGGAGAGATTCATATGACAGTGCTCGACCGCTCTGAGCTGCAGGCAAGCCCGCTGGCCGATCTGCATCTGATCGCAGACCAGCTAGGGCTCGAGGGCTTCAGGCGTCTGCGCAAGGCGGATCTGATCGACGCGATCCTGGGCGAGAAAGGACCAGCCAAGGAGGCGGCCGCCGGCGAGAGCGACGGCGACAGCGAGGATGAGGCGGCAGAGCCCCGCCGGCGCTCGCGTCGCCCATCGCGCTCGCGCCGTGCCTCCTCGGCAAAGAAGTCACTGGAGAGCGAGGACGATCCGAGCGAGCAACCGGGCACAGACAAGCCTGCACCAGCTCGGCGCACCCAAAGGACAACTGCCGCGCAAAGGGGCCAAGGCGGACGTACACGGGGTGGGATCGAGAAGTCCGAGGACGGCGAGCGCGTTGCCGAGGGAGTGGTCGAGGTCATGAGCAATGGCTCAGCCTTCTTGAGAGTGGCGGGACCGGAGCCGGCCGATGGCGACGTCTACATCTCGGCCGCTCAAGTGCGCCGCTGTGAGCTGGTCTCCGGCGACCGCGTGAGTGGGCCGGTGCGCACGCCGCGGCGCTCGGAGCGTTATTGCTCACTCGTGCGGATCGACACGATCAACGGTGCGCCTGCCGACTCGGTCTCTGAGGGCACTCGCTACGAGGAGCTCCCGGTCTCCTACCCGAGCGAGCGGCTTGCCCTCGACTCCGAGGATCCGACGCTGAAGGCGATCGAGTGGCTGACCCCGCTCGGCCGTGGCTCGCGGGCGGTGATCGCCGGCGGCGCGCGCTCAGGCAAGAGCGAGACGCTGCGTGGTGTGCTCGGCGCACTCGCCGGACGCGAGGACTTGGAGATCTCGCTTGTGCTCGCAGGCGCTCGCCCCGAGGAGCTTGCAGATTGGCAGCAGGGACCTGTGGCGCCGGCAGTGGCGCTCACCTTCGCGGCTTCGCCAGAGACTCGCGCACAGGCGATCGAGCCGGTGATAGAGACGGCAAAGCGCATCGCCGCTCGTGGCGGCGATGCGCTTGTGCTGATCGACGGCCTCGACGGGCTGGCGCCTCACAGTGCCCAAAAGCTGTTGGCGGCGGCGCGCAAGTTGACTGATGGCGGCTCGCTGACGGTGATCGCGACCGCCACAGAGCCGCTGGGCGGCGAGACGACAGTGATCGCGCTGGACGCTGTGCGGGCAAACACCGGCAAGCTGCCGGCGCTCGACCTGGTCAGCAGCGGCACCTTGAAGGCGGAGCTGCTGGTCGGCGAGGAGGGCGCCGAGGCGATCACTCGCGCCCGCGCTACCGCGGCGGAGGGATGAGGCGACAGAGCGTATAGAGGGGTCGATGGGCAAGGCAACAATGACGTACCCAGTCGGGCACACCCTGAAGGGCATAGGCAGGCAGCTGCGCGCCGTGCGCTTTGCACACAGGCGAGTGAGGACGCAGTATCGCGCCGTCTCAGCGGCCCTCTAGCGCCGATATGCGACCCGGCCCCACGAGGGCTCGGGCGCCAACTCGATCGGCTCGCCCGAGCGATCGTGCTGTACGTAGACAAAGCTGCCGGTGTCCTCGACGAAAGCGAATGTGAGCTCACCCTCGTTGACGCGCTGGTCCAACCACGCGCCGCGGAACACCAGCCGGCGTAGCCAGTGCACGAGCGAGCGCTCGGCCGGGCCGACCAGTTCCGGCCAGCATTCGTTGACGTGCTCGCCGAGCGCCGAGGCCGGGTCCTGGATGTCGCCATTGACCGCGAGGTTGACGAGATCCTCGAGCTCGTCATCGCCAAGGCGCCCACCGACGAAGCCGAGCTTGAGGGCTGCCTGCTCGCAGCGTTCTGAGAAGTCGCGTTCGTTGAAAGTGAAGCGCAGATCGCCGTATTCGAGGACGAAATCCTCGCCTGAGTTGTAGTTGCCGCGACGTGTCTTTTCCATGGGTATAGGTTTCGTGAAGGGGATATGGGCGGGTAGCGCGTGGACTGGCCTCGAGTCCTCATCGGCCGTAAGCCGTCGAGATCATATGCTGGCCTCCTGCCCGTCCGCTGTGCCTGCACGCGATATTGCATTCAACGGATGCGAACGCCGGTAGGCGGTGAGCGTCGGCAGTGGGCTCGAGGATGGCGAGCTGCACTCGATGGCGAGGGTCGGCTTGGGATCCATAGGCCGCTCAGACGTTGGGTCCTGGCCGATGCGACTTCGACACGGCGGCCCTCCGCTATACGCTCCGCCGTAGATGGCACGCCTCACAGAACACGGGCTACGCCGGTCGGTTGGAGTCTCCGGCCTGTTCGCGACCGCCTACGGAAACGTCGGCTCCTCGATCTACTACGCACTGGGGCTGGTGGCGGCGCATGCGCTCGGGCTCACGCCGCTCGTGTTCGTCTTCGCCGGCGGCCTGTTCGCCCTGACGGCCAAGACCTACGCCGAGGGCGCCGCGATGTTTCCCGAGGCCGGAGGGTCATCCTCGTTTGCGCGCCATGCCTTCAACGAGCTGGTCTCTTTCTTTGCGGGCTGGGCGCTGAGCCTCGACTACATACTCACGATCGCGATCTCCGCGTTCTTCGTGCCCCATTACCTGAGCGCCTTTCCTGGGCTCGGAGGGCTGAACCACAATCCCGGGGACATTTTTGGCGGGCTGATCGTGATCGTCGCGCTCGCGGGCCTGAACATCCGCGGCCTGGGCGAGTCGGCCAAGCTCAACTTCATCCTGGCGATCGTCGACCTCTCCACGCAGGTTCTGCTCGTGGGGCTCGGCGCGGTTCTGGTCCTGGACCCCTCGCTGCTGATCCATCAGGTCCACCTTGGCAAGGTGCCGAGCTGGCACGAACTGATCTTCGCGCTGTCGCTGGCGATGCTCGCCTACACGGGCATCGAGACCGTCTCGAACATGGCCGAGGAGGCACGCGATCCCGGTACGCAGGTACCAAAGGCCGTCAATCTCGTGGTGCTCGCAGTGCTCGGCGTATACCTTGGAATCTCGATGATCGCGCTGTCAGCGCTGCCCGTCACGGCTGTGGCAGGACATCCGCATCAGTACCAGACGCTGCTCGGCGTCGAAGGCCACGGCGGCTTTCAGAACGACCCGGTGCTCGGGATCGTCTCGCGCCTCGGCCTGCACGGAACGGTGCTCACGATCGCCCAGTACTACGTGGGAGTCCTTGCCGCGACGATCCTGTTCATCGCCACCAACGCAGGGATGATCGGGATCTCGCGCCTGTCTTGGTCGCTCTCCGAACACCGTCAGCTGCCTGGCATCTTCTCGCAGCTGCACGCCCGCTTTCGCACGCCCTGGTTCACGATCCTGTTCTTCTCGGGGCTGGCCGGATTGCTTGTGCTCTATGGCAACACCAACGTGCTGGGAAACCTCTATTCGTTCGGTGCGCTGCTGTCGTTCACGATCGCCCACATCTCGGTGATCGCGCTGCGCGTCAAGTTGCCCGATCAAGAGCGGCCATATCGCTTGCCGTGGAATGTGCGCATTCGCGGCTCCTCAATACCCCTCACCGCCGTGATCGGGGGCATCGGAACGGCCACGGTTTGGGTGGTGGTCGTGATCACACACCCCGAGGCGCGGATCGTGGGCATCCCGTGGATGGCGTTGGGGATGGTCGGCTACATCGTCTACCGGCGCAGCCAGGGCCTCGACCTGCGCGAGACCTCCCATATTCAGCGAGCTGAGAGACCTCCGGACTTCGAGGCGCTCGGCTACCGCACAGCGCTCGTGCCGATCTTCGGTGGCGACGTCAGCGCCAGCGCGCTGTCCAGCGCTGCGAAGCTGATCGGGGAAGAGGGAGTGGTCTACGCGGTGTTTGTCCTTCCGGTGCCCAGCCA
Source organism: Solirubrobacteraceae bacterium (assembly GCA_036510155.1). Taxonomy (GTDB): domain Bacteria; phylum Actinomycetota; class Thermoleophilia; order Solirubrobacterales; family Solirubrobacteraceae; genus Palsa-744. The sequence continues at coordinate 189 of DATCEK010000096.1, read as the reverse complement.
GCTCTCGTTGGAGTCGGGCCTGGAGGCCGAGGAGGCAGAAGGTCGCGCGGCGCTCGAGAGCGCACGTATCAAGGCACGGCGCTCGGGCATCAAGGTCCGTACTGGGTTGATTCGCGCGCGTAACCCCGGCGCTGCGCTGGTCGACGAGGCAAAGCGGGTCGACGCTGACGTCATCTACTGGTCCACGAT
>DATCEK010000095.1:0-30866 GCA_036510155.1 Solirubrobacteraceae bacterium | reverse complement strand
CTGGATTTGCCTGGAACGTGGTGGCCGGGCACGCCTTCTGCAGCGTCGAGAGCCGTGAGGGCAGCTGCCTCGGCAGCGACACTTTGACCCTCGCGACGTTGGCCTCGCTGCCGAGCGAGCCACCCGGGTAGGAGAGCTTGGCGTCGAGGCTCGCGCCGTCGCGGCGGCTGGTGTGGCCGCTGGTGGAGACGGCGAACTTCGGTTTGAACGCAAGCGTCTTGCAACCTCCCGCCGCAAACGGGGCCGATACGTCCGCAACAGTCCCCCCCGAGCCCGAAATCTTCGCTGTGATTTTTTGCGCCCCGCAGTTCGTCGGGTTGAACATGAAGTCGGGGCGAGCGATGTCGACCGTGACGCGCTGCAGGCGCAGCGGCACGCCGAAGACGAGCTGCGGCAGCGGATCGCTCGTGACCGTCAGTGTCGAGCTTTCGGGATCGACGTCGATCCGCGCGCGCACCACTACCAGGCCGAGGTCGAACGGACCCGCGACCGCGTGCGTGACGATACTGAGGCCGAACGGCGCGCCCTTGTAGGAGCTCGTCAGGTATACGCTGCCGCCGATTTCGAAGGGGTGCGAGCCGGCGCCCGAGGCGACCATCGTGCTGCCGATCTTCGAGCTTTGCGGGCACGTGCCCTGCTGCGCCTGCGGTTCTCCGCACAGCGGCACGCTCGCCAGCACGCCGAGGAGGCCCGGCGGCGTGCGCAGCTGCACGCCCGTGAGGAACTGTTCGCGATCCTTGCGCGTCAAGTCGAGCGTGAACGCGCTGAACTTGCCCGCCTGCGGGGTGACTGTCCCGGCGACGAAGCCGGGGCTCAGCGGCGCCGGATTCCCACAGCCGCTGACGCCGAAGAACGACGAGGGCGTCGCGTCGGGCGTGCCGGGCATCAGCACACCGGGGGCTTCGCCGCCGGCCGGCGTCGTCCCGGGGAGACTCCACGGCGTGAAGTCGGCCGTCGTGGTCGCGGGGCCGCAGACCGCGGGGGTGTCGAGCGGCGCGCGCGGGCCACCGTTCAAGTGGACTTTCAGTTCGCTGAAGGGCAACTGCGGATTCTCGAGGAACCTGGTCGTGAGCTGGCCCGTCGCCGGGTTCGCCTCGGTGTCGCCCTGCACCTTGATGTTGACCCCCGCCTTGGCGAGTTCGCCGCTGCCGCCCAGTTCGAGGTAGAGGCGGTAGAGTTTGCCGTCGACCGCATCCTGTTCGGTGCAGGCCGCTTGTGCCGGGCCGCCGCATTCGGGCCTGGCGAGATAGACGTGGCCCTGCACCGGCGAGGGCAGCAACGGCGTCACGGCTTCGGCGGTGCCGACGGTCGAAGCGTTCGGGCAGTGGCCCGGCGCCAGCTGCAATTCGCCGTTGAGGCCGACTTCTTCGGATTCCGGGCCGATGAAGTTGATCCCTTCCGGCCCGCTTTCGTCGCACGCCTGGATTCCGTCGACGACGCCCGGGCTGATCGAGAGCCCCTCCGGCAGCGTGACGACCGCGTCGCGCAGCTCGGGCGTCGCGGGCACGCCCGCTTCCTCGACCTGCGGCACGCGAATTCCGACGTCGAGACCGACCGGCTCGTCGGCGAGCAGCGTGTCCGGTTCGACGTCGATCGCGGGGCTGAACTGCAGCGTGTTGCAGCCGGTGACCCCGGGCAGCGCCGGGTCGGCCTGCTTTTCGACATAGCCTTCGTATTTGCCGTTGTCGCCCACGCTCCCCGGTTCCTCCCACGAGTCGGCGCGCACGGTCGCGGGCTCCGGTCCGCCGGCGGAACAGTCCGTCGGCATCGTCAGGAACGGCGCCGGCGCCACGCCGCTCGCAACGTTGCCACCTTCGCAGGTCTGCGCTTCCGACTCCTTCGAGCAAAAAAGTCCGCGCAGCCGATCGTGACTTGGATCGGCCGGCACGCCCCAAAATGTGGTTTCCGCGCTCACGAGTTCTGTCAGCGGTATCTCGTTGGTGACGACCGTCAGCCCGTAACAACCGTGTGCCTGAACACAACCGGACACCCCGTCTTCGGTGCGCACGACGTGCGCGGTCAGCACATACGTGACGCCCGCCTGGGTCTCGAGCCCGAACTCGGCCGACTGGCCCCCTTCGGGCGTCAAATTGACGATCGCGCCGATGAATTCCTTGCCGCCGAACAGGTGCAGCGCCACCGTGCCGACCTGCGTCGCGGCTGGGCAGCGTTCGTCCTTGTTGAGGATCTGGTCCAGCGGACAGCTCGGCACCGCCTGCGGATTCCCAAGCAAGCCTGGCGGCAGGTCGACCACGACGTCCTTTGGATCGCGCGTAGGCCTCACGACCTGGTCGCCTTCCCCACGGTCTTCACTCGCGAATTCGACCTTTGCTGTCAGCGCGTACGGATGGCCACCGGCCTGTGCGAAAACGTAGGGGTTGTTGACAAAATGGACAATTCGGGCATTGCCTTCGATTTCGCTAACTTCCACAGGCGCACTGGTCGTCTCCATGGAAAACTGGATGATCTTGAGCGGCTTTGCCCTCTCCGCGACTCCAACCGCAGGCATGATCGCCAACGACACAGAGCCAACCGACACAACCGCGCATACCAGCTGAAGAACCCGCGTTTTCATTTTCCCCCCCCTGCGTCAAACCGCTTACCGGCACGCAGCGACGACCGGCTTCCCTTTGCCGGCTTCTTCTTGCTCTTCCCGGCGTGCTTGCCTTTCGCCTTCTTGGCCTTCTTCTTTGTTTTGACGACGCCGTGTGGCGGCGGATAGTTTTCGCCCGGCGCCTGCGGCAGGCTACCCGGGATCAGCAGCGGCGCGGGCGTGGACAACGACCCTTGACACGCATCGCCTGAGCACGGCGCGGGCGGTGTCGACGTTTCCGGGAATCCCCCGCCAAGCCGCGCGTCATATATGTCAAAAGCGCCGTCGGTATCTTGCGGCAGCAGACCCTGCGAGGTAGCGAAGAACACGTCGCGACCGTCGGGCGACATCACGACACCGCTCACGGGTTCGGAGGAGATCCCGGTCGACACCAACGACACCACCGGTTCGCTCGAGCCCGGCTGCTTGTGCCATTCGTATGCGTTGACGAGACCATTGACAGCGCCTTCGACCAGCGGCTCCGCCGTCGAGAACACGACACGCGAGCCTTGTTCGTCGCTCGCGCGGCTGTTCATGCCACGCATCGCGTACATACCGCCAAGCGCTTCGTCAGCAGGCACGATTTTCGCGTCGAATTCTCCGTTGCCGCCCGCGTCGCGCCCCCGTTCGCCGACCGAGGCCCGTTCCTGCGTCCCCGTCTGCGCGTCGTAGAGGTATACGTCCTTGGCCCCGTCGGTGTCGTGCGAGCTCAATTGCGCGTATGTCGCGAACACCAAAAAGCGGCCGTCGCCCGCAAGTTGCGCTTCACGATCGTTGACGAGCCACAGATTGGAGTCGTTCTCCTGGCCTTCCCCCACAGTCAGATCCGTGGGACAGCGCGTGTCGGGCGCCGATCCTGACAGCCCCGGACCCGAGCACAGATCCCCAACAAACGTCGGCGCCTGACCACTTTCACTGTCGTATACATACAGGTTGTCGGCGTCCTTGACAGCCACCACTCCTTGTGCATTTGGCGCGGCGTTCAAGACCCCTTGCGCGACGAAGTAAACGTGAGAGCCATCGGGCGCCACAGCCACAACTCCTTGCACGTTTGCCGCTTCGCCTTCGATGTCTCTCGAGACCAAGTCCAGCGACGTCACTTCGCGATCAGCAACAGTGCACGAGCCCTCCCCGTTTGGACAGCCGATTTCAGCCATGTACAGGTCGTTGCCAGTCGTCGCGCTTGTCAACGGCTGCGTCGTCGTGAAGAACACACGCCTACCATTTTCGCTCGCGCCCTGGAATTTTGCGGGCGCGTGACTTGCCGCGCCTGGGCATGGCACTTCTTGGCATTCCTCTGCAGCGGGCTTTGATACTTCGATCGTACGCGATCCGCCCAGTCTCACAAACAGCTGCGAAGGGGCGGTGGTAGTTGTACACATGGCATGTGGGCCGGATTCAACATCGAGGCCAAAGAAGATCTCGCGACCTTCGTCTGCGACGGCGTTGAAAATCCTTTTACTGCTGTTGCCCAAATATGGAGCGTCGTTGCCCAAATATGGAGCGCACACCGGGTTGATCGGTTTTGGCCGCGTTTCGTTGTTCAGCTCGACGAGCTTGAGCGACGGCGCACTTTCCCCGGTCGCTTCGAGGTCGTACATGTCCGAGTCGTCGCCTTTCGCTTCGTCCAGCAGCGGCCCAAGCGTCCCCGTGGTGAAGACGATATGCGACAACGACGGACTCGACCCGTAGTAGGAGAGGCTGATCTGCGTGTCGTTTTCGGTCTTCATCCTCAGCCCCCCAGCGAGTTCGAAGTTGGTTGCGACGTCGGCCATTCCTGTGTTGTGAAGCAAAAACGCACCTTCCATACCTTCGGACAACGCTGCCCCAAAATTCGGGCCGAAGTAGGCCGGCGACAGCGACGTTTCCAGGTCTGCGGAGAAATCCACCGGTGCCGAGGCGGGCGCGAGCGACGCCGGCGCAATCAAGGGCAACGTCGTCCATCCCGACGACTGACGGTGCGCGACATACCAGTTCAACCTCGAATTGTCCGCAGCGGCACCCGCAAACGCGCCCAGCGATTCAAACGCTACTGCTTCGCCGTTTGGCGCCACCGCCTTGACGACGTTCGCGTCGTAGCCACCCTTGAACACGGGGCTCACCATCTCATACACACGGCCTTCGGGCAAAGCCGACGCGGACGAGGAGGCAACAAGGCATATGCTAAAAGCCGTCGCTACCAACCAAGGTAGTCGACGATAATTTATGGACCTCATTTCCCCCTCCGCCTATGTCCTTGATGGGACCGGATCCCGGGCCTATCTATGTCCGATTGTGTGGGATAGTGACTCTATAGGCCGCTGACTGGACACCGTGCCCAGTCAGCGGCACTTACGACTAACTTCTTCTAATGCTTATTTCGATCTCCCGTCCGGCTATTCCGATACCGTCAACGTGCCTTCGTCTGGAGTCATGAAGCCGTCGCCAACTACTAACCCTTCTTTCTTTCCAGCGCTGAGCGTGCATTCACCGGCAGGAGTAACTTCTGTGTTTTCGCTGAATTCAACTAACACTCCCGAGGCAGTATTTTCGACATCGGCTGCCGTGTTTCCCGTGCAGACGTCTAATATATCTCCCAACAAGGGGTTTTGGCATAATACTTCGTAGCCCGGCAAACCCGTGGCGGACGTTAGGTCGTCCAGCCATAAGGTCGTTGTTCCGCTCACTAATAACAGTTCAGTTGACCACGGGAGATTGACCGGCGTGACAAGGGCTAAGTTGTTTTCACAATTTCCTGTAGGAGTAACTGCGCAGTCCAGCGGAATTTCCTTTACTTTAGATAAATTTAAGACTTCGGTAATTAAGTCCAGGTTGGGGGCAGTGATGGTCCCGTCGAAGAAACCGGAGCATGTGACGTCCAGTTTCACCGAAGCACCCATATCTTCAAGTAACAGCGTTTCCCCGATCGATACAGCTAACGTTCCCACAAGAGAAGCGCCATTGATTAACCACTGCGTCGCCGAAGCGCTCGCGGACAGCATGGCGCTGAGCGCGGAGACCGCAGCCAGTGCCAGCAGAATTGCCTTGATCTTCCTCATTCTGATCTAACCTTTCCCTCATCCGAGGCACGGTTGGCCTCGTCCGAGGCTTGATACGGCCGAGCCGAAGCACTCGTCCTAGGTCAGAGAGCGCCGGGTCCGGCCCCGATGTGCTGCTGTCGTGCCCGCGGGGCCGCAGGATCAGGACATCGCCTTCCCCGCTGCCTGTGGGCCACTCTGACCAGAATCGAGCGGAGGGTCAAGGGACGTTTCCCACTCGATCTCGTGGCCGAATCGCGTCAACCTTGCTTCGCAGCCAGAGGCTGCTCTTCGCGGTGTACGCACCTTGAGCTCGACCACGCTTTCGACTCCCTCCGCTGTCTCGGGTCAGATAACGGTCGGTTTGGCAAGTAAACGCCCCGATAGACAGGGACGCACCGCCTCCGACCGTGTTGCTCGACCCGAGCCACGGTTGTGGATCTCAGGTCGCTTGGCACCTTGCCAGACTTCCAATAGTTTGTCAAGTGCTATGTCAATGAATGTCTCTATCTGTTTGGCTCCTACCAGTCCACTTGTTGCTAGAGTTCGCGAAGTTCGACTACGACACGAGGACGGAGATGAAGACGCTTCTGGCACTGCTGGCGACCACGCTGCTCGGTCTCGGGTCGCTCGGCTGCGGCGACTCGAGCCGGCCGCAGAGCGCTCGGCTCGCCTCGGAGACCGGCACGGCAAGCGTCAGCGCCGCGCAGAGCACCGCGACCACCACACAGCCGCCCACCACACAGCAGCCGCCCACGGATTTCGACAAAGACAACGACGGCAACGGCAAGCGCCACGACGAAGACGACGCGACGGTGCTCGACTACGGCCAGGCGGCCGGCGCGCCCGTCAAGCAAGCGGTCACGCGCCTGGTCGAGCGCTACTACGCGGCTGCGGCCGCGTCAAACGGCGCCACTGCCTGCTCGCTGCTCTACTCGCTGATCGGCGAATCGGTCGCCGAAGAATACGGGCAGCCGCCGGGTCCGCCCGCGCTGCGCGGCTCGACCTGCGCCGTCGTCATGTCCAAGCTGTTCAAGCAGAACCAGGCGCGACTGGGAGCCGAGGACGCGACGCTCAAAGTGATCGCGGTGCGTATCAAGGGCAAACGCGGCTTGGCGCTGCTGACTTCCAAGGCGCTACCGGAACGGCACATGCCGATCCACCTTGAACACGGGGTGTGGAAGATATTCGACCTGACAGACAGCGAACTGGGCTAGGCGCCGCGATGAGATCGCCCCTGATGCTGTTTGCGATCGCGCTCATCGGCATCTCGCTTGCGGGCTGCGGCGGCGCGAGCTCCGCGCACAGGACCACAGTCGCCGGCGCCACTCAGCTACCGGGCTACATGAAGGCAGACAGCGATCAGGACAGCGACGTCGGCTCCCCCTACGACGACCCCAATAACAACAACAACGCCCTGGATGTGGGGCGCGCCGCCGGCGCGCAGGAACGCCATGCGGTCACAGCGCTGCTCGAGCGCTACTACACGGCGGCCGCCGCGGGCAACGGGCGCGCGGCCTGCGCGATGATCGTCGCGAGCCTCGCGGGCTCCGTCGCCGAAGACTACGGTCACGGCTCGGCCGGCTCGCCCTACCTCAGCGCGGGCACGAGCTGCCCGGAGGTGATGGGCCTGCTGTTCGCGCATTTTCACGCACAGCTGTCTGTCGAGCTTCCCAAGCTGAGGGTGGCGCGAGTACGCATCCTCGCCGGCGGCGGCGCACTGGCAATCCTCAGCTTCGCGAGCATGCCCGAGCGCGAGATCAGCGTCGGTCGCGAAGGCTCGGCCTGGAAGCTGCAGGCGCTGCTCGACGGCGAAGTGCCCTAGAGGATGAGCTTAGCCCTGCTGCTGCTCGTGCTCGCCTCGCTCAGCGTGAGCACGCTCGCCTGCTCGAGCACGGCGAAGGACTCCGCGGCCAAGGTCCAGGCCCGCTCGCGCTCGGAGCACGGCGCCTGGCGACTGGAACAGCTGCTCGGCAGAGAACTTCCTTGACCTCTTCCCGACCTCAGCCCGCGTCCGACCGTAATAGCAAAGTCAGATAACGTTCCTGTCTCCGCCCGGTGGCTTCGGTTTTGTCTGGTTGTCACGTATGATCCGAAAGATGGAATGCGTGCTTTTACTTGACTTTCCTGTAGAACCCCTGGACTTCCAGGAAACCAAGCGTTACCCTCGCTATGGCGATCTGTTCAGGGAAGCGAGGCGCGATGGTCGTAGATTCCCATGAGGGTCGGGCTGGGGGGAAGCTGCCGCGCGGGCCACACAAGCTCAGCGACGCGGAGGTCGCCGTCGATCAGCGCAAGCGGCTGATCGACGCGATAATCGAGCTTGCCGCCGAGCGCGGCTATGCGGCCACGACCGTCGCCGACATCATCAAGCGCGCGCAGGTCTCGCGCAAGGCCTTCTACGAGCACTTCGAGGACCGCAGGGATCTGCTGCTGGCAGCATTCGACAGCGTCTCCCCCGCCAGCTTCGAAGCGATTCGGGATGCCGCCCAGCGCGGCGGCAGACCCTCACGCCAGTTCGAGGCGCTGATGCGTCGTCTGTGCCGCGTGGCTCGCGAAAGCCCCGGCACGATCGCGCTCGAGACGATCGAGATCGCCGCCGTCGATCCCGACGGGCTCGAGCGGCGCGAGCGGTTGATGGGCGCCTATGGCGAGCTGCTCGACGATTGCCTGCGCGCCGAGAGCGAGCAGCCCGCTCTGCCGCAGCTGCTAGCTCGGACCCTCGCCGGCGGGGCCTACCGCACGATCGACGCGCGGCTGCGCGCCGGGCGCGCAGACCAACTCGCCGCCCTCTCCACGCAGCTCGCGCGCTGGACGCGAGCGCAACATCCGGTCCCGCCGAGCTTGATCGAGGCCGTCGGCGGTGCGAGCCCACTGGGAACAATCGGCGCGAGCGGGCTCTACGGCGGGCGGGCGCCGGGCACGCTCACGCTGTCTCCCGACGGCTACCGAGGCCCCAACATGTCGCGCTCCAAGGGCTTCAAGAGCCACGCGAATCGCGAGCGCATCCTTGACGCCGTCGCGCAGCTGAGCGCCTCTCACGGTTACACGGAGCTGACGGCGCGCGCGATCGCCGAGCGGGCCGACCTGTCCGAACGCGGCTTCCTCGCCCATTTCAAGAACAAGGACGAGGCCTTTGCCGCCGCGGTCGAGCTCGGCCACCTGAAGGGACAGGCGATCGTCGAGCGGGCTCGCTTCGAAACCCCGGACTGGCGCACCGGCGTTCGCAACGCCATCTACGCGCTGATCGAGTACCTCGCCTCAGAGCCCTACTTCACACGTCTTGCGTTCGTCGAGGCGCCGCTTGCACGGCCGCTGATGGTGCGCCGCGCCCACGAACACGCCGAAGCCTACGCGCGGCTCCTGCTCGAAGGCGCGCCGCAGCGCAAGCGACCGCCGCAGATCACTCCCGAAGCCACGATGCACGCCATCTTCGAGCTCGCCTTTCACCACGCGGCCGAGCGCAAAGTGGAAGCGCTTGCGCGTACTGCGCCGGAGGCCACCTATATGGCGTTGGCGCCATATGTGGGAGTCAGCGAGGCCGCAAAGCTTGCAACCGCGGCAGGGTGAAGCGAGGAGGTTCGGTCAGCCGACCGTCCCGCACTGTTCGAGGTGGATGTATCCGGCCGTCGCTTCCATCTGGCGGGCGAGGCTCGCGCTCGAGACAAAAATAGCGGTCTCCCCTTTGGGATCGGTCGCGGCATCTTTGCCCAGCTTTCTCAGGTCTTCGACAAGTGTTCGTCTGGCCGCAAGCAACTTCGCGTAGTCGCGCGCGATCGACGCAGGCGGTGTCAGCTTGCCCATTTCTGTCAAGCCCGCCTGCTCGATTTCCGCACGCCGCGGCGCCACGCTCTTGATGTCCTGCTGGTTATTGATGGTTCTGTTGCCAGCAAGTTGACTATTCACGCGTGAGCAGATCGCGCCGGCATCGGTGAGAAACTGGGAGTGCGAAAGAGAGCCGTCCGAGCCATTCGGGGTGGATGTACCGCTTGTTTCAGCGACACTCGCTGTCCCAGTCGTCGCTAGGTTGGTCGAGCCGACGCTGCTGGACGTCGTTTTGCTCGACCCGCCGCAGCCGGCGAGCAGGAGCGTACCCGTGACAAGCACGAGCGCTGGCAGTGGTGGGCGCATCCTCCGTTTGACCTCTCTCTCCTGTTGAAAATTTGACCGGATTCCGAACTATCGCATCGCGCACAACTTTCGCAGACGAATGCAGGCACGTCAAGACTTGCGTGGACGATTGTTTCTCACTTGCTTGTATAGAAAAATTTGAATCTTCCATACATAGGAATCCTTGCTACTCTCGGGCATCCTAGCGTGTCATCTGCGCTCTCAATCAAAGGTGCGAGGACCGACAGACGTGAAGACCATGCCATTGTCGACGCTGACCGCGATTGCCCTGATGGGCTTCGGCGTGACGGCGTGCGGAGCGGCGAGCAAAGGCTCCAGCTCCTCCCCTGACGCCACCGTGAGGGGCTCCTCCTCGCCCGCCAAAACCTCCTCCAACTCCTCCGACCCTGCCGAAGTCCAGACACAGGCGGACAGCGACAGCGACAACGACCTCGGGGCTCCCTATGACGACAGTAACAACGACAGTACGCTCGACTACGGGCACGCGGCGAGCACAAGCGAGACGCAGGCCGTCACAAAGCTTGTCAGGCGGTACTACGCCGCGGCCGTGGCGGGCGGGGGAGCAGAAGCCTGCTCGATGATCTACTCGAGCCTAGCCGAAGCCGCAGTCGAAGACTACGGCCACGGATCCGAGGGACCGCACTATCTCTCCAGCGCAACGACCTGTCCCGCGGTCATGGAGCTGCTGTTCGCGCACTTCCACAAGCAGCTCGCCGTCGAGCTCCCGCTGCTGAAAGTGGCCCGCGTGCGCCTGGTTCGAAACCGTGGCCTCGCGATCCTGAGTTTCGGAGCGATGCCCGAGCGGGAGCTCTCGATCGCACGCGAAGGACACGACTGGAAGGTCCAGGCGCTACTCGACAGCGAACTTCCATAACCACAGCTCAGTCGAATGTCTCTTACTTTTTCCGTAGAGCAGTGACCACACTGAGAGTCCCACCCAAATGTGAGAGGCGCTGATGCAAGGGCGCCTTACAGCGCTTCGGTCAGCTCCCACATCCAGATTCGCGCTTGTCCTGAGCCTCGCCGCGACTGCGATCGGGATTGCACTGACGTTGACGCAGGCGCCGCCGCGCGTCGTGCTGGTCGGCGCCAAACCGGACGCGCTGCTGGCCTCCGCGACCGCCATCACCCCGACGGTGTGCCAGACAGGCGAAACGCTTCCGGCGGGCGTGTCCGCCATCAGGCTCGGGGTCGAAGCCTCGTTCGGCCCCGAAGTGCTCGTGGCGGTATATGACGGCTCGCGGACCCTCACGTCCGGCCGGCGCTCTGCCGGCTGGACCGCGTCGACCGTGACAGTGCCGGTCAGGCCGGTCGCTCGCGGCACAGGGGACGTGAAGCTGTGCTTTTCGATCCCGGCCAACAGCGGCTTCCTGCAGCTGTACGGCATGCCCACCGGCCCGCGACAGGCGGCCACGAGCGGCGCCGGCCAGCACTTGCCGGGGAAGGTGAGCGTCGCCTACCTGGCCGGCGGCGAGGGCTCGTGGTGGTCGCGCGCGCTGTCGGTGGCCAGGCACATGGGTCTGGGCCACGCGCTCAGCGGCACCTGGGTCGCGCTGCTCCTCGGCGCGTCGATGCTCGCCGTCGTCGCTTTGCTGGTCGGGCTGGGATGGAGGGAGCTGCCGTGAGCAAAGCCTCGACTCGAACGACCCCTGCGGAGAAGGCCGGCGCAAAGCCCGCTGTCGGCTCACGCTCCTTCCAGAGGAAGCTGCGATCCCAACAGGCTCGCAACGCGCGTCGCCGAAGGCGTCGCAGGAGAGCGATGCTCGAGCGAGACGGATCGCCCTCAAAGCTGCGGGCGGCGCTCGCGCGCGTGCCAACCACCGCCTGGGTCTGCGCGCTGGTTGCCCTGCTCAACGCCGCCGCGTGGTCGATCATCACGCCGCCGTTCCAGGGCCGCGACGAGCCAGATCACTTCGCCTACGTGCAGCAGTTGGCCGAAACCGGGTCGCTGCCGCACGCCACGACGGGACAGAGCGGCTTCTCGCCAAAGGAGAAGCTGGCCCTCGAAGGTCTGGAACAGGAAGAAGTCAAGCTCGCGCCGGAAACACCGTCGATCTCGACGCTGAGCCAGCAGCGCAAGCTGATCCACGACGTCGACGAAGACCAATCGGCGGTGGGCTCGGGCGAAGCCGGCGTCGCCACCTCCGAGCCGCCGCTGTATTACGCGATCCAGACCGTCCCCTATGCGATCGGCTCCGGCAACACGCTCACCCAGCTGGCGCTGATGAGGCTGACGGGCGCGCTGCTGGCCGCGATCACGGCGCTGCTGTGCTTCTATTTCATCCGCGAGGTACTGCCGGGCGTGCCATGGGCGGCCACTGTCGGCGCCGCGTGCGTCGCCGTGCAGCCGCTGTTCGGGTTCATGTCGGGCACGCTGAACCCCGACACGCTGCTGTACACAGTGGCCGCCGCCCTGTTTCTGTGCCTGGCGCGCGCGTTTCGACGCGGGCTGACGCCGCGGCTTGCGCTCGCCACCGGCATTCTGATCGCCGTCGGCTTCCTGACGAAGCTCAACTTCATCGGTCTCGCTGTCGGCGTTTTCGCCGGCCTGATCTGGCTCGGCGCGCGCGCCGCCCGGCGCGAAGGCAGGCAAGCGCTGGCGCCCGCGGCGCTCGCGCTCGCGATCGGCGCCGCGCCCGTGCTGCTGTACCTGCTGGTGAATCTGCTCTCCGACCACCCGACGCTCGGTTCGGCCTCCGGGTTCACCCCGAGCGGCGCGTCGATCTCCCACGAGCTCGCCTACGTCTGGGAGTTCTACCTCCCGCGCCTGCCCGGCATGCGCAACTATTTCGCCGGACTATCGACTACGCGTGACATCTGGTTCGACCGCTCCGTGGGACTGTACGGCTGGATCGACACGGAGTTCCCCAGTTGGGTAGACAATGTCGCCGCTGTAGTGCTGGCAGGCATCGCGTTGCTGTTTTGCCGCGCCTCGATCGGACAGCGCGCGGCGCTCCGCGCTCACATGGTGGAGATCGCGGTCTACGCGACGATGACGGTCGGGGTGCTGGCGATGGTGGGCATCGCCTCCTACAGGTCCAACATCGTCACGGGCGGGGTGCAGGGCTTCGGCGACCCGCGCTACCTGCTGCCGCTGCTGCCGCTGCTGGGCGCAACGCTGGCCCTCGCCATCCGCGGCGCCGGGCGCCGGTGGGCGCCGACGGCGGGCGCCTTGATACTGGTCGCCTTCCTGGCGCACGACCTCTTCAGCCAACTGCAGGTGATCGCGCGCTACTACGGCTGACGCGATCAAGCGCTTCAAGGCTTCTGAGAAGCAGCATTGCCGGCGTTCTCGAATCCCGGTCTTTCACGGCAACGGCGTGGCCAACAGGCCATCTATCTTCCAGGCTCTGCCTTCGCGCCTGGCCGTGACCATGCCGGCCTGCAACGTCCTCGAGCCGATCAGCACCTCAGCGCGCTCGCCGCTTACGCGCACGCTCTCAACTTCGAAGGGCATGACAAGCTTCGCGTGGAAGCGCTTGAACACGATGGCGAGAACGGCCGGACATGTCGCGGCGCCGCTCAGATATCGCGGCCCCGGCGGCTGACCGTATTCTTCGGGGAGGGTTTCGACCAGGAGGGAATAGGTGAGCGCGCAGGCCGCCCTGCCGTCGTCGGCCGCGGCGGCGGCGTAGTAGCGCCGCAGGAGCGCAGTGAGAGCTCGGGTGTCGCTCGCGCCCGCAGCGTGGCCGTAGTCCCGGATGGCGCTGTCGTCCGCGTCGTAGTAGCCCCCGCGAGGAACGTCCTTGTAGTCGCCGTCTTCGTCCCCCAAAAGGACTCCCGAGCCCGCTTTGGCGAGAGCGCCCGAGCTCCTGCCTGCGTCGCCGCAGCCGCCCAGCGCAAGTGCCGGCAACGCGGCAGCCAGCAGGCATGACAACGTAAGCCTGTTCATTCGATCAGCACAGGCTGTTCCCTGTCCAATAGCGAGTGGATCTTCCAGCCGCCGCGTTCGCGATGCGTTTCGAGATAGTGCTTTGCGGGCTGCCCGTCAAAGCTCATCAACACCGAGCCGAGGTTGCCGTCGACCCGGACCGCCGTCACCTCCAATGTGGCACTGTCCAACCTCAGCCGTGACTGCGTCTGCTTGAACAGCTTGGACATCACGGCCCCACACGTATCGCCGCGCAGCGACGGCGGGCCAGGCGCTCGACCGTAATCTTCAGGTATCGCTTCGGCAAAAATAGAGTAAATCAACCGGCAGGCCGCGTCGCCATTGGCTGCCGCCGCGTCCGCATAGTAACGCCGCACGAGCGTCGTCATCTCGCGCGCGTCGACGGCGTTGGCCGCGTGGCCGAAGACACGGCTGTTGTCGTTGTCAGGTTCACCCCAGTAGCTGTCGGAGTCCATCTCACCGTCAGTTTTCAGTTCGGGCTGCGGTAGCCTGACAGCCAGACCTCGCGTCGTGGTGGTTGTTGAGGCTTCTGCCCTCGTGCCGCCGGCGGGCGCAGAGGCCACGTCCTTGCCACTGCCACACCCACCGGTAGCCATAGCAAGCGACGCAACGATAGTCAAAGCGAATAGTCGCGGCGTCAGCCAAGTTCGTCTCACGATCGAATATTAACACAATTGGGTACGGTACGCTCACTTATCGCGCAGCACAACCCCGGATGTGGCTGAGTGTTTCTGACTCAGCCACATCAGCCTCTCGTCACGCTATGATTTGCACATCCGCCAAAGACAAAGTTCGCCCCGAACACATGTTGCACCAATCAAAGTGTTTTGCCGATCGAGATGAAGAGACGTCGAGATGAAAGCTGCCACTGGCGTTTTACCCAGATTCAGATGAAGTCGCTACTGACATTGGCGGCACTGGGGTGGCTGGGCTTTGCCGTCGCCGCGTGCGCGAGCAGCACCCGCTCGGGACCGACTACTTCCGGCGCTATCGCCCCTGCGGCTACAAGATCATCCGCACCGCCATCGTCGGCCACAGTCAAAGACTCGAACGATCTCGACGATGACGCCGCCGGTGACGACGACAGGCTCGTCGTGGCCTATGGTCACAACGCAAGTCCGGACGAGGCCCGAGCTATCGAAGACGCAGTCAGACGCTATTACGCGGTGGCGGTCAGGGACAACGGAACAAAGGCTTGCTCGATGCTGGCCTCGACAGCCGTGGAAGCGCTCGTGGAAGAATCCGGCGATTCGACCGACCCCAGCGCCAGGACTTGTAGCGCGATCGTGTCGAAGCTGCTCCGGCTGCACCACCGGCAATTGGTCGCCGCTTTGGGGACGCTCAAAGTCACGATGGTGCGTGTGCAGGCGGGTATCGGGTTAGTGGTGATGCGCTTCGCGACAACACCAGAACCACGCAAGATCCCAGTCCGTCGCGAAGCCGGCGTTTGGAAGATGAAGGACGTGCTGGACAGTGGCATGCCATAGATCCAGACCCCTATTTTCTCTATTGACGATGCTACTGATCGGCCTGCTGCTGGGTGCGTGCGCCGATACGCGTGCCGGCTCCCCCTCCTCCGCCGCCGGCTCCCACATAAGCGAATCGCGTGACGGCGCCCCAACGAAGACTGGCGCCCAGTCGCCGGTGCCCTATCTGAATGACAGCGACAACGACCCGAGCGGCGACGAAGACCTCGACAACAGCGACGGCAAAACGACCGACGACGACAACGACTATCCCGAAGACCACGTCGAACCGGAGAACGACAGGTACCACGATCTGGACGACGCCCGCGTCACAGACTTCGGGCACGTTGCCGGCAAACTGGAGACGCAAACGATTGCGACCGTCGTGGACCACTACTACAGGCTTGCCGCGGCCGGCAACGGCGCAAACGCGTGCACACTGCTACTCCCGACGTTTGCACGAGCGCTTCCCGAAGATTACGGCCAGGCACCCGGGCCTTCCTATTTGCGTGGCGCGAAGACATGTCAGGCCGTCCTGTCGAGGCTGTTTCGGCGTGAGCATGGTCAGCTGGCCCGAAAGCTCGAAGTGACAGGCGTGCGCGTCGAAGGAGCCTATGCCTACGCGCTGTTTGGGTCGAGCGTGACGCCGGCCGGCTATGTCCCGGTAGAGCGCGAACATGGAACGTGGTGGATTGGGGCCATGATCGGCAGCACGCTGCCGTAGGCCACCGGCCCGTGGATGCACGCCCTACACAACGGGGCAGAGCCCGCCATCGAGGTTGACGGCGGCGCCGGTGACATAGGAGGCCCGCGCTGACAGCAGGAATGAGGCGAGGTCGGCGAACTCCTGCGGGCGGCCGACGCGACCGAGCGGAATCGCGCTGTCGCTGACCATACGCTCATAGTATTGCTGAGGGGTGAGACCAGCCGCGGCGGCGTAGCGTTCGAGCTGGCCGCTTTCGACGACTCCTATCAAGACGGCGTTGACGCGAATCCCCTCCGCTGCCAGCTCGCGCGAAAGCGCCTTCGTGAGGGCGAGACCGGCCGCGCGGGAAACCGACGTGGGCGTCGTGAGCGCGCCAGGCGCCTTGCCGGAGATCGCCAGCGTGTTGAGCACGACTCCGCGGCTGACACGCAGCGCCGGCAGAGCTAGGCGAATCAGCCGCACGGCTCCCATCAACTTCAGCCCGAGATCCTCCTCCCAAGCCTTGTCGTCGTGCTCGGCGAAGCGGCCTGCGGCGAGCTCGCCGGCATTGTTGACAACGCCGTCGATCCGCTGCCAGCGATCCTCGCACCGCGCGACGAAGCGCGCGAGATCCCCTGCGCGCCGCACGTCCCCCGCGAAGGACAGCACCTCGCCGCCGGCCTCGCGCAGAGAGTCGGCGGCCAGCTCGAGCCGCTCGACGTCTCGCGCCATCAACGCCACCCGCGCGCCCTCCGCCACAAGTTGCTCGGCCAGCGCCTTGCCCAGACCGCTCGACCCGCCTGTGATCAGGAAGGCCTTATCCCGCAGCTGAAGGTCCATCCCACTCCGGCGTGCGCCCGTCGTGCCCGACATAGCCGTCCTTGCCGCCGACGCATATATAAATCGTGTCGTCGGGGCCGACGATGCGAATCCGGCGCACGGTCGCGGCATCGACCCGCGCGAACGTGCCCTCGCTCAGCAGGTGGCTGCTGCCGTCGCCGAACTGCATCTCGATCGCGCCGCGATGGACGAAGTAAAGCTCCTCCTGGATGTCGTGGAAGTGCCATTTCGTCTGATAGCCCGCCTGTCGCACGAGCGCGTTGACACCAAAGGCGGTTACGCTCAAGCCTTTGCGGACTTTGTGAAAGCCGTATCCCTCGCCGAGCGCGTCGATGTGGCCGATCGCGTAGCCCTCGCCGGCGATCACCTCGGGGCGTGTCGCGCTCATGCCGGCGCCGGCTCGCCGCTGAAGAGCCACGGCACGCGATGGCCGATCAGCTCGCCGGCGTAGCGTCGGCGCCGGCCGTAGACGAGCCAGGTCGTGTCGACCTCGCCGTAGCGTTCGAGCACACGCAGCGCGTCGGGGTGGCGATCGGCGTATTCGGCAAGCGTCACGCCCGCGTCGTACTTTCCGGCCAGCAGGCCCTGGGCGACGATCGGGTTGGCCGACTCCTGCGTGACGCTCTCCCAGCGTGTCATGTCCGGATAGCCGAGCGCTGCGGCCACCACGCCAAGGCTGTGCGGCTGCTCGACGTCGGCGCGAGCGAGCAGCGCCATTTCCTTGGCCGGGTAGAGGAACGTGTCGATCACGAACACCTGCTGGCGATAGCGCTCCGTGACGATGTGCACGAGCGGGTGGGAGCTGCACTGCACAAGGAATGCGTTCTCACGCGCACGCACGCGCTCCAAGCCGTCGAGAAAATCTTCCACGAACTCTATGTGACCGTCTTCGATTCCCTGAAATTCTAGATAGCGCAGCAGTGCGTTCTCGTGGCATGTGCCGGTGGGACCCAGGGTGATGAACGTGGGGCGCTCCATCCAGTCACCGTCCCGTCGTCAAGCTGTCGCAGCACGCAATCACCAGACTACTGTCGCAGACGTCACGATAGCTGTCAATCCTGGCGATCGCCATGTCTCTGACCCAGGAGCCCGACACGGGTAGGCCCAAAGCGCGAGGCTCCAGGCCTACCCTCCATCCGTCTTCTCAGCTTGTCAGCTGCCCATGAGCTTCCCCGTTGTCTAACCAGTAACGGCCCACGCCCCCTGACCTTCGACGGCCGTAGCGCCGGCTGCCACTTTGAGGGCGAGCAGGGTCCCCGCTGGATTCACCCCGAAGCCGAGTGGTTCCCCGGGGTTCAGGAAAGCCACGAAATCACCGTGCGTCGCTGCTTCTTCCTCGTCGGGCCATACGCAGAGGTTCCCTGACGTAGCTTCCGGTTTTGTCCGACTTCCCGGGCATTCGGTGGTCGTTTCGTTGGCCTTCAGGAAATGCCCAGTGACAGTACCGGCTTTGATCTGAACTGGGAAGTTGATCGGCACCCGCACGAGCGTTCCTTCCGGCTCAGGCATATTGGCCACCCAGACGCCGGTCTCCGTCGCGCCGACCGGCAGCGTGCTGTTCGGAGTCCAGGGTTGGCCTTCTTTGCCTTCTATTCCCTGTTTGCCTTCAATGCCCGGTTTGCCTTCTTTGCCTTCTTTGCCTTCTATTCCCTGTTTGCCTTCCAGGCCTTCTTTGCCTGCTTCGCCTTTGAGCCCGGCAGTACCCGCTTCGCCCTTTGGCCCTTGCGGCCCACCAGCGCCCTGCGGGCCTACCGCACCGATCGGGCC
Organism: Solirubrobacteraceae bacterium; assembly: GCA_036510155.1. Classification (GTDB taxonomy): domain Bacteria; phylum Actinomycetota; class Thermoleophilia; order Solirubrobacterales; family Solirubrobacteraceae; genus Palsa-744. The sequence goes on along the minus strand of DATCEK010000095.1, from coordinate 12,475 downwards.
TTGCGCCCCTGCCGCGCCGGCCTTGCCTTTCAGGGCGGCAACGACCTTTGGGCTTATCTGTTTGGTGGATGTGATCACATACTTGCCCGCAGCGTATGCACCTCCAGTCATGGCGAACACGAGCGCGACCGTGATCGCGACGTTGCCGTAGGTGAGACGCTTACGTATTCTCGAGAACATCGTTTTCCTCTCATTTGGATACCGTCATGCCCACCCGGTTGGCGAACACATGACATTTTGCCAGGATGCCTGACGGCACCCGAGCCCCTCATCCCTTCCCTACTTGTGTCCCCCTCCAACCATGCTGTCCTTACTCGTCTCGTGCGCCTTCCGGATCTTTACCGAAATGGCTTGACGCGCTTCCTCGCCACAGCCTTCTTTGCCTTTGTTTTCTTCTTTGCCTTTGTTTTCTTCTTTGCCTTTTGCTTCTTTTTGACCTTGACGATCCCCACTTTCGGAAATCCAGTCGTAGGGGTCGCCAACATGCTCACCAGCGGCGGTTCGACTATCGTCAGGGGCAACGCCTGCGTCGTGAACGTGGCTTGTGCGCCTTCCGAGCGCCCACCGTCTCCGCTTTCGGCGACGATCCGGTACGCATACACCACACCAGCCTGCAATCCTGACAGCGTCGCGCCCTCGGTGACAGGCGCCATCCCCGACCCGGCCGACCCAGACGAGGCGATGTCGTATCGTGTCGCGGCGCCTTCGTAGACGCCCAGTTCGAAGCGGTACACGGTCGGCTGACCGTCCGGTTCGACAACGCCATATATCGTGGCGCCGGCGATTCCGACAGAAGTCGAAGGGCCGGTGATCGCCCTGACAGCAGGCGGCGGCGCGGTTTCAAACTGGGCTTCGACGCCCACCGTACGCCCTCCTTGCGTCTTGCCGGCTTCGATATGTTCGTTGTCCGCCACAAGTCGGTAACTGTAAGTTGTCGCAGGCAGCAGCCCACTCGCTTCCTGATCGACGCCGACGAGCCCGTACTGTGCCGAAGCCTCCGCTTCCGTCTTGCTCACGTCAGCGCAACCGCTGAGCGTGGCACATGGACCGTATTCGAAATAGTACGTGGTCGCAGCGTGCTCAGGGTTGAGCGTGGCGTCGAAGATGACGGTGCGCGCTTTGACGAATGAGCTCATCGGCGCGCCGGGCACTTCCGGCGGCGGCGTCGTCGTGTGGAATTCCAGCGGCGCAGCTGCCTGCTGGGCGACTTTGCCTTCGATTTCCGCTTCGGCTATCGTCACAAACCGATAGCCTTGGTTGGGTTCCAACCCGCGGACCTCGCTACCGAAGTGTTCAAATGCCGTCCCTTCACCGTTGAATGCGATCGGTGTGCGTTGAACGGCTTCTCCCACCGGGCCGTATTCGAACAACCCAGTGGACTTCAAGCCATTGGGGTTGATTTCTCCGCATAGCCTTGCGCTGGTCGAGGCCACTTCTTCAGCGGCGCAGGTGTGTGCTTCCGGAAAGAGAACCGGGGCATACGCTTCAACTTCCTGGGTGGCTTCCTCGGACACGTACATTCTGTCGGACAACGGATTTGCCGGTTCCCAGACGTCGAAGGAAAGCCCTTTGGGTTCGCTTTTGAGCTGGCCGTCAGGCGATGCGAATTCGCCGATAGGGTTGCCAGCAACGCTGTAGAGCAAACCTAATGCCGGTTTGTATTCGACCACGGCCAGACGGTTATAGGCGTCCACCGCGATCGCGTTTATTTTCGAACTTCCAGGGTCGATCACGAGGGGAAGCATCTGTTTCTTGGCGTTGTACTCGTGCACACCCGGGCTTTCGCTCTCGGCCACAAACACGTTTCCGCTCGAGTCGACCGCCAACGCAGACGCCCTGCCGGTGCCGCCCAGAGGCCCGATTTCGTCCACCCATGCGCCAGATGACGCGTTGAACTCCTGCACACGCCCTTCGTCGCCGACATAGAGCACGTCTTCGACTTCACTGTGTTCATTCTCGCGTTCCCTGACCACGAGCAGGTTGCCGGCAAAGTCTTCCGGTTTGAAAGCGCCGCGCGCGGTGCTTTCGGGCGGGCTTCTGACGCCGGCCTTGCAGACGTCTCCGGACGCCGCCGTACAGAGGTTCTTTTCGGTTTCGGAGGCGCCCATGGATCCGTCCTCGGTCTGGTTGACTTCGCCGCCGATCATCCAGACGAATTCGCCTCCGGCGGTGAACTTGACGACACGCCTGTATTCCCTGTCGAACACATAGACGTAGCCGGCGGAATCGACGGCGACATCTTGAGTAAGACCGAGCATCTGGGCGGCCGAGCCGTCTCCCGCTTCGCCCGCGCCACATTCCGTCGCTTTTTCGACTTCGGACTCTGTGCAAACGTTTCGTTCGAGCTGCGGGGCACCCGCTTTGACCTTTGTCTTGTTGACATTCCAGCCGAACATGAGGACGAAGGCTCCGCTCGGGCTGAACTCCTGAATGCGATGATTCACGTTGTCGCCGACGTAGACGTTGCCGTCCGGCGCAACTGCGACTGTTTCGGGAAATATGAAGCCGCTGGGCGCTTCACTTTCGCTTCCCGCCCGGCATGTGTCCTTGGAGGCGACGCTGCAGATATCGCCCCCTGTCGTCTGGTCCACCCCGGCGCCAAAGCTGTCCGAGAACAGAAACTTGGTCGGTTCGACTGCGGCCTGCGCGGAGCCGGCCGCGAGCAGGATAGGGATGACTGAGCAGCACGTCAGCAAGGTCACGCGCGCCCTCCTATGCAAGCCGAGCAGTCTCATTTCCCGGAACCCCCTGTCGTACTGGAATGGGCCGCGTCCGCGCGGCGCACCGAGCTGGCTTTGCCGCCGCTGGTGCACCCTGTCACTTCGATTTTGGTGCTCTGCCGCAACACAGCGCCATTCTGCGCGATGAATTCGGTCGGCATCGCGAGGCTCGCGGGCTTGTCGACCTGCACAGTGGTTGTGCGTTGCACGAGGCGCCCATGCACGCGCCGGGTGACCTTGCGCTTGGCCGGAGACTTGCAGAGATTCCCGTTTGCGGCAAGCGCCGAGCCCCTGCCCTCCGGCAGGTACAGCTCGAAGCTGTCGACAGGGACGTCGGGCACCGTCTTGAACGTGCTGCTCGTGATCCCAGCTTTGCTTATGAACGTCGTGCCTGTCAGATCCACACGCACGCCGTCGCCTTGCAGGACCACGACCAGCGACGGAAACGCTTCGCCGCCGTGGGAGACGAAGTACACCGGTCCCTCGAGCCCCACCGGCAGGACCGGCGTCGAAGTCCGCGCGATGCCGACGATCGATCCGGGCGGACACGCGGCCGGATCGGCCTGGAACGTCGCCGCGAGGCAGGCTTTCTGCAGAGTGCTCAGGCGTGAGGGCAGACGCTTGGGCAGCGACACTTTCACGCGAGTCACGTTCGCCTCGCTGCCGAAGGCGGCTTTGGGGAAGGCGAGCTTCGCGTCGAGGCTCGCGCCATTCCTACGGCTTGTGTGGCCGCTGGTTGACACCTTGAACTGGGGTTTGAACGCAAGGCTCTTACAGCCGCCGACCGCGAACGGGCTCGATACTTCCGCCTTGGCGCCCTGCGCGCCCGACAGCGTGGCCGAGATCTGCTTCGCCCCGCAGTTCGTCGGGTTGAACATGAAGCCAGGGCGGTCGATGTCGACGGTCACGCGCTGCAGCCGCAACGGCACGCCGAAGACGATCTGCGGCAGTGGGTCGCTCGTGACGGTCAGCGTCGAGCTTTCAGGGTCGACGTCGATCCGCGCGCGCACCACCACCAGGCCGAGGTTGAACGGCCCCGCGACCACGTGCGTGACGATGCTGAGGCCGAAAGGCGCGCCCTTGTAGCCGCCGGTCAAGAACACTTCGCCGCCGATTTCAAAGGGATGGGAGCCGGCGCCCGAGGCAACCGTGGTGCTGCCGATCCGCGAAGCGGTGGAGCACGTACCCTGCGCGGCGCTGGGTTCGCCGCACAGTGGCACGTTCGCGAGCGTGCCCAGCAGGCCCTGCGGCGTGCGCACCTGCACTCTCGAGAAGTACTGTTCGCGATCTTTGCGCGTGAATGTCAACGTGAAGGCGCTGAACTGGCCCGCCTGCGGCGTGACCGTGCCCGCCAGGAACCCGGGCTTCAAGACCGGGGGATCCTGGCAGCCTTCGACATTGAAATACGACGAGGGCGTGGCGTCCGGCGTACCGGCCACGAACACGCCGTCCGCCTGCCCCGGCGCGCTCCACGGAGTGAGATCGGCATTCGTGGTCGCCGGCCCACACGCGAACGGCATCGCCAGAGGCGCACGCGCCCCTTCGTTCAAATCGATTTTGAGCTTGCTGAAAGGAAGCTCCGGGTTGTCTTCGAACACGGTCGTCAACTGGCCCGTGGCCGGGTTCGGCTCGGTCTTGCCTTCGACCTTGATGTGAACGCCAGCGTAGGCGAGTTCGCCGGTGCCGCCCAGTTCGAGGTACAGTTTGTATAGGTTTCCGTCAAGCGCGTCTTGCTCTGTGCACGTGCGTTCGCCCGCCCCACCACATCCGGGCCGCGCAAGGTAGACATGGCCATATACAGGACTGCCGAGCAGCGGCGTTTCCGCCTCTGCCGTACCAACGGTCGACGCGTCCGGACAATGGCCCGCGGCCAGCTCGAGTTCGCCATTGGCCCCAACTTCTTCCGAGCCTGGGCCGGTGAAGTCGATCCCTTCCGGACCCGATTCTTGACACGCCTGAATACCATCAACAATGCCGGGGCTGATCGAGAGGCCTTCGGGCAAGGTGACGGTCGCGTTGCGCAGCTCCGGCGTCGCCGAAGCTTCTGTGCTTTCAACCTGCGGAACTTCGAGGTCGATACCCAAGCCGACAGGTTCATCGGCAAGCAGCGTGTCGGGGTGCAGTTCAATCGACGGATTGAACTGCATCGTGTCGCATCCCGTAACTCCTGCAAAAGTCGTTTCGGCGCTTACATATCCTTCATATTGATTGTTGAGATTGATCCGTCCCGGACTCTCCCACGAGTCCGCACGGGCCGTCGCTATCTGAGCGCCAGCCGCACAATTGGTTGGCATGGTCAAAAACGGTACAAGCGGCTGGTTGCTTTCTAAATCGCCGCCTTTACAGACCTGCGAGGTGACGATGATGTTCCCACAATTGAGACCACGCTCGGGATTGTGGACGGGGTCAGCTGGAACTCCCCAAAATGTAGCTTCGATGCTCACCAGATCGGCAATAGGTATCTCATTTGTCACCACGGCAAGTCCGTAACCTGTGGCTGTACGTATTACGTGCCCAGTCAAAACCGTCGTCAACCCGGCTATCTCGAGTCCAAACTCCGCCGACTCGCCTCTTTCGGGCACAAGATTCACTATCGGAGCAATGGCACCTTTTTCACCACCGTAAAACCGGACGACAACCTCTCCCACCTGCGTCGCGGCCGGACATTCGCCGGACCCGGAAAGCGCTAGCGTCAACGAACAGCGCGGCACGGCCTGGGGGTCACCCAGCAGCCCTTGCGGCAGGTCTATCACCACGTCCTTCGGGTCACCCGACGGAACTACAGGACCCCCTCCAGGAGGAATGAGTTCTTCGTTCGCAAATTCAATATCAGTTGTCAAAGCCCACGGATGACCGCCAGCCGCCGTGAAATTTTCCGGAGGGTTGACAAAATGGCGAACCCCGTGAGAATCGACGCTTTCCTGGGTCGGGCCCGTGGTCTGCATGCTGAATTTGACAATATTGAAGGGCTTCGCTTCTTTCGCCTCGGCGGGCGTTGCGGCCACCCAGAATATCGCACCGACAAGTGGCATCAACACGACCAATGGCATGCCAATGGCAGCTGCTGCCACCGACACTGACAAGATGGCAGCAGGCGCAAACATGCCAATGGCAGGCACGGTGTCGATCATGACAGTCGCCGCCCAGACCAAGCCGGTGAGCTCCCGCAGCATCCGAGCACTCATCGTGTCCTCCTGTCAGCGGCAGTCAATGATCTCTTGCGACGGTGAGACGCGGTGTTTTTCGCCTTGAGGGGCGCCTTTTTGGACCTCTTCTTTGCTTTTGCTTTCTTAGCTTTACTCTTCACCCTGTGTTTCGCCGGAGGCGATGACACGCTTTCGCCCGGTGCCTGCGACACACTCCCAGGCACCAGTAGTGGCGCGGGCGTCGACAGCGGGCCCTGGCAGGCGTCGCTGGAGCAGGGCTCCACCGACGCCGGCGCCGTCGGAAAACCGCCACCGAGCCGTGCGTCGTATATATCCGGCGCGCCGTCTATATCCTGTGGCACCAAGCCCTGCGTCGTCACAAAGTAGACGTCACGTCCTCCCGGCGTGATGACGACGTCGTTGACCGGTTCCGTCGCGTTTCCGCTCGAGATCAGCGACACCTGGCCTTCGCTCCATCCGGGTTCCACATGCCATTCGTAGGCATTCGTCACGTGGTTTACGACGTGAGGCGACAACGGCTCTTCCGTCGTGAACACGATTCGACTGCCGTCTTCGCTGATCGCGCGGCTGTTCATACCGGTCAGCTCATAGACAGCTGCGCCGTGTTCACCGCCGCCGCCGTCTTCATGAATCGTGGCATTGAATAAGCTGTTGTTCCCGTTGGTGTCGTAGCCATCTTCGCCGATCGACACACGGTCCAGACGCCCGGTTTCCGCGTTGTATCGATAAACGTCCTTGGCCATATCCGTGTCGTTGGATACAAGCTGTGCGTATGTGGAGAACACGAGAAAATTGCCGTTATCGGCAGTCTGGACTTCCGGTCGTGGCGTCGCCCACAGCGCCACATCGCTGTTCTCTTCGTCAACGCTCGCCGGGCAGTGCGGGTCCTTCAGGGCCCCAGAACGTTCAGACCCAGAACACAAATCGGCGACAAACACTGGCGCGGCAGCGGTCGAGCTGTCGTACACGTACAAGTTGTCGGCCCCCCTTTCCGGCCGTAGGCCTTCTGCGTTGGGCTCCTGGCTCAGTGTTCCGCGAGCGACGAAATACACACGAGAACCATCGGGCGAGAGCCTCACCAATCCTTGGACTTCCGCTGCTTCGCCCAACGTGGGATCGTGGGACACCTGCGTCAAAGAACTCACTTCACGTGCGGCCACCGGACATTCCACTGCCCCGCCAGGACAACCGATCGTGGCCATGTACAGGTCTTCTCCGCTGTCAGCGTCCCCAGCAACGAGCGACTGCCTGGTCGTGAAGAATACCTCTGTGCCGAGTTCGTTTGCACCGTCGAATTCGGACCGGTCCAGCGAACCCGACACCTGCAGAGTCTTCTGGCCAGCCAAGCGAACGTACACTATCCCCGGGTTCGCGGGATCTTCACGCCTTGCGTCGTCGCAGTTTGCCCGTTCGGATGTATTTGCGTTTGTCGTAAAGAAGATCTCCTGACCGCCGTCCGCGATCGCGTTGAATTGGCTCACTTTGCCAAAGCTAGAGCCCAGTTCGACGGGACAATAAGGGTCAATCGGCTGCTCCTCGGCATTCACCCCCACCACGTGCAGGGAGGAACCACTTTCTTCATTGCTCGATAGATCGTAAAGCTCGCGTGCAGCGCTCAACCCGTTGGAGAGCAATGGGTCTTCGCCACCGCCGATTTGAAAGAGCACATGAGAGAAATCCGAGCTTGCACCTACGTAAATTGGCTTGAGAGGCTTGTTTTCAATGGTTTTCAATACTGGCCCAACAAGATCAAAACCTTCCGTGGTATCGGGTGCGGCGGTCGGATGCAACAAAAACTCAGCTTTGGTGCCTTCATAGTTTGCAGTGCCGTTGTTCGCACCCAGCTCAGTGAACAACAACGACGACCCTAGGTTTGACGAGAGATCTATCAGCGGTTCCAAATACGCATACGGCGCGATCGCCGTCGGCGGCAACAGCGACACGGTCGACCAGCCGGAGTCGCTACGACTTGCCAAATATCCGTTGTAGACGTTGCTTGTGGGCGCACCGGCAAAGGCGCCAAGCGAGACAAAGGCGACGCTTTCGCCATCGGGCGCTACCGCCTTGATCCCATTTGCCCCATACCCGCCCTTGTATGGCGGGCTCACCATCTCATAGACTCGACCTTCGGGTAGTGCGAGAGCAGGCTCTGGTATGCAACAGCACAGGACCACCACCAATACGACGGCACCATATGCGCCGAATCGTTTGACACTCCCAGCTATGCATCCCAACGCGCAACCCCTCCCCATCGCAACTCCCCGATTCAATCATGGTGGGGCAGGGCACATGTGCCCTGCCCCACTGCTTATACTAAACAGCCACACCCATAGCCGTCAGAATTGAAACGACTGAGATGTATATCCTAGCTTAACTTATTCGGATACCGTAAGCGTTCCACTGTCTGGTTTAGAAACGCCACTACCAACCACTAAGCCGGATTTTGCACCACCAACTTCACAGGTACCGGGTGCCGTAATTTCTTCGTTTTCACTAAAGACACCTTCGACACCGCCGGTAACATTGATCTCTTCCGACGCCGTGGCTCCGGTACACACATCTTTTGTCGTACCGAGGATAGTTTTGCACGATATCGAATAACCCGGACTACCGAGAAGCATATCCACCATTATTTCTTTGCCCCCGACCGTAATTAATAACAGTTCGGTTTCCCACGGCAGGTTAACGGGGGTAACTGCCACTAATTCGCCTTCACAAATCGACGCTTTACAAGACAACGGGTTTTTGTTTTCTAAATCTAACACTTCGGTGATTAAATCTTTAGCGCCCGGTCCAACCGTCCCGATGAACTTGCCGCTACAGGTCACGTCGACCCCAAGCGTCATATCTTCGAGTAACAAATTTCCTTCGCTTTCCACTAATAAAGATGATTCCATTTTCGCTCCGCCTACTAACCATTCAGGCGCCGCAGACGCAGACGCCACCGCGATCGAACCGAGCACGCACACCGCAACGATGGCGAGCCCCAGTATCTTGATCTTCCTCATTATACGTGATCCTACCTTTCCCTCATCCAAGGCTTGGTTGAAGCCCCTTCCGAGGCTTGAGATCGACCGGCCGGAGCACTCGTCGTAGGTCAGAGAGAGCTGGGGTCCGGCCCTATGTGGACTGCGTTGAAATCCCGACCAATGGGATCTCGCGGCTAGCCTAGCAACTAGAATAGTGCTCTGTCAAGCAAATGTGGAGTGGTGTTTCTCATTCCATTTGGCGAAGGCTTATCGTGGTGACCCCCTCCGGACTTCCAGTATCGGCCCGGTATTGTCGAATTTTTCGACGGCTTCGAGCTTGAGCCCTTGCACCGCCCGAATTCTGTTGGGAGGAACTTGTTCGCCAGAGGTTCGCTTTAGTTCAGGGTTCCCGACTGGGCCAAGATGACAGTTGGGCGGGCTGGTCTAGAGAGCATGGATGACGCTCCCGAAGTCAGAAACACTTTGAGTCGAACTGGATCGCTACCTGGCACACGAGATGGCGGCGAGCTGTTGCACCGCCATCTCGTGGCTGGTTTACCCGTGCATTATTCGGATACTGTCAATGTGCCGCTGTCGGGTTTCAATACGGCAGAACCTACTAGTAATGCCGATTTAGCGCCTCCTACTTCACAGGTCTGTGCCGGGGTGATTTCTTCGTTTTCGCTAAAGATGCTTTCGACACCGCCTGTTACGTTAATCTCTTCCGAGGCCGTGGCCCCCGAACACAGGTCTTTTGTTGTGCCGAGAATCGTTTTGCAAACGATCGAATAACCCGGGTTCCCCAGGATCATGTCGACCATTATTTCTTTGCCTGACACGGTTATTAATAACAGTTCGGTTTCCCATGGCAGATTACGGGCGTAAGAGATATTAATTCGCCTTCACAAATCGACGCTTTACAAGACAACGGGTTTTTGTTTTCTAAATCTAACATTTCCGTGAGTAAATCTTTAGAGCCCGGCCCAACGGTGCCGATAAACTTGTAGCTACAGGTTACGTCAACCCCAAGCGTCATATCTTCGAGTAAGATAGCACCTTCGCTTTCTACTAATAAAGATGATTCCATTTTCAGTCCGCCCACTAACCATCCAGGCGTCGCAGACGCAGACGCCACCGCGATCGAACCGAGCACGCACACCGCAACGATGGCGAGCCCCAATATCTTTATCCTCTTCATCATACTGTCCTCTACCTTCCCTTCCGAGACGTGGTTGAAAGCCTCTTTCAAGGCTGTATGCCGACCGCCTTTGAGCGCTTGCTACTCGAGCTACAACACGTCCGCAGGCCAGCCTATACGCGTTGTGGAAGATCCCGACTAGTGGATTCCGGCCGCGCTTGCGCAGCGTAGCGCTTGGACAAGCAAATGTGGGCAGATGTGTCTCATTCGATCACTGTCCGTCTCCAACTCGACGCCGAGAACTGGTCACGCCGATGGCGCGTGCACCTCCACCATGGGACGGCGGTCAGCGCCCGAGCACTACACGCAGCGATTCAGCCACCCGTTCGATGTCAGGCTGCGCCAACCCCGGATAGAACGGCAGCGCCAACGAGCGGGCCGCCACGTCCTCGCATACCGGAAATTCGCCCTCGCGATGGCCGAAGCGCTCGCGATAGAAGCTCATCAGGTGGATCGCCGGCAGATACGGCTTGCTCTGGATCCCCAGCCGGGCGAGCTTGCGCACCGTCCCGTGGCGATCGACCCCATGCGGCAGTTGCACCACGAACACGAACCAACCGCGCCGAGCGCCATCGTGGTCTTCGCAGGGCAGCTCGAGCCCCTCGATCCCTGCAAGCGCCTCGCGATAGTCGGAGGCGGCAAGGGCGCGCGATCCCAGCATCTCCGGCAGCCGCTCGAGCTGTGCGATCCCGATCGCACAGGCGATGTCCGACAGCCTGTAGTTGAAGCCAAGCCGGTCGTGGTCGAGCCAGCCCATGTCCGGGGCGCGCCCCTGGTTGCGCTCGGAGTCGATCCGCGCCTTGACCTTGGGATCTCCAAGCGTGACCATCCCCCCCTCGCCCGTCGTCAGCTGCTTGTTGGCATAGAACCCGAACACGGCGGCATTCCCGCGCGCGCCGACGGCCGTGCCATCCGTGTGTACACCGCCAAGCGCCTCACAAGCATCCTCCACGATCCCAAGGCCGTGATCCCTGGCGATCGCCTCGAACGCCGGCATGTCGGCGGGATAGCCGAAGATGTGCACCGGCAAGATCGCCCGCGTACGCTCGGTGATCGCGACCTCAGCCGCCGCAGGATCGAGATTGAGCGTAATTGGGTCGATATCGGCAAAGACAGGCCGAGCACGCTCATAGAGCGCCACATTCGCCGAAGCGACGAAGGAGAACGGGCTCGTGATCACCTCATCCCCGTCGGATACGCCAACAGCCCGCAAGGCGAGATGAAGCCCAGCAGTACCGCTCGAGACAGCGCAAGCAAGCGGACTACCGACAAACTCGGCAAACAACCGCTCGAACTCACCCACGCGCGGTCCAAGCGAAAGCTGCCCGGAAGTCAAGACCTCAGAGACCAACCTCTCCTCTGCAAGCCCAACAACAGGCCTGGCAAGAGGAATGACCTCCAGATCACCCAAAGCAGGACACCGGCGACGACGTCATTCGAGCGACGGGTCCTCGGTCCAACCATCACCCTCCGAAGAGGCCCCACCGTCCTGACCCGACGATCGAATCGACGTCGACAACGGGGTCCGTGACGCGGGCTGCTGTATTCCCAGCGTGAGCGAGTCCACCAAGGCTTCCCAAGAAGCGGCGATTATGTCCCCGGAGACTCCGATCGTCCCCCAGACCCGCTCGCCGTCGGACACGTCGATCAGGACTCGCGTGACGGCCGCCGTACCCCTGGCCTCGTCGAGGATCCGCACCTTGTAGTTGACCAGTTTCAGCTCGCGCAGATGCGGATAGACCTGCTCCAGCGCCTGGCGCAACGCGTTGTCGAGCGCGTTCACGGGGCCGTTGCCCTCCGCCGTGCAGATGAACTCGCCCTCATCAGGTCCCGGCGGCGCGACGATCTTGATCGTCGCCTCGGTTTCCACTTCGTCGCTGTCGAAGCGCTGTTCAGAGATGACGCGCCACGAGAGCAACATGAACAGCGGCTCATACAGACCCGCCTCTTCTCGCATCAAGAGCTCCAGAGTCCCGTCGGCCGCCTCGAACTGAAAGCCCTCGTACTCGGCCTGCTTGACGCGCTCGAGCACACGCTCGATGGCCTGCTCCTCGAGCTCGAGTCCGAACTCCGCCGCCTTCTCGACGATCGTGCCGCGCCCCGAGAGCTCTGAGACGAGCACCTCGCGCGCGTTGCCGACCAGCGCGGGGTCGATGTGCTCGAACGTGGCGGCGTCGGCGCGGATCGCCGCCGTGTGCAGACCGGCCTTGTGCGCGAACGCGTTCTTGCCGACATACGGCTGGGCCGGGTCGGGCGCGCGGTTGAGCAGCTCGTCCACGAGATGCGCCGTCTCGGTCAGGCGCGCGAGCTGCTCGGGGGAAAGCAGCTCGTGGCCGAGCTTGAGCTGCAGGTCGGCGACGATCGTGACGAGGTTCGCGTTGCCGACGCGCTCGCCGATCCCGTTGATCGTGCCCTGCACCT
>DATCEK010000094.1:0-22400 GCA_036510155.1 Solirubrobacteraceae bacterium | reverse complement strand
CGTGCTCGACACCGGAGTGGCCTATGCCAACCGCGGCAAGTACCGCCGCTCGCCGGACTTCAAGAAGTACTCGTTCGTTCAGGGCTATGACTTCATCGACCGCACCCCCTACGCCAACGACCACAACGGCCACGGCACGTTCGTGACCGGCACGATCGCCGAGGCGACCAACAACAAATACGGACTGACAGGACTCGCGTATGCAGCCCGGATCATGCCCGTGCGCGTGCTCGACAGCGCCGGCGAAGGCGACGCCTCGGTGATCGCCGAAGGGGTTCGCTTCGCTGTCAAGCATCACGCGCGGATCATCAACCTCTCGCTCGAGTTCTCGAGCGAGGTGGGCGCCTCTGACATCCCCGAGCTGATCGAAGCGCTCCGCTACGCATACCGCCACAACGTGCTGGTGGTGGCCGCGGCAGGCAACGAGGGCTCGACGACGATCCCCTACCCTGCGCGAGCCGGGCATGTGATCGCGGTCGGCGCCACGACCGAACACGGCTGCCTTGCCAGCTACTCCAACGACGGTCGCGGCATCACGCTCGTGGCGCCAGGCGGCGGTCCGGACGCAAGCCTTCCCGGCGACCCGAACTGCAACCCCGAACTTCCCTCGGGCCGCGACATCTTCCAGATGACCTTCACGGGCTCGAGCTCGCGCGTGTTCGGCTTTCCGGGCGGCTACGAAGGCACTTCGATGGCGACCCCACACGTGGCGGCCACGGCGGCGCTGATCATCGCCGCCGGAATCCTGGGACGCAAACCGACGGTGGCGCAGCTGACCGCAAGGCTGAAGGACACAGCCCGCAAGCTCGGTGGACCACAGGACCGGGACCTTTATGGGGCGGGCTTGCTGAATGCGGCGGCGGCGACGGCGGCGGGCGGGCCAGGGACTGTGAGGTAGGCGAGCATCCGTTTCCTGACTATCCCCATTTTCTCGTGGCCGAGTAGGAAGAGGATTTTGGCAGAATATATCGAAATGTGTATATTGGACTGGTGGAGGTTGCCGGCCTGATCAAGCAAGCCCGCCGCGACGCGGGCATCACGCAACTCGAGATGTCCCACCGCGCCGGGACGGCCCAACCGGCCGTAGCGGCCTACGAGTCGGGCGTACGGACCCCCACTCTCGCGACTTTGGAGCGACTGTTCGACGCCTGTGAGCACGATCTTCGACTCGGCGCGTCGCCCCGCTTGCGACGCGGTGCCTGCTCGCTCGAGCAACTCGCCCCGGAAATCGCCCAAGACCTCGCGCTGGCCCACGAGCACGACGCGCTACGCCTGCTGTTCGGTTTCGCGGACGACTTCAGAGGCTCATCGCGGCCCGGGAAGATCTCGCTCATCCGCGAGGAGCCACCAGGCACAGGCGATCCACGCTTCGACGCCGCCTTGGCCGGGACAGCCGAGTTCTTTGCGCGCGAGAGCGAAATCGTCGCACCGGCTTGGGTGGAGGAGCCCAGCCGCTTTGTCGAGCCTTGGTGGTTTGCGACAGACAGGCCGGCTTTCGAGGCCTACACGCTCGCCCACACCCCAGCCGTGTTCGCACGTCACGGAGTCTTCATCGCCAGAGAGGTGTTCGATCGTGCCTGAGAAGCCACCCAAGAGATTCACCCGAGCAGAGATCTTGGAGGCGCTGCAGGCGCTCGGCGAGGAGTTGTCGAGTCGTGGCGTGCGAGGCCAGATCTTCATCGTCGGCGGCGCAGCGATGGCGCTCGCCTACTCGACCAGGCGTGTGACAAGAGACATAGACGCGGTCTTCGAGCCAAAGCGCTCGATCTACCAGGCCGCGGCAAAGGTCGCGGAGGACCTCAGCCTGCCCGAGGATTGGCTGAACGACGCCGCAAAGGGCTTCATGCCCGGGAAGGACCGCGATGCCCGCCCCCTCCCGGATGTCGAGGGCATCGAAATCACCACGGCCTCGCCCCAGTACTTGCTCGCGATGAAGCTGATGGCGATGCGCTTCGGCGAGGACAACGAGGACATCGAAGTCTTGATCGAGGAGTGCGGGCTGGGAAGCGCTCGAGAGGTGTTGGATTTGCAGAAGCGCCTCTACCCCTCGCGCGAGCCTTTGCCGAAGACGCAGTTCTTTTTGGAAGAGCTGTTTTCACGGCACTAGGCTGGTACACGATGCCCGCCTCACAAGCCCTTCGCCGCCACCGACTCTGGGGCTTCATTGCCTGCCTATTGCTAGCCCTTTTCTCGACAAGCACCCAATCCGCCCAGGCCGAGCCGACCTGGACCACCTACCACCGCGACGCGCAGCGCTCTGGCTATGACCCCGAAGCGACGCAGCCGATCGAACCGCGGCTTGCCTGGCAGAGCACCGACCTGGGCGCTTCGATCTGGAGCCAGCCGCTGATACTCGGCAATCGTGTCTATGTGGCGACGGTCGCAGACGATGTGTACGCGCTCGAAGCCTCCACGGGGAAGGTCGTGTGGCAGACGAGCGTCGGCACGCCTGTGCCATCCGACGAACTACCCTGCGGCGATATACAACCCACGGTCGGGGTTGTCGGGACGCCTGTAATTGATTTGGAATTGGGGGCGTTCTTTGTCGTAGCCGATCGCTGGAACCAAGTCACAAAAACGGCCGAACACAGGCTCCTCGGGCTCAATTTGGAAAATGGCGAAGAAATGGTCAGCACGAATGTGGACCCGCCAGGCGCCGACCCCAAGGCACTGTTGCAGCGCACCGCTCTCAACCTCGACAAAGGTGAAGTCATCTTTGGCTATGGCGGCAATGACGGCGATTGCAGCGACTACCGCGGCGCTGTTGTCGCGGCGCCGGTCAACGGCGCGGCGCCCCGCTTCTGGCAATACCAGCCGAGCCCGCCTTCGACATCGGGCGGGGCTGTATGGGCCACCGGCGGGCCGGCGGTGGACGAAGCGGGCAACGTCTACGCCACCACCGGCAACCCGGACCCGCCAAACGGCGAAGAAGCAACCGTTTTCGACTACTCCGACAGCGTCCTCAAGCTCAACCCATCCGAGGATTTCGTGGCCGACCCCGGGAGCAAACAACCGCCTCCACTCGCGGGCTTCGAGCCGCCGAGCTGGCAGCAGGAAAGCAACAGCGACGAGGATCTCGGGTCGGCCGCACCTGAGCTGTTGAGCAGTGGGGTGCTCTTCCAGGCCGGCAAGACCGCTACCGGCTATCTGATCGAAGAGAGCACGATGAAATCTGTCTACAACGGCAAAGTATGCTCGGAAAACAGAGGCTACGGCGGTAGCTTTGGCGGCGACGCTTTCGCCAACGGGACGATCTACATCCCGTGCGAGAACGGCGTCCAGGCGCTTGCCTACTCGCAAGCCGATAAGAGCTTCAGGCCAGTGTGGCAAGGGCCGGAAGATGCCGTCGGGCCGCCGATCGTCTCAGCCGGGCTCGTGTGGAGCGTGGCGACCGGTGGATTCAGCGGCGGCGGCACCAAGCTCTACGGGCTCGATCCGGCGACCGGCATCCCGCGCTATACCGAGACTTTGCCGAGCCCTGTGGCAGACCACTTCGCATCCCCGAGCGCGGCAGCGGGGCTCCTGTTCGTGGCCGACGGCTCGTGCGTCAGCGCCTTTCAGATCGCCCAGCTCACAGCCGGAGAAACCGGCCCGCCGGCGCCAGCCAACCTCGGAGGGTGCGCCTCCGCCGCTCGAGCTGGCGGGCAAAATCCGGCCGTGAAAGAAGCTGGGGCGGCTACGGTCGCTCCCGGCCTAAGCCCGCTGTCTAGGAACCCGACCAAGCCCCTACCTGAATCGGTCGGAACAGAGCTGTTGAGTGCTGATCTGCACGCCGCGGCCAAGGGCCGCGTGCGTCTGAGACTGCGCTGTCTGCGCTCAACGCCCTGCTCAGGCACAATCGCGTTGCGGGCTGGGATCCGTGAGCTCACCGCTCCTGGCGATCATGGCATCCGCAAGATCGTGACGGTCACGCTCGCCAGCAGATCCTTCGGCCCGGCGAGCGGGGATTTTCAGGAGACGCTCCACATCGGTCGGGCCACGATTGCGCGCCTGCGCGCTAACAAAAACCACCTGCGACTGCTCGTGAGAATCTCCTCGCCCGGCTTATTGCCCCGGCAATTCGCGCGCGTCTTGACGTGATCGGGCTCGCGGCCACTCGCAACAAGGAATGTGCGACCTGGCCGTCGCCGACCCACTGGGGCGTCCAGCGGGTGCGCTATGATCGCGCCCTCGTCTCGCTCGGGTTCAGAACTCCCGCCCACCCACGCGCCAGCGCGAGATGACCCTGAATGAACAACAGCGCTGATCAGTTCTTGACTGTCCTTTGGCGGCGACGCATCGCGTTTCTGGCGACGTTTGTGTTGGTGATGGCAGGCGTAGCGGCCGTCACCTTCAGCCTGCCCAAGGTCTACTCCACCAGTTCATATCTGCTTGTCAGCACGCTCAAGCCGACAGGGGGCGCCTTCGAAGCGCAGCAGGTCAGTCAAGTCGATACCCAAACGGTCGCCGAACTCCTGCAAACACGCAACGCCGCCAACATCGTCGCCTCATCCATGCCCTACCGAGTCAGCCCCACCGCCCTTCAAGGCAAAGTCTCCGTAACGCCTGTAGCGCAGACAAACCTGGTCCTGATCACGGCCAAGGAAAGCACCCCCGCGCGCGCCCAGCAGTTGGCGAATACATACGCCACCGTATTCACACAGCAGGCCGCGTCGACTATTACCTCGGCCAAGGTAAGCGTTGCGGCTCCCGCCGCCCTGATTACGAGCGCGAGTGCTCCTCGCCCAAAGCTCTATCTACTGATTGGTGGCATCTTGGCGCTGCTCGCCGCCACCGGTGTGGCGTTGCTGCGTCAGCGTCTGGACCAGCATGTGGCCATCCAAGACTTCGCGACCGAGCTGTTCGGTCTGCCGATTCTCGCGCGCGTTCCCAACCGACGCAATCCCCAAGACAAGGCGCTCCCGGGCGTGGGCGCACTGAATACCGCCGACGCAAACTACGTTGAGGGGTTCAGACTCCTCTTTGCAAACCTTACGTTCGTGAGCCTTGGCGATCGCCCCTCGACGATTGCGGTGCTCAGCGCCGGACAGCAGGAGGGCAAGTCGACCGTGAGCGTAGCTATAGCCCACACCGCCGCCGAAATGACCGACTCGGTCCTCTTGGTCGACGGCGATCTTCGCCGACCCACGCTGTCTGAGCGACTGAATTTGGATCCCCGCTCCGACGGTCTGTCCAATTTCCTCGCGCGCGGCGGAGAGCCAGTGGAGCTCACCCGGCTTGTTCACGAGCTGCCCGCGACGAATTTGGATTTTGTTGGATCAGGGACCCCTCCACCGAATCCCTCCAGCCTGCTCGGACTGCCCTCGCTTGAAACTTTCCTACAGAGGGCGAAGAGCACCTATGACTTCGTCGTCGTCGACACGCCGCCGGTCAGCGTGGGGGCCGACGCATCGCTGATCGCCGCACGAGTCGACGCCGCGGTCCTCGTGGTGGACTCGCGCACCAGTCGTCGCACTTCGGTCGAATGGGCGCTACAGCAGTTGAGCCGCGCCCACGTGAACGTGCTGGGAATAATCGTCAACCGGATCTCGAGCCCCGACGCAGCTCCCTACTACTATCAGGGGCCCTCCGACCACGCTTCGCTTGGCCGCGTCGCCACAACCAGCCAGTCCGGTCACGCCCCTCCCGGGTCCTGAGGGAGACGTGCGAACCAGCACGAGACTCGCCGAGAGCACCGCGCTACAGGGGGCGGCGCTGCTGGTCACCGGGCTCGCTTTCGGAGGCCTTTACGCTTATAGCGCCTCGCGCCTGAGCCCGTGGCTCCTGCCGGCCATGATCGTTGCGGCGCTGTCGGTCGCTATCGCATACCAACGACCGGAGATTGGCATCGCGCTCGCGCTCGTGTTGATCCCGATGGGCACGCTGGGTATCAACCCGCAGTTGATGACCTACGCCGTGCAGGCGTTCTCGGTGTACCTGGCGTGCATCGCGTTCTTGGGCTGGCGCGCTCGAGGCGAGGAGGCGAGCGCCCTCCCGAGGATGGCCCCACTAGTGCTCATCTATTTGGCCGTCGCCCTTCTGAGCGTGACTCAATCGCCAGAATTGCATTCAGCCAGCCGTTTCATGCGCAGCCTGTTGACCGGGGGCCTGCTATTTTCGGCCGTGATCTTTACGGTACGCAGCCGTCGTGAGATCCTGTGGGTACTTGCCGGGGCCGCTGTCAGCGGCTTGATCGTGGGGTTGCATGCGATCCGCGACTACTCCTCCGGCGAACACGCGGCCGGCTTCATCACCACCACCGGCGAAGTCGTGGGCCGCGCAACTGCCGGCTTCAGCCAGCCGAACCAGCTTGGCGGCTTTCTTGTGCTGCTCGTCCCGCTGGGAATTGCCGGGGCGCTCATCTCTCCCCGCTGGCGAATCCCGTTTGCGTTTGCCGCTGCTGCCGCCGCCGCCGGGGTCTACGCAAGTTTTTCCCGCGGCGCCCTGATCGGCCTGGCGATCGTGCCCTTCTTCTTCCTTCGCGGCTGGCGTCTTTGGATCCTCGGGCCGCTCGTCGTCCTCGCGGTTGTGCTCGCCGCACCGGGTCTTGTGCGCGAGCGCTTTGCAACGCTCACCAGCTCCGGTGGGGAAATCTCCACACGCGTGGACATCTGGCACACAGCTCTCAACATCTGGGAGAACCATCCGGTACTGGGCGTCGGGCTTGGTGGCTTTCCCCAAGCATACGAGCAGGCTCTCGTGCCAGGCAAGATGTTCCTGCCCGCCACCATCTTTCAACCTCCACCCCACGCCCACAACATCTTCCTGCAGTTGATGGCCGAGCAGGGCATCCTCGGCCTGCTCGCGTTTGTTGCAATCTTGATAGCCGCCGTGCGCTGCACTGCGCGCCTTCGGCGCTCGAGCGACCGCTCGGCTCGCCTGCTGGGATCAGGCTTGCTCGCCGCGCTCGCGGCCTTCCTCATCCACAACCTTTTTGACGTTACCTTCGAGGATCCCCAGACAGGCCTTTATGTCTTCGTGCTGTTTGGGTTGATTGCCGCAAGTGACCTCCTCTATCGCGATCGCCCGTCCCCCGTGAGCCTCCCGCCAGTATCGCTGCCCACCTGAGCCGGCGGAGAGCGCGTGAGTCAGCCATCCGAGCGCAACGAACGCCTCGCCTGCGCCCGCCCGAGATGCATGGCTACAATCTCGACGCAGCGCAACAGAGGAGCAACCACATCCAGAGGATCCGAGCGCCCAAACGGCAACAACACCAGCGCCCAAACCCCGTCAGCTAGACGTCGCAAAGGCCTCAAGCTTGAACGTCCCTCTGCATCGTCGACCCCCACCGATCGATCTGGGAAGCGCTCGTCAAGCTGGACGCCTCCCCACCCATAGCGCACCCACTGGCTCCACAACCCGCGCAACGTGGCGCGATGGACATGCTCTACGACCGCATCCTGCACGAGCTCAAGCCCCAGGCCAAGCTGAAGCTGCATGCGCCACGATACGTCCGTATCCTCACCGCTGAGCAGGCCCTCGTCGAAGCCACCGAGCTTCTCCAGCGCTGCCCGTCGATAGCAGCAGTTAGCGGTCAGCAGATAGGGAAGAAAGGGATCGCGGAAACCCTCCTCCTGGTTGATGTACGCCGAACGCTCGGCGTGTCGCTGTAGCAAGTTGGTTGAACGGGCCGCCACGATCCGTCCGCCGACAGCGCCCATCTCGGGAGCAGCGCGCAGCGCCCGGACCAGAACGTCGAGCCAGTCCGGACGCGGCACACAGTCACTGTCGAGAAAGACAACCAGCTCGCCGTTAGCCGCCCGCACACCCGTATTACGCGCGGCGGCGGCGCCCGGGCGCGACTCGGAGATGACGCGAGCTCCGGCCGACACAGCAAGCTCGGACGTGCGATCGCGCGATCCGCTGTCCACCACGATCGCCTCCGTATCATCACGCCTTCTCACCTGCGGCATCAGCGCTTGCAACAGCGCCGGCAAGGTGTCCTCGGCATCCCTTGCGGGAACGACAACCGAAATTGATGGCGCGCTCATCGGAGGTGATGCTAGCTCGTCCGTGAGATGCTTGACTCGGAAGCTCGCTACCGGCGGCGAGAGTTGCGTATTGATGGCCCTATGGGACTCGTCAAGAGCCACTGGCAGCGCGGAATACCGTTATTCCGTTCGCCCGACTTGGGGGCGCGTTGATCTCTTATCGCGAGCCACAAACTCTACGATCAAGCCGGGACTCAATATTTCGTCGGTGGAGACGTTGGCCCATATCCATAGGTATTCAAATATGATTCGTACTTGTGTTCGCTCGCTTTTGCATATTTTGGATTTTCTTCGATGTTTTCGACGAGCGAAACATTTTTGACTTCTTCTGGTTCGATCTCAATGTTGGGTCCTTCGCCTGAGTACCCTTCGTTTCCAAACGTATCGTTGTGTTCGGCCAGATTACCTTCCCCGGCGACGAAGGAAGTAATTCCAAACGAGTCGTATTTACGCGGACTTGTGGAGTTGGTGATTATATTCCACTTTACCGACTCATGAGTGTTGGAGCCAAACGTAACTCCGTTGCCGTTGGCATCTATCACGTTGTGTTCGGCGACCGAGCCTTTGCCCGCGGGATAGAAGAGAAAGCCGTTACGGGAGCATTCGTAAATATAATTATTCTTGAACACACCATTAACGCCTTCGTCGTCATAAATGCCGTGGTCGTGCCAGCCCGGTTCTTCGTTAACGTGCGCAAAGCCACCTTCGGTGGTCTTGAGTACGGGCGGTCCACAGCCATGAATGCGGTCGTTTTCGATGTGCGTGTTTTCGGCCGGTTCGGTGGGATACCGGACCACATTTATACAGATGTCAGAGTGTTCAGCATTAATATCGTCGTAAGTAAAGTCATCGTTAATGCCGGCTATCGCAATCTGGACGTGGGATTCGGAGTTTGCCGTACCGGTTTCGCACGTCCCGTTGAGCGGTTCATGGATCACCTTGCCAGCGACCACTTTGCCTTCCGCATTCCAGCATGCGTGCGGGGCCGGATCTTTCCACTTAAAGATCAAATGGGTGAACGTGTAGTTGTTTGCTCCGTTCTCGAGCGTAACAGGATGAGCGATTGTTGCCGGTTCGGTCGAGCTGGTCGAGGTGATTGTTACGGGTTTTCCAGGTTCGCCTTTTGTCGTGGACAGGGTCAGTTCGCCATTACCGGATGCGTCTGATTCCGTTGCAAACGTCTGTCCCGCCTGAAGACAGCCAACCTGTCCCGCAGACAAGGAAGTGACGAGCTTTTTTAGCGTCTTGTACGGGCTTTCTTTTGTTCCCGTGTTGCTGTCGCTCCCAGTAGCTGCGTTTGCATACTTCGTGCATGTCGGTGCCACAGTTTCTTCGCTTTGCGGGTGGAACGCGGCAGCACAGGCCGCCCAGCCGCTCGGTGTCGATTCATTTAGCGTGAAACTCGCGTTCTGTGCGCCTGATTCGGTCGAACTCACATCCTCCTCGGCACTCGTGCCGTTGGTACCGCTGAATTGAGTTCTCAATGTCGCTTTGACACCATCGCCTGAGCCAGCGGTCACAGTAAGAGGGTGTTCGAACGCGCCCACACCCACGAACAGGAGATCGCCCGTACCAACCGAAGCGGTTGCGCCTGTCGTGACACTAGTAGATGTGCCCTGGTTGCACGCGGTCTGATCCAATGCGCCAGTTGTCGCCACACCCGAATACTCGGCCAAGACTGTGCGCAGTGAGCCACTCGTCCCGCCTGACACAGTGACGGTGGTTTTGCCGGCGGCGGCGTTTTGGCGATACCAGATCGAATGAGTTACGCCTTCCTTGGTGGTCTGCGCCGCCTCGGTCCAGGATCCGTTGACCGAGTCCGAGACGGATGTGGTTCCATTTGTGCGAAACTGGCCTACGAGCAAGTCTCCAGCCTGAACATTCGCGGTGTAGCTGACGCCCAAACTTGACCCAGATGTCGATCCCGACGCTGCCTGCACATACGCGGGAGAGGCGATCGCCTGAGGCGCCCACGCCAGCAGACCGAGGCCGACTGCCACTACGAGAAGTCGTTGGTACATGAGCAGGTTCCCTCCCCGAGACGCCGAACTCGTGACATTTGAAGCATGCACGGTAGATGCGCTGCCAATGGAGGAGCCTAGCAGAAATTAGAACAGGCTTGATAGTCGGACGATCCAACTTCGGGCGATGCGTCTTCGAGCGGCGCATCTTTCGGGCGGCGCGCATAGCCACACGCAGCCTATATTCCGCCGGCAGTCAGGCAACACCTCATGGACGACCAATAAGCGAGCGCAATGCGCGCAGCTCGCTTGGCTGAACCACACCACTGACTACGAGGACCAGAGCATAGGCGCACAGTGCGGCCGTCGCGACCGCGACCACCTCATTCCCCTGCCCAGCCACCGCGACCGCAGCCAGCGCCATCAACGCGAGGACGAGCCGGGCGTAAGGCAGCCGCGGGAAGGGCACCACCCCACGCGAGATCGCCAGCCAGCCCTGGGCCAGGAGCACCGCCAGCTCGGTGCCGACAGTGACCGCTGCAGCGCCGTCGATCCCAAATCTCGGGATGGCCCATACGTTCAGGCCCAGATTGACGATCACGCCGAGGCCGGTTGTGGTTGCAAGCCAGCGATCGCGCCGAGCGCCGCGCAGAGCCGAAGCGACGACCATGTTGGTCGCCCAAATCGGGCTCGACCAGACGAGGATTGCGAGCGCGCCCGTGCCTCCGCTGAACGCGTCGCCAAAGATCAGGGTCATGACTTCGCTCGCCAATAGGCATGTGATGAGGGAGAACGGCAGCGAAACGATTAGCACCAGTCGCAACCCGCGATGCCAGGTGTCGCGGAAGTCGTCGCGAGAGGTCGCGTAACTGCGTGCAAACACGGGGGCCAGCGCAACCGCTACCTGCCAGGGAATGATCTGTAGCCCGGCCGTCAAGGCGTAGGCGGCGGTGTAGAGGCCGACGGCGTGCTTGTCATAGACCACTCCCACGATCACCGAGTCGGCCTGTAGGTAGATGAGCGCGCACAGAGTCATCGAGCCCAGCGCCCCCACACTGCCCCATGACACCGCAGCGTCGCCGGCGAGCTCCTGCAGACGAGAGAGATCGGCGATCGAGAAGAAGCGACGCAGCGCGATGGCCAACTGCAGCGCGCTGACAACCAACATCCAAACCAGCACGGGCATCAACAATCCGAAGGCGACGACACAGACAATTCCACCGAGCCCTCGCGCGAGCGCGGCCAAGACGGTGGCTCGTGCCTCGAAGGCCATTTGCTCGCGTCCTTGGAAGTAGCCGTATACATAAGCTGAGGTTCCATCCGCCAGCATTGAAGCCAGCACCACGACGATCACCGCCGCGCCAAGAACTTGGCCGCTGATCAGGGCCGCCACCGCCGCCGAGATCGCGAGTGCCCCGAGCGCGGTATGGATCTTCACCTGCAGCAGGTGCACAGCGCGCATTTCGCCACGGGCGCGATCGTGTGCCACCTCCCGAGACATGTAGGGGGTGACGCCAAGGTCGGCCAGCGGCACGACGATCGTCCCGACCGCGACCGCAAAGCCGTAGCGCCCGTAATTGGTTACTCCAAGCTTACGACCCATGACGATGGCCAGCGCAAACGTGCAGGCCCTGGCGCCGAACATCGCCGCCGTCAACCAGGTCGCGTTCTGGGCCAGACTGGAGCGACCCTGAGCGCCCGTCGCTGGGGGGCTCTCCGAGGGGGCATCGGCGCCGGCGGAACTCACCCTCGTAGTATCGGCGCTAAGCGGTCGCCGCAGCACTCAAGTCGCCGCAGCACTCAAAGAACCTGGGAGCTCGCCTACACATCCTCGGCTATCGTACGCAGCCGTGACCGTGCCGTTTGCCGTCGCCGTATGCACCCGCAACCGGCCCGAATATCTCGCCCGCGCTCTCGATGCGCTTGCGGCACAGCAGGTTCGCTTCCCAGTGCATGTAGTCGATCAGAGCGCAAACGAGGACCCGGCTCTGAGCCGACGCGTCGAAGAATGGTCGGAGTTGAGCGTGCAGCGCGACGACGGCCACGGGATATCGCGCTCGCGCAACCTCGCTTGGCGGACACTCGACGCGGAGTGGATCGCGTTTATGGACGACGACTGCTACGCGCAGCCCGGATGGGCCCAAGCGCTCACGCAAGCCTTTGAGCACCATCCCGAGGTATCGCTCGTGAGTGGACCTGTGATCGAGCACGAAATGCCCCAGGACGACGATTACCCGTCATTGACCGTCCAGGCCGTGAGCGAAACTCGCGTACTGGGTGGTCCCGGCCTGAAGCCGTGGGCGATCGGTTTCGGTGTCAGCGCGGTGCGCCGCTCCACGATCGAGCAGCTCGGCGGCTGGGACGAGCGGCTCGGCGCCGGATCGGAGCGCTACCCTGGCGCCGAGGACATGGACTTCAACTATCGCTTCTTGCGCGCGGGAAAGCTCGCGTACCTCACACCGGATGCGCGCGTCCTGCATGACCAGTGGCGGACTCCCAAGGATCTGCCCACCGTCTATGAAAGCTACGCGCTGGGTTGGTCTGCATTTGCGCTGAAGCAGTTGTGCTCTGGCGATATCGCCTGTGGCGTGAGACTATGGGCGTGGGGCGTCTACGACCTCTGGCGCATGAGCGGGAGTGCGGTACGGCGCCGCTCGCCGATCAGAGCACGCATCGCCGGTCGCAAGCTTGTGGGCCTCACGAAGGGGACCTGGCGCGGTCTGCGTGAGCCCTGGTAGCCCTATTCCGCGGGTGAACAGACCGATGCTTGCGACCAACGGCGCGGCGCGCGGCAGCCCGGCGCGCGGCAGCGCGGCGCGCGGCAGCGCGTCGACCCCGGCCTGACCTGTTGGAATGAGTCGATCGGCTCTTATTGCGAGCCAGCGTCAGTCGAGGTCGCCGAGACACGTTTGGGCCCGGCACGAGGATGGCGGCCGCCCCGCGTCCGTTTGATGGCGCCTCAGCGCTATTTGGACCGACGGCACCTGTCCCACTGGGCGGAGACACCGGCGGCGGCGGAGCAAGCACAAGCCAGCTATAGCTGGCAGGTACGCTCTCGACGTTGCCGGCCTCATCGGTGGCCCGCACACGGAGATTGTGCCAACCGACGCTGAGGCCAGTCGCAACGTATGGGCTGCTGCAGGGAAGGAATGGGCCGTCGTCAAGCGAGCATTTGGTCGTGGCCGGCTTGCCGACTGAGAATGGAATACTCACACTGGCATCCCCGGTTTCCGTCAGCGATTCGCTTTCGATCCTCGTTACCGGCGGCACCGTGTCGATCCTCCACGCATAACTCACAGGCGTCGGCTCGACATTCCCCGCCCTATCGGTTGCCCGCACCGCAAAAGTGTGCGAACCATCGGCCAAACCGGTGAACGTCACCGGGCTAACGCACTTCTTGAATGCAGATCCATCCAACGAACATTCAAACGTAGACGCCTCGTCCGCAACAAACGCAAACGACGACGACTTCACGTTCGACAACGCCGACGGCTCGCTTTCAATCTTCGTAACGGGCGGGACCGTATTTATCGTCCACGTATAACTCACAGGCGTCGGCTCGACATTTTCCGCCCGATCGGTCGCCCTCACTTCGAATGCATGCAAACCGTCAGCCAAACCACTGAACTTTACCGGGCTGGCACACGCCGTAAATGCGGCACCATCCAACGAACATTCAAACGTCGACGCTTCATTCGCGACAAACGAAAAGCTCGGCGACTCCACGTTCGACAACGCACGAGGCTCACTTTCAATAGTGCTCACCGGCGGTGTCGTAATGATTTCGACCGTCTTGGATTGCACGGGCTCCTCCTTGCCGCGCACGTCCCAGGAGCGATACTTGACCGTCGTGGTCTGGGGGACCGTGATCGGTTCTGTGTAGACGGTACTCGAGGCCGTTGGTTCGCTGCCATCGGTCGTATAGGTGGTGGTTTCGACCATCGTTTCGCTATCGGTCGCATACAGGGAGACGCTGACCGGCTTGTTGTATGGGCGGGAGCAGGGGGAGCCGTTGCAGGCGATCGATGTGGTTGGCGGCGTCTTGTCGTTGACCACCTGACCGATGGTGCGCACCACGAGATCCGGCTGCTCAGACAGCCACTTCGCGAATGCTTCGAGGTCCGCGGGTGATACGGAACCGTAGGTGCTGGGGGTGCATTCCGCCGCTTCAACCGTGCATTCCGGTGTTTCGCGTTCGCATTCAGAGGGGTGGCCGGTGTAGTTGCACACCCCGTGCAGTGCGATGATCACCCAGCCTTCGAGCCCCCACGTGACGCTGTTCTCCAAATAGGAGAGCGGAACCGTTTCTTCGTTGGTGCCGAGCACCGAGAGCTCGTATGGGTTGTATTTGCCTTCGAATTCCAGCGAGAACGGCTCGGGGTAGACTTCAGTCCCGTCGAACGCGTCTGTGCCCCCTTGCTGGTTGCCGAACAGTCGCGCCGCGGTGTAGCCGCACTTCGCGAGCAGGCTCAATGTGTCCGTATCGAAATCCCCGTGGGGATAGGCGAAGCTCAGCGCCTCATACCCGTGTTCGTTTAGCGTCCGGCGACTGTCGCAGAGCTGTTCTTCCTGTTCGGCAGGCGTCATTTCCGGCAGATCGGGATGGGTCACGGTGTGCGAGCCGATTTCGTGGCCTTCGCCAGCCAGCTGCGCTATTTCAGGCCAACCGAGGTGGCCCGGCTTGCCGACGTCCCCGGTGACCACGAAGAAGCTCGCCGGCATGCCATGGACAGCAAGGATTTTTCCGGCGCGGGTCGCCGAGCTCAAGCCATCGTCGAAGCTGATCGAGACGATCGTGTGCGCCGAGGCGCCGGCGCAGCTCGCCAAGAACCACGCCAAGATCATGCCCGCCGCCAGCGAGAGGCGCCAGCTCCATCGACGCCCACGATTCTTGCCTGCGTCCGACAAGCGATCCTTGCTCGTCAAAGACATACACCTCGATTATAGCCGGCCCGATTTAAGGCCTATCGGCACCGGCTGCGCTCAGCCGCTATGCGGCACGAGGTCTTGCAACCGTCCAAAGATCGCGACCGAAGGTCAGAGAATCGCGCGGCGCGGCCGATAGGGGCTGTGTGGCGCGTTGCACGCCCGTACGGACGGACAGTCCGTAGCGGACGGATGAACGTGCAGTACTTGGCCCGCTGTGACCGGGCCTGCATCGGACCGATCTGAGGAATGACAGACAAGAAATAGACAAGGTCGGCGCGCAGCTCGCGCTCTCGACAAAGGCACCCCCGCCGCGAGGCGGGTCCGCAAAGCCAGGGGTCTCTCGCAGACGGCCCGGCCACCGAAGGAGCCTCCGATGTTCTCATTCCGCCACAATTTCACTGCTCGTAGCCACAACCACAGTGCGCGCAACCTCCTCTCAGTACTACTGGCGACCGTACTCTGCAGCTTGGGGACGGGCCTAGCGACCGCTCCGGCCCAGGCGACCGTCGTTGGGGTCAATCCGGACATCACCTGGGGGATCTCCCAGAGCGAAGTGGTCCGTGAGGTCGCACTGATCAAGGCCGCCGGCGTTACCACGGTGCGCGCAAGCGTCGATCTCAGCGGCGCCGAGTACGCCGGCCCCGGGCAGCTCAACATGAGCTATCTGAACTCGATCGACTACGACATAGCCACCGCGCGCAGCGCTGGCCTCAACGTACTGCTTGAGTTCGACCGGACTCCCTACTGGGCTTCCGCCGACCCGAACAAGTACACCGATTCCAGCGGCGGCATGCACTGGAACCCTTACTGGAAGTACTCAAATCCCCAGGACTACGCAAACATCGTCGGGGAACTGGTCAATCACTTCAAGGGTATGGGCATCAACGACTATGAAATCTGGAACGAGCCCAACAATCCCAGCTTCTGGCCATCTGGCGTCAACGCCGCCGAATACACCGAATTGCTCAAGGATTCATATCCCGCCGTCAAGGCAGCGGATCCGAGCGCCACTGTCCTCACGGGCGGCCTGATGGACCAAGGCTCCACCTACCAGTACCTCCAGGAAATGTACAACGCGGGCGCACGCGGATCCTACGACGTCGCCAGCTTCCACATTTATCCGGGAGGCGACCCCACTCAGTGCGCCCACGAAAGCAACGGACGCCCCTCGGAAAACAGCTTCTGCATGCTCGAAGGACTGCACGCGGAGATGACCGCCAACGGCGACAGCTCACCCATCTGGGTGACCGAGCTTGGCTGGTCCACCTGCACCCAGGGCTACTGCGTATCTCCCCAGCAGCAGGCGAGCTACATGATCTCCGCCTACAAGTTGCTGAGCACTCCCAAGTATTCGTTTGTGCAGAGCGCTTTCTTCTACCAGATGCGCGATCTCTACTGGGAAACAAGCAACGCCGGCTGGGAAAGCAGCCTCGGGATGTTCAACCGCGACTGGACGCCCAAGCCGTCCTATGCCGCCCTCCAGGCGATCGGCACGGGCCAGGTCACGGGCACTGAAACCGAAACCGCTCCGGGCACGGGCTCTGTTCCCGGATCGGGCTCCGGCTCTGGGCCGGTCACGGTACCGGTCTCCGGCGTGGTCGAAAAAGCCAGCCCACCTGTCTCCACCCCGCCGGCTGCAACACCGCCGGTAGCGAAGCCACCGGCGGCCAGCAGCCCAGTTACCACGCCGCCCCCTGTGGCCACGCACAAACATAACCGCCATCACGGCCCAAAGGCAGTCTCCGCTTCCGCGTTGTCATCGACATCAGCGTCTAGCGCCGGCCTGGGCTATGTGGCGATATCGCTGAACGTCAAGAAGCCGCACAAGAGCCTGCACGCCCGCAGCCTGTTGGCCCTCGGCGGCGTCTCCGGCTCAAGGACCGGCGAGATCGTCCTGTCCCTGCGCCATCGCGTCCACGGACGTTGGGTCAGCGCAGGCAGGCGCATCGTGCACCTCTCCCGCACAGGCCGCTATTCGACTGCGCTGCGCTTGGCGCGAGGCAGCTGGCGGGTCTCCGCGGTCTACGGGACAGCCCACTCGCACGGCATCGCTTTCCGCGTTCGCTAATCGTCGCAGCGCCCAACTCGCGCGGCCGTTCCAGCAACACTCGGCAACCTCCGCACGCAGCTATTCTCGGTTGGCGGCGATCCAAAGTGCTCGTCGCCGCCACTTCCAAAATGGCCCGGCCGATCCTCTTCTATTCCGCGTGGCCACTCGGCTACCACAACCTCGAGGCCGAGCGCAAGGCGCGCGCGCTTGCCCACGCGGGCTACGACGTTACCTATGTCGCCGGCGTGGGCATCCGCAATCCGAGCGTCTCAAACCTGCCTAAGCTACTTGACCGGGCGGGCCGGGCCCTGCTCGCGCGCCGGTCCGGCGCCAACCGCGACCGCGAGAGCCACAGCCCGGCCGCTCCCCTCGACGATCCGGGCGCCAATCGCGCGAGCCTCAGCTCACCCGGACCTCAGCGCAACCAGCCCCTCCTTCGCGAAGGCGCCGTGATGATCGCGCCGCCACGCCAGTATGCGGCAATGCGCCGACTCAACACTGCTTGGCTTACGCGGCAGCTACGCCGCCAGATTGCCCCGTGGGAGCAGACGCTGGCTTGGATCAGGTGGCCGACGCCCGAGCTAGTGGACGCGTTGGCGCGCCTACGCCCGGCCCGGGTGCTCTACGAAGCCGTCGACGCCTACGAGGCGACGCCCGGGATCGTGGGACCGTGGGTCGCGATCCTCAACCGCTACGAGCGGCGGCTTGTCGAGCTGGCCGACGTCGTGGTCGTGCCTGGCGAGCGACTGGCCGAGCGCTACCGATCCTGGGGGGCCAGCGTTCGCGTGATTCCCCACGGCGTGGACCTCGGGCACTGGAGCGGACGTTCGCCGGCACCGAGCGACCCGGTCGTGGTCGGCTTCGTCGGCACACTCGACAGCCGCCTGGACATCGACGTGCTGCGGGCGATCGCCAGTGCGCATCCGGAGTGGCGGCTACGCCTGATCGGACCGATGCAGGACGGCTTTCCGGCACGGGCGCTTGCCGACCTCTCCAACGTAACGATCGAGCCGCCGGTGCCAGCCGAGACGGTGCCGCTCGTACTTGCCGGCTTTGACCTCGGCGTCATGCCATACCTGGACCATCCCAACACGACGCACATGACCCCGGTCAAGAACCTCGAGTACATGGCGGCTGGAGTTCCCGCCGTGGCCCGGCGCGTGCCCGCGCTCGAGCCCTACGCCGAGCTGCTGTACTTCGCCTCCTCACCTGCCGAGTTCGTGCGCGAAGCCGAGCGCGCCCTGGCTGAGCAGAGCGCCGAGCGAATCGCGGCGCGGCGAGCGCTGGCCGAAGCTCACGGTTGGTCGCGGCGGCTCGCGGAGGTGACGGCGCTGGCGGACGAGCTCACGGGCGGTCCGTGAGCTCCTCGACATCGCGCCGAAATCCCACGGCATGGGCGATCCCCTTCCACGGCGGTCCCCAACGTAGGCAGCCAGATAGAAATCCTGCTCCCCAACCGAGGTGCATCACGGCGAAGACCGTCGCGAGCGTGCCTGGGTCGCGCTCCTGCTCGCCACGTACCGTGACCGTGCTCGCCGCGGCCAGCGTAAGTGCGTAGGTTGCGAGCGTGGCGCGAGCGAATCGGCGCAACGGGCGCGGCGCCGCCACGGCCACGATCGGGGAGGCGGCAAGCCCGGCGGAGAGCAGGTGGAAGGGACGTAGCGCCAAAGGATGCAGCTGGGCCGTCTTGACGCGGTAGCGCCCGAAGCGCCAGTACTGGCGCCACAGTCCAGCGGGCGTGTTGCGCGGGTGGTAGTAGGCGCCCATCGCCGAGAGCATCACGATTCTCCCCTTGCTCCCAATCACGCGGGCGGCCATCTCCGAGTCGTGGTTGACCAGCCAGCCCTCTTGGAAGGGCCCGAGCGAGCGCAGCGTGTCGCGTCGTACCACGCCGGCAAACAGTCCCGTGTCCAGTTCGACCTCGGGCGCCGCGGGGGCGTCTGCGCTCGCCCACTTCTTCGAGCCGCCGGCTCCCAGAGGCGAGACGAGCGCGAGCGCGACGCCGCGAGAGAAGCGATCGCGCCCGCGCGGGATCGCCGGGCCTGTGACCCAACTGACGTCTCCTCGCTTAAGGCGCTCCACGCCACGCGCGAGGTAATCCTGGGGAAACCAGCAGTGAGCGTTGAGCAAGGCGACGTAGGTTCCACGCGCGCCACCCACGCCGATGTTCAGCGCGGCGGGCTCGATTTGTTTGGGGTTCTCCAGAACGCGCACGCGACTGTCCTGCTCGGCAAGCTCGGCAAGGATCTCGAGCGAGCCGTCCTCCGAGCAACCGTCGACGAACAGCAGCTCCAGCTCGCCGTCGAAGCTCTGGGCGAGCATGCTCGCCGCCGTCTCGCGCAGCACGCTTGCCTCGTTGCGCACCGGCACGATCACCGAGATGTCGATGGCGCGCTCGGTGTCGGCGGCTTGCTCTGTCTCGATCGCGCTCATGCGTTGGCCTGCTTCATGCGCGGATCGCGGCGCAGTCGTCGGTGCTTGTATTGCAGGTAGTACCAGTCGCGTAGCGCGCGGAAGCTCTTGCGCGAGTAGAGGTTTTGTCTTGTAACCTGCTGCCAGTGGTGCACGATTTCCGCCTGTGGAGCGTAGTGGACTTCAAGCCCGGCCTCCCATACGCGCAGGCACCAGTCGAGGTCCTCGCCACCGTATGAGGAGACGCGTCGATCGTATTCGCCGACTCGGTCGATGAGGCTTCGCCTCCACATCTGCGCGGCGCCGGATACCCAGACGACCGGGCGCTCGCTGGTGTGGTCGAAGTCGACCATCATGTGCCGGCGGTGCGCGGCCGGGTCGGGGTCGATCCGCGCATATGGTCCGCGTCGCATCAGTGGGATCAAAAACGGGGGAAAGCGCCTACAGGTGAGCTGCAGCTCTCCGTCCGGACCGACCAGACGCGGACCCACGAGCCCAACGCGCGGATCGCCGTCGAGCACCGCCACGAGCGCTTGCAGCGCGCCGGGGCGCAGCTCGGTGTCGGCGTCGAGCATCAACACGAGCCGGCCGCGCACGAGCTCGAGAGCAGTGTTGCGCCCGGCGACGAGCCCTTCGTTGCGGGGCTTGGCAATGACCCGCACATCGGGAAAGCGCTCGCGCACGGCCACCACGGTGCCGTCGCTAGAGCCGTCGTCAACCACGATCGCCTCGTGGTCGATGGCAGCGTGGTCCGCGATCGATGACAGGCAACGGAGCACGTGCTCGCGAGCGCCAAACGTGACGATCACGATCGAGACCTCGGGTTGCGCCGCGTCTACGGACGCCAAGCTCCGGTCGCGCTCGGTAGGGTCGCGTGCCTCGCGCGTGCCACTCGCCATCGAGATGGGCCTCTAGTGGCGGCGTCGGACGACGGGCGGCGAGATCACCGTGAAGGGCAGAGGCCCCGCGCTCGCTCCCGACGCTGCAAGCGAAACCCTGTATTCGCCTGCCGGCAGGGCAACGCCGCCAACCCAGCCTGAGAATGTATAGGTATTCGCGCCTGCCTTCGCGGCAATCACGATCCGGTTGCTGCTGGGACGCTTGCACACCTTGCGCATACGCCGTTTACCCGCGTGCACGCCGGTCGAGACCTGTTTGCACACGAGCACCGAGCCGCCGGACACGCTCACCCAATGGGGACTCTGCTTGCTGCCTGTCCGCTTGAAGAACGTGAGCGTGACTGGGCCGGCTTGGGAGTCAGTGAAGTGAAGGCCTGTACCGGTCGTATAGCCCTTGTGGCGCAGGGGCGCGC
Source organism: Solirubrobacteraceae bacterium (assembly GCA_036510155.1). GTDB lineage: Bacteria > Actinomycetota > Thermoleophilia > Solirubrobacterales > Solirubrobacteraceae > Palsa-744. Next base: position 1,766 of record DATCEK010000094.1, on the reverse strand, counting down.
GCAGCGAGCTACCGGGCGCGGACGCCATGCGCGTGCTGGTGAGACTCACACCGCTCAGCGAGGGACCCGGAGGCGGAGGCGATTCGCTTTTGATCGTCATCGATGGGGGCGGCGAGAAGACCGTGGTCGTCGTGGGCGGAGGTGTGGGTTCGGCTACCACGATCTGTACGGCAGCTTCGCTTGTGAGTTCCGAACCGGGTACGTGACCTGGGTCGCTGACCGTCAGCGTGGCCGTATAGTGACCGGGAGACGTGTAGGTATGACTCGCGTCTGCGGTTTCGGCGCTCGTGCCGTCACCAAAGTCCCAGTGATAGGTGGCGAGCGAGTCTGGGGCCGTGGATTCGTGGCCGGTGAAGTTGACGGCGAGTGAGCCGACGCCTTCTGTCTTGTCCGCGGAAGCGACCGCCTTCAAAGGCTTGTCGACAGTAACCAGCATCGAGCTGGTATCCGTGTTGCCGTTTTTGTCGGTGACGGTCAACGTCACAGTGTAGGTTCCCGTCTGGCCGTAGAAATGAGAGGGAGCGGCTTCGCTGCTGGCCGGGCTTCCATCGCCGAAGTCCCAGTGGTAGCTCGCGATCGTCGTCGCCGCCACCGATTCGCTTGCGCTGAAGGCAACCGTGAGTGGGCCGACTCCTGTCGGACGGTTGGCCGTCAGGACAGCAGTGGGGTATTCGGTGCTTCTGAGGCGGCGCAGCTCGCCCGCATCGCGGTTGACGTAGTACAGGTTCTTGTCGGGACCGACCTCGAGGTCGGTCGAAGCGCCGGGGTTTAATTCGGAGAATTCCGCCCTGAAGATCGGTTCGATCTTGCTCGGGTCGGGCAGCCCGGTTTTGGGGTCTTGCAGCATCGCCCACATGCAGTAGCGCGGGTAGTCGCCGAAGAACAGGGCGTGTTCGTACTTTGCGGGATAAGGGCCCCCGTACTGGAAGCCGATCGCGGTGACCGCCGAACCCACGTTGACGGGATCTGTGGGGCATCCGTCTCCTGCAACGACCGATTCGTTGTGTTTGTAAGCGTAGAACGGCGGTACGGCTTCCCCGGCTTTGATGCCTTTGCAGAGGTCCGATTCGATGTAGAACTTGTTGTAAAGGGTGTCGGGCTCGGGTTCGTTGCCCTCGAAGCAGGGCCAGCCGAAGTCCAGGCTCGGGCTCGCGAGCGGGTTTTCGTCGCGGTTGATCTCCTCCCAGGTATTTTCGCCCACGTCGCCGAGCCACAATTCGGAGGTCCCCGGACGGAAAGTGAAGCGGAAGGGTTGGCGCAGTCCGTAGGCGATGATGCGCTGTCGATCGATGTCGGGGCTCGCGGCGTTGGGGTTGCCGGGGAACGGTTCTCCCGTGTTGGGATCCACGCGCGCGACCGTTCCGTCGAGCGTGGCGGGCTGAGACAGCGGACGGCGAAAGCTCTGACCGCGCAGCTGCCCACCCTCGGCTTCGGTAGGGTGTTCGGCCGAGGGGGCGTTCTCGTTCAAGGCGATGTGACCAGAACCGACTGTGCTCTCGATTGGGTCGCCGCAGGGATTCTCCGGGGTCACCGGTTTTTCCGTGCTGGGCAGCGTCCCACCGAGCTGCCCGTAATCGTCCGTGTTCCACAGGCCGCCTGTCCCTGCGCTCACGTACAGCGCCCCTTCGGGGCCGAACTGCAGGTCGCCGACCGAATGGCTCGTGAACTGCTGGCACCAGTCGTTCTTGATCAACGCGATCTGCGAGCCCGGCACCATCGCGTGCGTCGTCTGGTCGATTGTGATGCGCACGAGCCGGCCGGTGATC
>DATCEK010000093.1:0-3525 GCA_036510155.1 Solirubrobacteraceae bacterium | reverse complement strand
TCGGTCTCGCGCAGGTAGGGCAGCGGCTCGCGATCACGCTGCGGTACAGGTACGCGGGCGTGAGCGAGTGCGTCGAGAGGCACGATCCAGGGGCTGATGGTGGTCGCGAACGACTTGGCAAGAAACGGTCCGAGAGGACGGTATTCGAAGGCCTGGATATCGCGCGCACTCCAGTCGATGAGCAGGACCACGCCGAAGACGTGCTCTGCGAAGTCGTCAGCAGCCACCGATGTGAAATGCTCGGAACCGACACCAACCACGAAGCCCAGTTCGGTCTCGACGTCGAGGGCGCGGGTAGGAGCGAGCGAGGGCCGTGCTCCATGCTCGCCGCGAAGCTGCCCGGCGGGCCGGACGACATCCGTCCCGGACACGACGACCGTGCCCGCGCGGCCGTGATAGCCCACGGGCAGCTCGCGCCAGTTAGGTTGCAGCGGCGTTTCTCCCGGGCGCAGAATGGCGGCCGCGTTGGTCGCGTGCTCGAGGGAGGAAAAGAAGTCAACGAAGTCAGCGACGTCGATGGGCAAGTGCAGGCTCACGTCGGCTCGGGGCACGAGCGCTCGCAGAATGTCCACCGGATAATTGACCAGGGCGTTTTGGACCTGTGCTCGCAGTGCGCGCCAACGCTCACGGCCCTGGCTCATGAAGTCGTTGAGACTTGGACGTGCGAAGACGTCATCGTTCGTGAATGCCGCCAGGTCGAGCACGCTGTCTCCGAGGGCGATCCCTACCCGCCGAGCGGACTGCCCAACCGAGAAGACCCCGTAGGGCAGGTTTGCTGGGCCGAACCCCGGGTCACCGGCGAGCACGCTGCCGATGTCTGAGTCGCCGCTCACGTAAGGTCTAGGTTCAGCGCGAAACGGAACCGGTCACCGCGGTAGTAGATCGACGCGGCGTCGACCACGTCGCCGCGGGCGTCGATGGTCTTGTTACGCGATGCGAGCACGGGGCTGCGTGGTTCGAGCTCGAGCAGGACCGCGATGGAGGGCGTGGCGAGTGTCGCTTCGATTTCGTTCTCGATGCGAGTGAGCTTCAGGCCGAGCTTGTCGCGCAGCAGCTGGGTCATTGAACCGGAGCGCAGGTCAGCCGCGTCTATGCGGTCAGCGATGTCAGTGCGGAGGAAGTTTTGCGCATAGCTCAGCACCATGCCTTCGTCATAGCGAATACGCCTGAACTCAACGAGGTGCGTGACGCCTCGGAAAACCTCGCGCAGATCGTCAGGAACCGGTACGCGGCGCCGGCCGAGTACGACCGTTTCGTCCGTAGCCTGCTGATGGATAACTGAATCAAGCGGACCGCGCAGCTGCAGGGCGCGTGACTGGACACCGCTGGCGAGCAGGTAGGTACCCCGGCGCCTCCGGCGGCTGAGCAGCCCCTCGCCTTCTAGTGTTGCCAGAGCCTGCCGGACCGTCGAGACGCTCACGTCGTAGTGGTCGGCCAGCTGGCTCTCCGTAGGCAACCTCGCCGGCATGCTGACGGCATGCCGGCCCGCGAAGTCGCGGACGCTGTCGGCGACTTGCACCCATAGCGGCAAGTGGCCGTCCCCGGTCCGATGCAACGGCGGAAGCAGCGCCAGGTCCGGCTTCTCGGCTTCACGGGGCGAACTTACCTGGGTCATGGCTGTACGAACTCGCGGCGCAACGTGCTCCAAACGCTGTCGTAGTCAGGCTGGAGGTTAGGAGCAGTCGCCGCTTGCGCTGTCAGGCGGACACTCCACCTGGTCTCGAACATAAATGCCATCGTGTCATCCAGCTTCTGCGGCTCTAGCTCTGTCGTGCTGCCCCGCTGGTAGGTCTCCGCGTCCGGGCCGTGCGAGGTGAACGTGTTGTGCAGGCTCCCGCCGCCCGGAGTAAAGCCCTCAGCCTTCGCGTCGTACACGCCTTTAACCAGTCCCATGAACTCGGACATGATGTTGCGGTGGTACCACGGCGGCCGAAAAGTGTTCTCGCCGACGAGCCAGCGGGGAGGAAAGATCACGAAGTCGATGTTCGCCAGCCCGGGAGTGTTGGTGGGCGACTGCAGCACCGTGAAGATCGACGGGTCGGGGTGGTCGAAGCTGACCGTGCCGATCGCCATGAAGTTCGCGAGGTCGTACTTGTAAGGATAGTAGTCACCGTGCCAGGCAACGACGTCCAGCGGCGAGTGGTCGTACTCGGCGGTCCACAAATTGCCGGCGAATTTCTGCACGACACTCGCCGCTCGCCCGCTGTCCTCGTAGGCTGCGACCGGCGCGAGGAAGTCACGCTCGTTGGCCAGGCCGTTGGCGCCGATAGGCCCGCGCTCGGGCAGGGTCAGCGCCGCGCCGTAGTTTTCCAGCACGTAGCCCCGGGCGGCGTCGTCGAGCAGCTCCACGCGGTAGCGGATGCCCCGGGGGACGACGACGATCTCGCCTGGCGCCACGCGCAGGTTTCCGAACTCAGTGCACAGCAGGAGTGATCCGAGCTGAGGCACGATGAGGAATTCGCCGTCGCTGTTGACGAAGTGCCGGTCCACCATGGATCTGTTGGCGCAGTACCAGTGAATCGCCATGCCTTCGTGCATGCCTGCGTCGCCATTGCCCCCGAGGGTGATCAGGCCGCCCACGAAGTCCGTTGCGGTATCCGGCAACGGCGGGGGGTTCCAGCGCAGGCGATTCGGATTCGGCTCAACTTCGGTGAACGGCGCGGTCCGCAGGGCCCCGTTCGGTGACCTCACGAACAGCGGATGCGCAGCCGACGGCGTCATCCGGTACACCCAGCTGCGCTTGTTCACCGATCGCGGCTGGGTGAATGACGTGCCGCTGATCTGCTCCGCGTACAGGCCCAGTGGCGCCCGCTGAGGCGAGTTGCGCCCCACCGGCAGCGCGCCCGCGACAGCTTCGGTGGCGTGTTCGTTGCCGAATCCCGAAAGATACGACAGGGCGAGCGACGGATCGGCCCCGGGCGCCTCCGCGCCGGGAGAACTCGAGGGTGCGCCGGGCGCGGACTCAAGATCTGCGGTCATGAACTCTCCTACCGGCGGCGAAAGATTTGTTTGATATGCTCTACCATACTAATCAGAGGCAAGTCAGGTGCAAGGAGGCGGCGGTGACGGGATCCACCTCGCTGCGGCGGGGCGGGCTGGGTCGTTTCGAGCTCAGTGGCAAGGTCGTGGTGATCGCGGGAGCCACCGGAGGCATTGGCGCTGCATGCGCGCGCGCCTGCGCCGAAGAGGGGGCACGCGTGGTGCTGGGCTACCACCGCCGCGGCGATCGCGCCGCTGCGCTGGCCGACGAGCTGCCCGGCGACGGCCACACCCGAGTCGCACTCGCGCTAGCCGACACCCCGTCCCTCGCGGCAGCGGCAGCGGGCGTGATGAGGGCGCACGGCCGCTGCGACGTTCTCATCAATGCCGCCGGCTTCACCGTCACCGTTCCGCACACCAACCTGAACGCGATGGACGACGAGACATTTGACCGCATCCTGACCACGAACGTGCGGGGATCGTTCGCGCTCGTCCGCGAATTTGCCGACGCACTCCGGGCAGCAGGCGACTCGGTAGTAGTGAGCG
>DATCEK010000092.1:0-25959 GCA_036510155.1 Solirubrobacteraceae bacterium | reverse complement strand
CGCCCCAACCCAACTCGCCAGCGGCGCGATCCGCCCGCCGGTGGGGCATACGACCGCGCGGTAGCGACCGCCCGCCGCAAGCGCGTACAGCTCTCGCTCGCTCACATGGCGGTGTGGGAAAGGAAGATCGTCGGCCGTCGAACCACCGCCGTGCTTGAGTCTCCCTCCGAACAGCGCGAACTCGACGTCCTCACGCTCGTGCAAGCGGGCGAATGCGCCGACGCGATACGCCGGCGCGTGGCCGGTGACGAACAGGACAGGCTTCATCGGCGTGTCTGTACAGATGTCAGGGGCGATCGCCGTGTCGCGTGAGAATTCCTCAGGGGCCAGGCAATGGCGCCAACCACGACGGCTGAGGATCTGGCTTGCCAGGCGGTGGACATCATCCTCGCCCGCTCCCCCCGCGCATAGGCGCAGAGACTCTCAAAGCGTGCTCGTAGGCGGCGACTGTCTGCTCCCCGCAACGCTCCCAGCTGAAGTTGGCCGCGACTGTCTCTCGCGCCCGGATGCCGGCCTCGCGCAGCCGCTGCGGGTCCGACAGCAGCTCATCGATGCGCTGTGTCAGCCGCTCGATGTCGCCGGGCGGGACAAGCACGAAGCCGTCGCCGGCCGCCGCGATCTCCTCCGGCCCGGCCTCGCCGCGACAGCCGATCGCCGGGACGCCGCCGGCCATCGCCTCGATATAGGCGACGCCGAAGGCCTCCTCGGTCGAGGGCATCGCAAACAGCGTGCAGCGACGTGCCTGCTCGATCGCCTCCGCCGGCTCGAGCTGCCCGCGAAACTCAACACGCTCTGAGACCTCGAGCCGGGCGGCGAGCCCTTCGAGGGCAACACGCTCGGGGCCGTCGCCGATGATCACATAGCGCAAGCTGGGATGGCGCTTGGCAAGCACCGCCAGCGCTCGCATCACGTCGGCATGACGCTTGCGTGCGACGAGGTGGCCGACCGTGACCAGCGAGGGGCTCGGATCGCGCCGGACGCTCGCGCCCGGCTGTCGGGGCGAGGCCAGGTCGGCGCCGAGGTGGACGACGCGCACATCTGCGGCGCCATGTGCGCGGCTGAGCTCGGCGATGCCGCGACTGTTTGCCAATACCGTCGTGGCCGCCCCCAGGGCGCAGCGAACGGCCTCGCGGCCGGCGTCGCTGCGCGGCGCCGTATAGAGCACGTCGCCGCCGTGGACAGACACGATCAATGGCGCCTTGGAGCGGGTGCGCCGCACCGCATCGCCCGCCGGCACCGCGTTGTGGGCATGGATCAGCTCGTAGGCAAACGAGCGGCGCACCCGTAGCAGGGCCAGCCGGAGAGCCGGCGCCGCCCATGCCCCCCAGGCAGGGTAGGAGCTCGAGCGCGGCGGAGACGCGTAGCGCACATAGCTCACGTCGAGCCCATCGCGAACCTGATGCGTGGGCTCTCCGGCAAGCACTCGCAAAGCGCGCGCGGCGCCGCCGGGGTGTGAGGGCCCCCGAGCAAAGGACGCGCGCGGGGGAACGAGCCGGTGGAGCACGACCACGCGAACTTCAGCTCCAGCGTCGCGAGCTGCGAGCGCCTGGCGATGAGCCCAAACACCCAGCACCGGATCCCCCTGGCGCGGGTAGAACTCCGAGACGACGAGGACCTTCATGGTTCCTCCCGCGTGGGGTTTGGTGGGAGAAATGTTGGTTTGCAAAACGCCGTGTGCGAGTGCGCGTTGGGTTTGGAGCGGTGAGCGTTCACAGGCGCCGATGCGTGACGAGGGTTTGCTGGGCTTCGCTTGCGTTCAGGTGGGTATGGTCCGCGAGGAAGCGGCGTGCCTCTGCGAGCGCCTGCTCGCGCGAATAGGCGCTGGCGGCGGGTGCCGCGCGATGGCGGATCGGGACGGCGTCGAGCACACCACAGCGCCAGCCGTGCTCACGCGCCAGCGCCGCCCAGTGCATGTCAAGCCCCCACCCCATACGCAGTTCGGGGAACGGCAGCAACGTGGAGAACGTGCAGCGAGCGAACGCGGTCACGGGACCGATCTCCACGAAGCGCGTCTCGCGCACAAGGCTGCGGCGCCTGCGGCGGGTCACCTGCCAGGCGGCGTGTGATGCGCGGCGGTGCGCGGGCTGCGCAAGATCGAGCCCGAAGCGCTCCGCAAGCAACAGAAAGCGATCGAGAAACCCGTGTGGAAGCACGATGTCGTCGTCGAGCACCAAGAGCCAGTCGTAGGTCTCGACAGGATGCGAGTCGAGCAGCAGGTTGAGGTTCTCGAACTTGCCGCGCTCGGCGGGGGAGCCGAGGTGAAGCTCGACCTGATGACGGGAGCGCGCCAGCTCGCTACGAATGCGTTGCACCAGCGCGCTGTGCTCGGGGCGGGCGACGCAGAGCGCGAGCACGCGCCGGGTAGGCGCGCTCGCGCGCGAGGCGACGTCCAGCCGCCGCCGTCGGCCTGAGGCGATCTCGAGCGCGTCGTCCAGGGCATCGAGCGCTGCCCGTCGCAAGCCGTCGCAGCCGCCGACGGCGCCGCTCTCGCCCGAGACAAAATCGTCATCCGGCGGCTTGCCGGACGGGGAGGCCTTCTGAGCGCCGTGGGCGGGGCGGTCAGGCTCGGTGTGTGTCGCGTGGGCGGGACGCATCCAAAGGCGCACATGTGCGCGCACGACTTCACGTACGCGCCCAGCGCTGTGGGCGACCATCGTCAGGCCCGCAGGGCAGCGATAGCGCACGACATGGCCAAGGCAACCGAGGAGCGTGGCGAGCTCGCGCGCAAGCGACGGCGCGAGACCGCGCCAGGTGTCAAAGCGCCGGGCGGCCTTACCACGGGCGAAGGCAGCAAGGCACAGTGACCGCAGGCGAGAGTCCGCAGGGCTGCGCCGGTGATGGAGCGCGGCGGACGCCACGTACAGGACACTGGTGTTGGTGTTGGTGTTGGTGTTGGTGTTGGTGTTGGTGTTGGTGTTGGTGTTGGTGTTGGTGTTGGTGTCGGTATCGGCGTCTGGGTCGGCGTCTGGGGCAGTCCGCTCATAGCCACCACCGCCACTCGAGCGGCCGAGCAAGGCACGCTCGGCCTGCAGCCGTTCCTGCCACTCCTGCTCGTCGCCGCCGTACTCGAGCGACACATCAAACGGCCCGACACGCTCCAGCGCAGTGCGGCGGATCGCCATGTTGGCGCCCCAGGCGAAGCGCGTGGGAGTGTCCTCGCGGCCGAGGTCAAGGGCGGTGATGGGCGGTTGCTCGCGCCCGCAACTGTGTGGCGGAGAGCCTTCCAGCCGAGGCAAGATCGGGCCGGTGAAGACCTCTCGCTCGGGCTGCTCGCGGGCGGCCGTGAGCAACGCATCGAGCCATCCCTCGCGCACCTGAACGTCGTCGTCGACGAACACGACCAGCGCGCCAGTCGAGCGCTCGACCCCGGTGTTGCGTGCAACGTTGAGGCCGAGCGGGCGGGAGTGTGGCTCGTAGCGAGCGCCGAAGCGCTCGGCCAGCGCGCGAGCTTCCTCGGAGGACCCGGCGTCGTCAACGACGATCAGCTCGCATCTGGCCCTCGCGGTCTGGGGCGCGATCGAGCTCAAGGCGACCCGCAGATAGTCCAAACGGGCACGCGTCGGAACGACGATCGAGGCCGGCGGCGAGTTGAAATCGGAGGCAATGATCCGAACAGTCTAGGTTTGGGCAGGCGATGGTTCTCTTCCTGCACAACCGCTATCGCCAAACGGGCGGCGAGGAGCGCGTGGTGGGCGAGCTGCTGGCGCTCGTGCGCGAGCAGCTGGAGGAGCCGGCCGAGCTGCTCGAACGCGACTCTGCGGCGCTCGGCAAGCTGAGCGCCGGCACAGCCCTGTTGCGCGGCGGTATCGCCCCACGCGAGGTAGCAAAGGCGGTGCGCCTGACTGGCGCCCGGGTCGTGCACGCCCACAACCTCGGCCCGCAGTTCGGGTGGCGCGCATTGGCTGCCGCTCGCGAGGAGGGCGCGCGCGTCGTAGTGCACCTGCACCAATACCGGCTCGTTTGCGCCACTGGCGTGTGCTTCACCGATGGGCAGGAGTGCACACGTTGCCACGGCCGCAACACGCTGCCGGGGATGATGCGCAACTGTCGCGGCAGTCGCGCTGAGGCATTGGCGTATGGGGCCTCGCTCGCGCTGTGGCAGCAGCGTCTGGTGGAGCAGGCGGATGCGTTCGTCGTGCCGAGCGAGTTCGCACGCGAGCGTTTGCGCGAGCTGGGAGCGCCGCTCGACTGGGAGCGCGTGCATGTGCTCCCGCCGCCGGTGGGATTCTCGGGGGAGATCGCGGATGCGAAAACGGGTAGCTACGCGCTGGTCGTGTCGCGACTCGCACCGGAGAAGGGAGTCGATGTGGCGATCGAGGCGTGCCGAATGGCGGGTGTCCCACTTGTGGTGGCGGGGGAAGGTCCGCAGCGGGGGAATCTGCAGGCGCAAGCCAGTCGCCTCGAGGCCGGCTCCGCCGGCCTGCGCTCGAGGACCCCCGATGCCCGAGGGCAGACAGTTGCGCCGGCAGCCGGCGGGCTGGAGGGCCTCGCCATGAGCCAGCCCGTGGAAGTCCCAAAAAAGGACGATGCCCCGCGCGCGCGCGCGGGGCATCGTGATTTGCGCTTTGTCGGACACGTAGACGAAGCGGAGCTGGATCGTCTGCGCAGGGGCGCTGCACTCGCGATCGTCCCCTCTCGCTCGGCCGAGACATTCGGGATGGCGGGCGCCGAGGCGATGGCGGCGGGTGTGCCCGTAGTCGCAAGCCGCGTAGGCGCATTGCGGGAGCTCGTCGAGCCGGACGGGCTGGTCGACCCCGGCGACCCAGCAGCGCTCGCGGAGGCGATCGGGCGCCGCTGGGGCGATGCGGCCGCGGCGGAGCGTGGGCGAGTCCGGGTAGGTGAGCTGTGCGCGCCGGCGGTGGTGGCCGCGGGGCTTGAAGCGATATATGCAACGGGCTGAGCAACTGGCCGTCAGCGGCACGGCGCCTCCCGCGCCCTCGGGAATGACTCGGTGTCTGGCGGAGCCGATCCTCGCCAGCCCATAAGCTCTCGCCGGTGGACACCCAACCAAGACGCGCGCTGATCACCGGCATCAGCGGCCAGGACGGCTCGTTCCTGGCCGAACTGCTGCTCGAGAAGGGCTATGAGGTGACGGGTTTGGTGCACGGAGACCCGCAGCAGCCGTCGCTCGGCTGCTCAGAGCACCTGCGCGAGCGCCTTTCGTTGCTGGGCGGCGATCTGCTGGAACCGGCGTCGCTGCGTGCGGCGATCGAGCAGGCCCAGCCGCACGAGCTCTATCACCTGGCCTCGCCGTCGTTCATCCCGGTCTCATGGGAAAAGCCGGCCGACACGATGCGCGCGATCGTCGGCTCGACAGCGGTGCTGCTCGAGGCGGTACGCGACAGCGACCCGCGTGCGCGCGTCTGGGTAGCGGCCTCTGGTGCAATCTTCGGCGACGTAGACCTCAGTCCGCAAGACGAGAGCACGCCTTGCAAGCCGAGCTCGCCGTACGCGATCGGCAAGCTCGCCTCCCACCAGCTCGTGGGAGCGATGCGGACGCACGACGGCCTGTATGCGTGCTCGGGGATCGTCTTCAACCACGAGTCCGAGCGACGACCGCCGCACTTCGTGACGCGCGCGGTGACGCGCGCGGTGGCCCAGATCAAGCTCGGGTTGGCCGAGGAGGTTGCGCTCGGCTCGCTGGAGGCCGTGCGCGACTGGTCATTTGCCGGGGATGTCATGTACGGAGCGTGGCTGATGCTGCAGCAGGAACAGCCCGAGGACTATGTGCTTGCGAGCGGCGTGGGGCACAAGGTGGCGGAGCTGGCCGAGACGGCGTTCGCCTGTGTGGGTCTGGAGGCCGAGCGTTACGTGCGCGTGGACTTAAAACTCGTGCGCAAGTCCGAGCGGACAGAGAGCGTTGGCGATCCCAGCAAGGCGCGCCGACAGCTCGGCTGGCGGCCGCGGCTCAGCTTCGAGCAGCTGGTGGAGCGTATGGTCGACGCCGACCTGCGCGAGCTGCAAGCCGTCGCCGGACACACGTAGAAGGAGCCTCGCGCAGACGCCGATCGTCGTCCCCAGGCGCCGCCACCGGGTCGGCGCTTGGGGCTCCCCTAGACTGCCGGGCAGATGACGAGAGTCGGCATAATCGGGCTCGGCTATGTCGGGCTGCCGCTCGCGGTGGCCTTTGCCGAGCAGGGATCCGATGTGGTCGCGGTCGACGTCGACCGGCGCAAGGTTGAGGCGATTGCGGCGGGGCAGTCCTACATCGGCGACATTCCCTCCGAGCGTCTGGCGGCGGCGGGCGAGCGGATCGCCGCGACGAGCAGCTATGAGCAGCTGGCGCGGGCGCAGGCGGTGCTCGTGTGCGTGCCCACCCCACTGAGTGTCAATCGCGAGCCGGACCTCGGTCCTTTGGTCGAAAGCATGCGCGAGCTGGCCCTCGTGCTGAAGGCTGGGCAGCTCGTCGTGCTCGAGTCGACCACGTATCCCGGGACCACGCGCGATCGTGTCGCTCCGCTACTGGAAGAGTCGGGGCTCGTGGCCGGCAAGGACTTCCACCTGGCCTTCTCTCCCGAGCGCGTGGATCCCGGCCGCACCGACTTCACGCTGCGCACCACGCCGAAGGTGCTGGGTGGCCTGACGCCTGGGTGCGCAGACCGCGCACAGGCGGTGTACGAGCTCGTCTGCGACGAGGTGGTGCGCGTGTCGAGCCCCGAGGCAGCCGAGCTGTGCAAGCTCCTGGAGAACATCTTCCGCTCGGTCAACATCGCGCTCGTGAACGAGTTGGCGATGCTCACCGACCGGATGGGGATTGACATCTGGGAGGTCGTGGAGGCCGCGGCGAGCAAGCCGTACGGCTTCATGCGCTTCGAGCCGGGTCCAGGCATGGGCGGTCACTGCCTGCCGGTGGATCCCTTCTATCTGAGTTGGCGCGCGCGCGAGTTCGACATGAGCACCGAGTTCATCGAGCTCGCCGGCAAGGTCAACCAGCAGATGCCATACCACTGCGCCGCGTTGGTGCAGCGCGCCCTCAACGATGCAAGCCTGGCGGTGAAGGGCTCGCGGATCGCGGTCTTCGGCGTCAGCTACAAGTCGGGCGTCGGCGATGTGCGCGAGTCGCCGGCGCTGAAGATCCTGGAGCTGTTGCGCGAGCTCGGCGCCGAGCTCTGCTACCACGACGCCTACGTGCCGAGCATCCCCGAGCTGGAGCTGAGCAGCGTCACGGCGGAGCAGGCGCTGGACGGCGCCGACCTCGCACTGGTCGTGACCAAGCATCCGGGCGTCGATTACGAGGCGATCGTCCAGAGCGCGCCGATCGTGGTAGACCTCCGTGGCGTGACACGCGGGACCCAGGCAAAGAACGTGGTGCGCTTGTGAGCGAGGCGCGGACATGAATCCGATCGCGTCGCCTCCCACCGGCGGCTTCATTTTTGGGATTGGATGGGGCGTTCCCGTCGCCCAGACGGCGCGATGATGCAAGATTCCCGGGCCCCGGGTCTCGTCCTCGGCGAGGACGTGAGTATCGGCGAGGGCGTCGTCTTTGGCGCGCATGTGGTGGTGCATGCGGGGACTGTCATCGGCGATGGCTGCCTGATCGAGGATCACGCGGTGCTCGGCAAGCGCCCGCGCCTGGCACGCGGCTCCTCAGCCCAAGGCGAGGTCGGCGTGCTCGAGATCGGCGCGCGCGTGACGATCTGCTCCGGCGCCGTCGTGTTCGCGGGCGCCGTCGTCGGCGATGAGGCGATCCTCGGCGACCAGTCCTTTGTGCGCGAGCGCACTCGCATCGGCAATGGCTCAGTGATCGGGCGCGGCAGCGTTGTGGACAACGACGTCGTCGTCGGCGCGCGCGTGAAAGTGCAGACCGGCGTCTACCTGACAGCCTTCACCGAGATCGAGGATGATGTCTTCGTCGGGCCGGGAGCGACCACGACCAACGACGACACGATGGCCCGCCATGGCTCGGACATCCAATTGCGCGGTGCGACGCTCAGGCGCGCCTGCCGTGTCGGCGGTGGCACGGTGCTCACACCAGGCGTCGAGATCGGCGAGGATGCGTTCATCGCCGCCGGCGCTGTCGTGACACGCGACGTGCCGGCGCGTGCGGTGGCGATGGGCGTGCCCGCGCGTGTGGTACGCGAAGTGGGCGACGAGGACCTGCTCGAGCGCTGGCGCTGACGGCCACTGCTCGGCCCGGGAAGCTGTCTGGCTGAACAAGTTCCCCCGTGTCAACAAGAGGGGTGGCGCGCGGGGAGCTAGTTTTGAGAGGCTGCTCAGAGAATGCCGATCCGGTCGAGTGGCCAGTAGGTGACGATCGCCTGCCCGATGATCCAGCCGGTGGGGACGGGACCCCAGAAGCGGCTGTCGTCGGATTCGCCGCGGTTGTCGCCCATCATGAACCAGTGACCGGGCGGGATCTTGATCGGAGTGGGGAAGTCGCACTCCGAGCTTTCTTCGCAGCGGGCGATGTAGGAGTCTTTCTCGGCCACGAAGTTTGTACCGCCGGCAGCCTTGCGAAAGACGTGTCCGCCCTTGATATAGATTTCATCCCCGGGCCCCGCGACCAGGCGCTTGATGAAGTTGACGCCCGCCTCCTGGGGCTCGGCTTCCGCGCAGGCAGCCCGTCCAGGCGTGACCGCGTGCGGGTGAGACCCGCATAGCTGTTCTTCGGCGTCCTTGGGCGGGTGGAACACGTAGATCCCGCCGACGTGGGGGTCGCTGAAGTCCATCGCGAGACGGTTGACCAGCACGCGCTGGCCGACGATCAACGTCGGTTCCATCGAGCTACTGGGGATCCTGTAGGGCTTCACGACGAACGCTTGGATGAACAGCGCCAGACCGACCGCGACAGCGATGACCAGCACGAGCTCGACGAGCGAGCCGACGCGCGACTTCGGTTTCTCGACGGTGCCTCCGCCGGTCGTCTCGGTCGTGCGGGTTGTCTCGGTCGTGCCGATATCGGTGCCGCCCACGCTCGCCATTGTCGTGATCTCAGCCGCTCGGTGCGCCGGTGTCCCGCACGCCGGCCACGACCTGCTCGACCTGCTCGTCCGAAAGCACCGGGCTCATCGGAATGGCGAGGTGCGTTCGTGCCGCCTCCTCGGTGCCCGGTAGCTTCAAGTTCTCGCCCCAGGCGCGCATAGCGGGCTGTTCGTGTACGGGGGTGCGGTAGTAGGCGCGGCAGCCAATGCCGGCGTCGGTGAGTGACGCGGCGATACGGTCGGCTTCGGCGTGGCGAACGACATAGAGATGCCATGCGGGCGCTGAGCCGAGCGTCGGTCGCGGCAGCGTGACGAGCTCGCCGAGCCCCGTTTGCGCATAATGCGCGGCGGCGCGGCGGCGCCCGTCCGACCATGCGTCGAGGTGGGGAAGCTGCACGCGCAAGACCGCAGCCTGCAACTCGTCCAGTCGCGAGTTGTAGCCGAGCAACTCGTAGGAGACCTTGTCGCGCGAGCCGTGGAAGCGCAGCACGCGCGCTTCGTCGGCTATGCGCTCGTCGTTGGTGACGATCATGCCTCCGTCGCCGAAGCAGCCGAGGTTCTTGGATGGGAAGAAGGAGAACGTGGCGGCTTGGCCGAGCGCGCCGGGACGAAGATGGGCGACCGGATGGCTGTGCGCGGAGTGGCCCGTGGCAGGGTCGCCTGGAGTGGGCCGGTCGTCAGTGGAATGGCCGGCAGTGACGTGGTCGTGTGTGCGGTGGTCGTGAGTCACGGTCGAGCCCGCCGCCTGCGCGGCGTCCTCCAGTACGGGCACTCCAAGCGCTTCGATCTCGGCGACGGGTGCGAGGTTCCCGAACAGGTGTACAGCGATCACGACCTTGGTGTGCGGCGTAAGCGCCTCGGCGACCGTTTCCGCGTTGATGCAGAACGTCTGCGGATCCACGTCGCAGAAGACCGGCGTGGCCCCCGTGGGGGCGATCGCCTCGACGGAGGCGTAGAAAGTGAAGGAGGGCACCAGCACCTCGTCGCCCGGTCCTACTCCCATCGCGCGCAGGGCGATCGTGATCGCCTCCGTGCCATTGGCCACGCCCACCGCGTGGCCAACGCCGCAGTAAGCCGCGAACTCCCGCTCGAAGGCCTGCACCTCCGGGCCGAGGATGTAGCGCTCGGAGTCGAGCACCCGTGCGACCGCCTCGCGCAGCTCCTCACGCAATGGGGCCAGCGCCGTCGATGTGTCGAACAGGGCGACGCTCATCGATCGGCGCCGGCATTGCAAAGCGAACGAGCCGCGGCGAGCGACGGGCGAGCACATCCCTCGAGCCTGGTGTGCATTGCCGGTCCGGTTGCGCCCGGCGCTCAGCTGCCGAGCAGCTCCATGTCGGCGCGTGTCATCAACCTGATCAGCTGCTCGAAGGTCGTCTGAGGCTTCCAGCCCAAGTCGCGCTCGGCCTTTGCGGGCGTGCCGATCAGGTGGTCCACCTCGGCCGGGCGCACAAACGCGGGATCGATCGTGACGTACTGCTCGAAGTCGCCTAGGCCGGCCTCGTCGAAGGCGACTTCGCAGCACTCCCGCACCGAGTGCGACTCGCCGGTGGCGATCACATAGTCCTCGGGAATGTCGCGCTGCAGCATCAGCCACATCGCTTCCACGTAGTCCTTGGCATAGCCCCAGTCGCGCTCGGCGTCGAGGTTGCCAAGGCGGATCTCCTTGGCCCGGCCGTGCTTGATCGCGGCGGCATGCCAGGTGATCTTGCGCGTCACGAACTCCAGGCCGCGGCGAGGACTCTCGTGGTTGAAAAGTATTCCGCTGGTCGCGTGCAGGTTGTAGGACTCGCGGTAGTTGACCGTGATGAAGTGCCCGTAGGCCTTGGCCACGCCGTAAGGCGAGCGTGGGTAGAAGGGGGTGGTCTCGGTCTGTGGGACCTCTAGGACCTTGCCGAACATCTCTGAGGAGGAGGCCTGGTAGAAGCGCGCCTCTGGGCAGACTTCGCGCATCGCCTCGAGCATGCGTGTCACGCCGGTGCCGGTGAACTCGGCGGTGAGCGTCGGCTGGATCCAGGAGACGGCGACAAAGGACATCGCGGCGAGGTTGTAGATCTCAGCCGGTTTGGCGGCGCGCATCGCGTCCACGAGTGAGCGCTGATCGAGCAGGTCGCCCTGATGCAGGGTGATGCGGTCGCGGATGTGCTCGATGCGGTCGAACTTCTCGGTGGAGGCGCGGCGCACCATCCCGTGTACGTCGTAGCCGTGCTCGAGTAGGAGCTCGGCGAGGTAGGACCCGTCCTGGCCGGTGATCCCGGTGACGAGCGCGGAGCGTTTATTGTTCATGGTCCGGACCCTATCTGGCCTCGCTGTCAGACGGTTGCGCCGGCCGTCGTCGTCGGCCACGCGCTGAGGTGGTCGAGGTGCGATGGCCTGCCTGCTGTTCAGGGAGTGTTCGTAAGGCCGCGCAGCCAGCCGACGGTCGATGCGATGCCCTGCTCCACCCCGATCTTTGCCTCCCAGCCGAGCAGCTGTTTGGCCTTCTCGACCGACGGCCAGCGCCTGGGAACGTCGACCTCGAACGTGGGCAGATGCTTCAGCTCGAACTTCTCCGGATCCTCGCCGCAGGCCTCCCAGATGATGCGCGCCGTCTCGGCGACTGTCAGCTCGTGCGAGGCTGAGATGTTGAAGTCCTCGTTCAGGCCTGCCGGCGAGGACATCGCGCAGACGACGCCGTCGGCGATGTCATCGATGTGGGTGAGCGTGCGCGTCTGCTCGCCGGAGCCGAAGATCTCGAGCGGATGCTGGCCGGAGAGGACCTTCTTGATCAGGTCGGGCACCATGTGCGCGATGCCCGGCTCGTCCTCCGGCATCTCGCCGGGGCCGTAGGCGTTGAAGGGCCGGCAGATCGTGAAAGGCAGGCCGTGCTCGGCGTGAGCCGCGCGTGCGTAGACCTCGCCCGTGAGCTTTGAGAAGCCGTAGGCGGACTGCGGCGTGGGGCAGTCGGGCAGGTGCGCCTCGGTCGTCGGAAACTCCGTGGCGCGCTCGAACACCATCGAAGAGGACACGTAGGTGAAGCGCTCGACTTCGTGGTCCAGCGCGGCGCGGTAGACGGCGTTGTAGAGGCCGTTGTTGACCTCGGTGAGCGTGTGCGGCAGCTTGTGGAAGTTGCCGATGCCGCCGACGATCGCCGCCAGATGGATCACGAGCGGGCAGCCATCCATCGCCGTGCGTGCCTGCTGCAGTTGGCGCAGGTCGCCGGTGTGCACCTCACAGCCCTCGCGCATCCACTGCGGCGCCGGGCGCTGGTCTGAGACGCGCACGTCGTATGCCGGGTCGGCAAGCAGCCGTCTGACGACAGCGGCGCCGATCGTGCCGGCGCCACCGGTGACGAGCACCCGGGTCATCGTGTTGCCTTCGCGACGAGCGGCGGCATATGCACGTAACTCGCGCCGAGGAGCTGCGCCGTGTGTGCGTAAATCGGGGATGCCCCCCGCGCGAGCGGGGGGCATGCGCTTCTGCTCATGCTTGCGCAGCCCCCAGTGCCACCAGCTCGCCGGCGTATGCGAACACCTGGCCGGCGCCCCAGCAGTTCCAGGGATCGACGACGAGGCAGTCCGCGCTTGCCGCCGCGGCGATCGTGGCGAGCGCCGCCGGCTCGCGGAACTCGTGGTGGTTGGCCGCCACGACCACGACATCCGCGTCCAGCACAGCCTCCTCGAAAGACACGGTCGGGGTGGCCACATGTGGATCGTGCGCGACCACGTCGGCCAGCTCGCGCTCCAACAGCCGGATCAGCTTGTGCGCGAGCGAGTCGCGCTCGTCGTCGGTGTCGGCCTTGAAGGCCAGGCCCAGCACGGCGATCTTGCGCCCCGCCAGCGCACCCAGATCGGATCCCAGCGGCGCTCCTGCGCTCCTTCGGGGTGCCTCGGGCGGGTCTTCGGCGCGCGGGGCCAGCCGACGCTTGATCCCTTCCACCAGAAACAAGGGCACCGACTCGTTCACACGCGAGACCGCAAGCAGCATTCCGGGTGCGTTGGAGCGCTCCTCGGAGAAGGTGAAGTCCTTGCGCAGGCATGTCCCGGCCGTCAACCCTGGCTGGGCGAGGCCGCCGCGCGGGTAGTCGCGGTTGACGAGGTCGATCACCTCGAACACGTTGGCGCCGTAGCGCTCGCAGTCCATCATCAGCAGGTTGGGAAGGGCGAACAGCGTGTAGCGCAGGATGTTCGCCCAGATCTTCGCGAGCTCAGCCTGCACGGGGGTGGTCTGCACGATCGGCGCGTCGAACACGCTGAGGAGCTCGGCGACCACCTCGCCCGAGCGCGCGCCGACGCCGCCGACGATGCACGGCAGCGAGTCGATCTCCTCGAGGAAGCGCCCGGCGGCGATCCGCTCCGGGGCGTGCGCCACATACACATCCTCACCGATCCGAAAGCCACGGTGCTTGGCCAGATAGCCGGCGACGAATTCGGTCGTGCCGGGGGCGACGGTCGAGCGCAGCGTCAACGCGTGTCCGGGCTGAAGCGCGCCGAGCAAGTCGTCGAGCGCGGAGCGGATGTCGTGCATGTCGATCTCGATGTGCGAGAAGGAAGGGGTGCCGAGCGTGATCACGATGTGCTTTGCCTGGGCGGCGTCGGCCACCCGCTCCGACAGCGACAGGCGCCCACTCGCGTGCACGCGCTCGAGCAGCTCCTGGGCTCCGGTCTCCTCGAACGGCATCCTTCCCGCGCTCACCGAGCTGAGCCGCGCTGGGTCGTTGTCGATCCCGATCACGCTCAGGCCGCGGTCGGCAAACGACAGCGCCAGCGGCAGGCCGACTCGTCCGAGGCCGATCACCGAGACGTCGGCGCTGGTGTTTGGGTCTGGCATGGGCAGCGCAGAGGTTATCGATGCAAGTATCCGCGCCAGGTGCGGGGTTTGTGTATTCGATTCTTTGTTGACTACGTTTGTGCCTACCTTTTGTAGTCACCATCGTAGTTAGAGAAAAAACAATATGCCAACACGCGCCTTTAGGTTTGCCGAGGTCCGCCGCGCCGCGCGTGCAGGTATTGGCGCAGAAAGCCCACCAGGAAGCGCGGATTCTGCGAGGCGTAGCGCCGCCACAGCCGTTTCGGCTCGCGTGTCAGCCGGTAGAGCCACTCCAAACCGTTGCGCTGCATCCAGCCAGGCGCCTGGGAGACGATGCCGGCATGGAAGTCGAACGCGGCGCCGACGCCTACTAGCAGCGGCGCGGCCAACAGCGGGCGCATCTCGTGCATCCACAGCTCCTGCTTGGGTTGGCCGGTGCCGACCCATACGACCTTCGCGCCCGAGCTGTCGATCCGCTCGATCGCTTGTGCTTGCTCCTCGGCGGTCAAAGGACGAAACGGTGGTGACCAGCCACCGGCGATTTGCAACCCTGGGAAGCGCTCGCGCAGGCGTGCCTCGAGCAGCTCGAGCGCCTGATCGGAGCGCCCGCCATACAGGTAGATGGGGGTGCCCGTGCTCGCCGCATGTGCGCAGTAGTGGGCCATCAGGTCGGGGCCGTACACGCGTGTCGCTTGCTTGTGCCCGAGCAGATGCAGCGCCCAGACCAGTGGCTGCCCGTCGGGCACCGCCAGTGTCGCGCCGAGCACCGCTTGCATCGTGGTTGGATCGTCGTTTGCGGACATGATCAGGTTGACCGCCGCCGCGGTGAGCCAGCCGCGCGTGCCGGCAGAGATCATCGCGTCCATCCATGCGACGACCTCGTCGTAGTCGGAGACTGCAAGCGGTATGCCCAGAACCTCGGCACGCGCGGGCGGGGGCGGCGGCGGATTAGATGTGGCTGGCTCGAGGATGACTGAGGGAGGTGGTCGGTTCGGGCAAGGTGCGCTGCGGGGCGGCGAACCGGAGATTGGTCGAAAGCCTACCCGTGGACTGTGCCCGAGCGCGCGCGTATCCGATGGATCTCGTTGGATGATCCGCACGATTCGTGATCTTCGCATCGGACATGGCCCGTCGGACACTGAGGGCGTTCCCGTGTCGGGTGGCAAGTGAGCCGTTCCGGGCCCCAACGAGGGGGATCGCGCCTGAGTCGCTATCGTGCGGAGCGTCTGTTGCGCAAGGACTTCGCCGGCCTGCGCGCAAAGGTGCTCACGATCGTGCGGGGGCAGCTACAGGCCAAGGGGATAGTGCTAGACCCGGCCGACCTGGAGGCCTGTTACGCCCAGGCCTGGCACGGTCTTTACGCGACGGTCCTGGAAGGCGAGGAGGTCGAGAACCCTTCGGCCTGGCTCGTGCTCGTCACTTTCAGGCGAGCGATCGACGAGCACCTCGCCGCCCGTCGTGCCGGCGTTCTCGGTGTGGGGGAAATTGGTTCGTTCCCGCCGGGGTTCGACGCCACTCGCACAGACCTCGCTTCAGAGCTCGACGACCGTGCGCGCCTGCGCGAGGTATTCGAGGCTTTGCGCTCGCGCCTCTCCCCACGCGAGTGTGAAGTCGCCTCGCTCTGTTATCTGCAGGGGCTCTCGCGTGCCGAGGCGGCCGAGCGCATGGGTCTGAGCGAGGCGCGCATGCGCAAGCTGATGGAGGGCGCCGGCACGGGAAGGCCGGGGGTGGCCGGCAAGGTCGGGGAGTTGCTCGAGATGATCCAGGCCGGCGCTTGGTGCGAGCAGCAGTCCTCGTTGATGCGCGCCTACGCCTTCGGCATCCTCGCCCCCGAGGGTGAGCGCCATGCCCTGGCCGTGGCTCACTGCCGCGAGTGCCCGGCCTGCCGCGCCCACGTGGCCTCGCTGCGCGGCCTGGCGAGCTTGCTGCCGCTGCCGTTGCTGCCCACGTTGGGGGCGGCCGGCGGGGGCGCGTCGGCCGCCGTGGGGCGAACGGCTACAGACGGGGCGGCGCGGCGTCTGGCGGCGAAGCTGTCCCGAGTCGCGGGCAGGCCCGCGAACGGCGGAGCGGCGGATGCGACGCGTACGGGGGCAGGCGGCTGGAGTGGCCTGACCGGTTCGCTCACGGTCAAGCTCGCGGCGACGACGGTCGCGCTCGTCGCCGGCGGCTACGCGGCGCTCGGCGTCCATGCCCACGCCAGCCCGGTTGGCCGCCGCGTCCAGCCCACCCAGAGCGCGCTCGCGCCGGCTCCGCTGGTCTCCGCGCTGTCGAAGGCTCCATTTGCGGGTCCCTCCCGTGCGCACGGGCGGCGGGCCGCTCGCAAGCCCACATCCCATCGCGCGCACCGGCGTCGGGCGGCAGGCGTCCGTGCTGCGCCCTCGAGCGCCGAAGTTGCCGCGCGCGAGTTCGGCCCCGAGCGGGCATCCGGCCCCGTGCCCACTCGGTCCACGGCACCGCCCACCGGCTCGCCCGCGGGAGAATTCGGCTTTGAATAGCGAGCTCGCGCGGGCGGCGAACTTCAGCTCCTACGAACCGGCTTCGCCGGCGCCGCCCAGCTCAGCCCCCAAAAAATGACCTATCGGTTTGCTCAGGCGCGCGGGAAAACCTGCGTCAGCCGCTTCATCGCCAGCGGGTTGCCGCGTGGGCGCAGCTTGCCGGTGGCCATCGCGCGCAAGGGATCGAGCCGTTCGCCGACGATGTCCACGAAGTCCTGATAGGACACCTTCAGGCGCAGGTCCGGCTTGGCTGCCGTCCCTTGCTCGACGGTGCTCGACCCGTTGTCCACGCGCAGGTGCCAAGCATCGACGTCTGAGTCTGTGAACTCCCACTGGAAGGTGGTCGGCCGCTTGAGCCCGTGGTTGGGGTTGACCTGGCGGCGGATCGTGTCGAACAGCAGCGCCACCGTCTCGGGATCGCGCTTGCTCGGACCCTCGCGCACGCCGATCACGCCGGCCTTGGCAAGTTCGCGACCGCGCTGAGAGATCTCGACGGGCTCGAGCCCGGGCGGCAGCAGCGCCGGACCAGGCAGCGTCTCCGGAGAGAGTCCGGCCGAGCGCAACTTGGTCGTCATCGAGGTCAGCCCTTCGACCCCGACCTCGTCGTAGGTGGCGCCGAAGACCGTGATGTAACTTTCGTCCCAGCCGGGCGGCATCAGCACTTGCGCGGTGTAGCGCGTCACTTCGCGCAACAGCCCGGCCACGGCCTTCGGCACGCCGACGGGATCTTCGCGCCTGAGGTCGGCCAGCAGCTTCACGCCGAAGCCGATGTGGCGCTGCTCGTCGGCAGCGATGTTCTGCATCCCGGTACGGAAGGCGGGAAGCACGTCGCGCTCTTCCAGGTAGCTACAGATGAAGTGCTGCCCGGGCTGGGCGAGCGAGGCCTCGATCACCACGTGGTAGAGCGTGACCGCGGCGGCAAGCTTCGCGGGCGAATGGTCTTTGCGCAGCTCCTCGGCCATCGTGTCCAGCCGCTCGAAGATCTTGCGAAAGCCGGGCGTCAGTTGTGGCTTGATCGCCTCCAGGCCGCTTTTCATCGAGCCGCTGCCGATGCCGCACACCTCCTGCATGAAGCGCTTGAAGAAGACGGCATGGCGAGCCTCGTCCACCTGCTGTGTCGTGAGGAAGTACTTCTGCTCCTCGCGCGGCGCAGCGTCGATGTAGGGCGAGAGGTTGTCGGCAACCGCGTCCTCGCCCCAGAAGAACAGCGCATAGTTCCAGAGCGCGGCCTGGCGCTCGAAGTCGGTGAAGCGCTCCTGCCACTGCTTGGCGTCCTCGCTGAAGTCGAGCTCGGTAGCGCTCCAGTTACCGCGCTCCCAGCGCGCATACAGGTCCTCGTAGGAGACGGCGTCGACCGGCAGGCTGCCGATGTTCTCACTCGCGGGTGTTGTAGCTGTGCTCGCCATGCGCTTGCTCCCTTGGGCCGTGGATTTGGCTGGACAGCCAGTACTGGGAATCTAGCGTAATCGGCACTCATCCCGGGATTTCGGCTCATGTCCGCTAGCGTGTACGCGGCGCCAGTTTCTCGGGAATACCACACGGAAATCACGGATGACTACCACTACAACTTTGACGTTGGGGTGCCGATACGCGGATAGGGGGATCTTCCTCTCATGAGCCGTATGCGCGTAACCCAGCAAACCACAAGCTTCCCCGTAGCCGGCCGCCCCGGCGCCAGGATTGCACCGGGCCCCCGGGCGGCCCCTTGGGGCACATTCCACGGGTTCCTGCAGCGGCTGCTCGAAGAGCCAGGCTGGAATGTCCTACGCCCGACGGTCGACTTCATGATGCTCTGCGGCGCTGTAGTGGTGGCTCTCGGCGGTCTCCAGGTGACGGCGGTGCGCGCGCCGCTGCTTGCGATGCCGCCGCTGGTCATGGCCCTGTTCTTCCTGCGCGGGCTATATCGAACGCGACTGCGGGCGCTTGTGCTCGACGGGCTCGTCCCAGTGCTCAGCGCGGTGTCGGTCGCTGCGATGGCGGTCGCCATGATCGGCCTGTTCGCCAACGGCCAGATGCCCACCCAATCCGACTGGGTGCGAGGCTGGCTGTTCGCACTCCTCCTCGTCGGCTTCGGGCGCATCTTCCTCGCCACCGCCCAACATTGGGCCCGCGCCGCCGGCCTGATCGGCAAGCCTGTGCTGATCATGGGCGCCGGCATGGTCGGCTCGCAGGTTGCCCGTCGCCTCGAGAGCCATCCGGAGTATGGGCTCATCCCAGTCGGCTTCGTCGATGACGACCCGAGAACGGTGGCAGAGGTCGGTGGCCGCGATGTGCCAGTGCTCGGGACGCTGGAGGAGCTCGATCGCATCGTGGAACGCACCCGCATCGAGCATCTCATCGTGGCGTTCTCCTCAGTCGCCGACGCGCGCGTCAGTCGGCTCATCCAGCATTGCCAAGAACTCGGCATCGAGGTCTCCGTCGTGCCGCGCATGTTCGACACGATGAATCATCGCGCCGGATACGAGACCGTGGGCGGGCTGCCGCTGCTCAGCTTCGAGATGGTCGACCCGAAGGGATGGCAGTTCGCGATCAAGTACACGCTCGACCGCCTGCTCGCGAGCCTGGTGTTGCTGGCGCTCTCGCCGCTGCTGGCGCTGCTGGCGATCGCCGTCAAGCTGTCCACCGGTGGTCCGGTGCTGTTCCGCCAGCCGCGGATCGGCCTCGACGGCCGCGAGTTCGACATGCTCAAGTTCCGCACGATGCGTGGCAGCCCAGACAAGCAGGGTGAGAGCGACGCCGAGTGGGCCGAGGAGGTCCTTGGCGAAAACGGCACCGCCCCAGCCGTCGTCGCCTCCGCCGCGACTGCGCTCGCCACGCCCGCGCGGGCCCTCGACACCTCCGCCGTGGCGCTCGCCCCAGCCGCGCTCGCCGTGGATCGCCGCACCGCCGTGGGCCGCGTCCTGCGCCGTCTCTCGCTCGATGAGCTGCCCCAATTCTGGAACGTGCTCAACGGCGACATGTCGCTGATTGGCCCGCGCCCAGAGCGGGCAAGCTATGTGCGCCGCTTCGAGCCGGTCGTCTACCGCTATGGCGACCGCCACCGAGTCAAGTCGGGCATCACCGGCTGGGCACAGGTGCACGGCTTGCGGGGCAAGACCTCGCTCTCCGAGCGCGTCGAGTGGGACAACTTCTACATCGCTCACTGGTCACTAGGCTTGGATTTGAAGATCGTCCTGCTGACGGTCGTAGCCTTGTTCCGCAACGCGGAATAACAGTTGGCAGCCAAGCGCGGCATCCCGGACAGCCCACTGTCGCGGGGACGACTCGGCAAGCCCTAAGCATCTAGGCTTCGCTCTCGATGTCGCCTACCTGGATATGGCTGCAGGCAGCCATCGTCGTATTCGTCCTGATCGGCATGATCATCGCCATCACCAAGCTGGCGTGAGCGGGCCTGAACGGAGGGATATGATCGACCGAGCGTTGTCCACCGGGTATCTCGAACCGCCAAAGGGGAGTCATGTTTAGATCGATCGTGGTTGGGACCGACGGCTCGGACACAGCCGGTCAGGCTGTGCGCCAAGCGGTGGACCTCGCCAAGTCCGTTGGCGCCAAGTTGGAGCTGGTGAGCGCCTATGAGCCCGTCCCCAGCCAGCGCTTGCGCGAGGAGCGCCGTGACGCCCCTGAGGATCTGCAGTGGGCGATCAGCCCGCGCGAGGACGTGGACGCCACGCTCGAGGCCGCGGCAGAGGTGGCGCGCGAGGCGGGCGTCACCGTCAACATATATCCACGCCAGGGCGACCCAGCCGATGCGATTCTCGACGTTGCCGAGGAGCGCCAGGCCGACCTAATCGTCGTCGGCAACAAGGGCATGACCGGAGCCAAGCGCTTCCTGCTCGGCTCAGTTCCCAACAAGGTCTCCCACCACGCACCATGCTCGGTGCTGATCATTCGCACTACTTGAGTCGCACGTAACGGTCAAACGATGCCTGTCGTCTACGAACATCGCCGGCCCCGGGTTGGCCACTAGCTTTTCCTCAGCGTCTTCTCAGCCGGCGTCGCCAAACCGATTTGGTGACAGGAAGGCTCACCGGCGGACGCGCCGGAATCTCATCGCCGTCGAGGATCGCGCGAGGCACAGACAACGTCAACCACTCCTCCAGGGACGCAAGGCCCGCCCGCTCGAGCTCGGCGGAGATCACCGGAGGTCGCCGTAGCACGTTGTGAGCGTCAGAGGCGATGTTGTGGACAAGCTCTTCGCGAATCAACTTGTTGGCGAAGCGCCGCACCTCGCTTCCGAAACTACCCCCGAAGGCACTCGCGGTCAGCGATGTCAGCATGCCGGCATGCACCAGCCTGCGCAGCGAGTCGGGGTTGCGCTGAAAGGCCGGGCAGCGCTCTGGATGGGCAAGCAGGATGCGATGCCCGGCGGCCTGCAGGTCCAGCAATACGCTGTCGAACCCGGTTGCCGTCGGAGTGAGTGGGCACTCGATCAACAGCCACTGCCCGCCGCCAAGGCGCAGCGCACCGAGTTCCGTGTTCGTCATTTCCAGAGCAGAGGTCATCGCGATCTCCGCACCGGGGCGGATATCGATCGCGACGGATTCTGCCGTCAGTCGCGCGCCCAGCTCCGCGATCAGTCTCGCGATCGTGCGCGAGTCGTTTCTATAGGTCCAGTTGACGTGTGGCGTGGCAACGATCGTGCGCGTCCCCGCCTCTGCCGCAGCGCGGGCGAGCGCTACCGAGTCCTCCATCGTGGACGGGCCATCGTCGATGCCTGGCAGCAGGTGACAATGGAGGTCGATCATGCTCGCAAACATTAGAGTGCGCGACCAGCCTGCGCGGAGCAAGCATCGACGCCTCTATGCTGTTGGCAGGTGAGCGCAAGACTGGCACGACCGCAAAGGCTCGCCCATCGGATCGGCCTCGTGACGGACCGCTTACTCGGTGAGCGGTCCGCCAAAGCCGCTTTATCGGTTCTTCACGCTCTCCTCAATGACGCTCTTTCGCCCCCAGTTGTCTTCGCTCTCGCATCCGTTGCGCGGACAGGGCGGCCGGTACGCACTCTGTGTCCTCGTGATCGTGATCGCCTCTGCGCAGGCTCTCGCCACTCTGTTTGCACCGCCGTCGGCGGAGGGCTTCGGCGTCGCGCTGCGTACCGCTATCTCGATGTATCCGCCCGCGGGAGCCGAAGGCACTGCTGCATTGCTTCGCGTACGCGACACCGGCGCCCAGCTGGTCAGGATCCAGGTCTCCTGGAGCACAGCGGCGCCGGTCGATCCGCCACCGGGCTTTGATGCGGCAAATCCGAACGACCCCTCTTACAACTGGTCCGAACTCGACCGCCTCGTGCAATCAGCAGTCGGCGCCAGACTTGAACCGATCATCGACATAACCACACCTCCAGCGTGGGCGCAGGAACCAGTTGGCGGGGGTGTGCAACGACCCAGCGCGACCCAGTTGGGAATGTTCGCGCACGCCGCCGCCAGCCGCTTCAATGGTTCGAACCCGGCATTGCCAACGGTGCGCTACTGGGAAGCCTGGAACGAGCCCAACGTAAGCCTCTTCCTTGAACCCCAGATCCAGAACGGCACCCCCGTCTCGGTGAGCACCTATCGCACGATGGTCAACGACTTTGCCGCCGGCGTGCACGGTGCGCGTGCCGGAGACGTCGTCATCGGAGGCTCACTCTTTCCCAACGCCATCAATCGCCCGGGTATCACGGCCATCGCTCCACTGGAATTCACCCGGCGCCTGTTCTGTATTTCGGCGGGGTCGCGTCCGCGGCGGACATGCAACACGCGAGTGGCCGTAGACGTGTGGAGTGTGCACCCCTACACCTCGGGTGGCCCGGCGACGAGGCCCGCCAACCCCAACAACATTTGGATCGCCAACTTGCGCTCGTTCACCAATGTCGTGCAAGCGGCGCAACGGCTTGGCAGCCTGACGTCAAGGCATCGCGCCCAAACGTGGGTGACCGAGTTCAGCTGGGATAGCAACCCCCCCAACCCGGGCGGCGTGCCGGTCGTCCTGGAGCGTCGCTGGGTCGCCGAAACCCTCTATCGCAGCTGGCAGGCCGGCATCAACATTTTCACGTGGTTCACGCTGCGCGACGAGCCGATGGGAAGCTCGCCATTCCAGTCGGGGCTGTATTTCGCCTGCGCGGGAGGCATCTATTGCGATACGCCCAAGCCGGCGGCCGCGGCGTTCCGCTTTCCGCTCGTCGCTTATCCCGCCGCCAAACGAAGCGTGTACGTGTGGGGCCGCACGCCCGCGGGCGTACCCGGCAGCGTCCGTGTCCAGTGGCTCCAGGGACGCACCTGGCGCACATTTGCCACCCTGCGCAGCGACGGCGATGGGACCTTCAGCGCGCAGTTGCCGCTGCCGCGTCAAGCTTCTCCCGGCTCGGCGCTGCTGCGTGCGCTCGAGCCCGGAGTCGGCGTCTCACCCTCATTCTCGCTGCATCGTCCGCCGGAAATAGCGGCGACCCCCTTCGGCGCCTGAGCGCTCATCCGGCTTCACATCTGGGGGATCGGGAAGTATCTCCTACGTGAACGAACCCGAGACCCGGCCAAGGTGGGTTCGCCAGGACACGCTCGTGCTGTTCCCGGCCGGGGTGATGCTCGCGGTCGCGCTGGTGTGGGCCGCCACCGGCGGCGGCTACGAAGCGCGGCCGGTGCTGGGCGCAAGCTACGACCCCAGCCTCTGGTACCTCGGCGCACTGGTGATCGTCGGATTGCTGTGCGCGACACGGCTCGGGCTGGCGCGCGTGCGCATCTCGCGCTGGGCGACGGTCGCCTGCGCGGCCGTGCTCGCATACACCGCGTGGTCGTTCCTATCGGTGCTATGGGCACACGACCAGGGCACCGCATTGCTGGGCAGTGACCGCACGCTCGTATACGCGGCGACGTTCGTCACGTTTGCGATCCTGCCCTGGAGTAGCCGGCCGCTCGGCGTGGCACTGGCGAGCTTCGTCGCGGGAGTTGGCGCGCTGGCGGTGGTCACGACCGCAAGGTTGGCGCTGCTTGCCGACCCGAGCAGCCTCTATCTGAACGCGCGCCTGGTCTACCCGCTGGGCTACTACAACGCCGACGCGGCCCTGTTCATGACGGCGGCGGTCACCGCAGTGGCATTGTCCTCGCGGCGCTCGGGTCCAATCGTGCTCAGGGTGGGCGGCCTCGTGCTCGCCGCGGTGTGCCTGCAGTTGGCGGTGCTGGGACAGAGCCGCGGCTGGCTGTTCACCGCGCCGATCATCTTGGCACTCGCGCTTTTGATCGTTCCAGGTCGCCTGCGGCTGCTCGCCTTCGCGCTCGGCCCGGCGCTCGCGACCGCGGCAGCGACGCCCGCGCTGCTGCGCGTATATGGACGGGCGACGGCGGGGGGCGTGACGCTGCTCGAACCACGTCTGCATCAGGTTCTCCACCAGCAGGGCAGGCACGCAGCGCAGGCGATGCTGGTCGCCGACGTCGTGCTGGCGCTCGTTGGCACGCTCGCGGTGATCCTCGACCGACGCCTCTCGCTGAGCGCCCGGGCCACGCGGCAAGCGAACCGGATCGGCGCGGCGATTGCGGTCGGCGCCCTGCTCGCGGGGGTCGTCGTCGGCCTGATCGCGACGCACGGTCACGTTGTCGGCCGCGTCGAAGGAGCCTGGCGTTCGTTTGCCAACAGCAGCGAAGCCGCAGCCGGAGCATCGCGCTTCACCTCGCTCGGCTCCCAGCGCGTGGATTTCTGGCGCGTCGGTCTGCGCGAATGGGCAAACCATCCGCTGCTCGGCTTGGGCCAGGACAACTTCGCCTCGGCCTACCTGCGGCTGCGCCACACCGGACAGGAACCGCGCTGGGTTCACTCGCTCGAGCTGCGCCTGCTCGTACATACGGGTCTGGTGGGCGCGCTGCTGTTCGGGCTGTTCGTCGTGGCGGTGTTCATGGCGGCGCTGCGCCCGCGCGCGGAGACTTCTGGGGACGGAGTGGCTGGCCCGCGCCGTGTCGCCGCGGGGATCGCCCTCCTACCGCTCGTGGTGTGGCTGGTGCACGGTTCGATCGACTGGTTCTGGGAGTTCCCGGCGCTGAGCGTGCCAGCGCTCGCCTTTGCGGGCGCGGCGGGCGCGGTTCGGCCCGCGGCGGGTCCGCTCGAAGCGCCGGCTAGTGCGCCGGCCGCGGATGGGGGGCGTTCGCGGGCAGGGGATCCCGTGGGTAGGCAAGCTGGGGAGGGCGAGCAGAGTGCGCGGCGGAGTTCGCGCCCTGCCAGCGCGCTGTACTGGGGTGCGTTTGCTCTGTTCGCCCTCGCAGCACTGGCGGCGATTGCGATCCCGTTCGCGGCCGCGCGCGAGGTGCAGAAGGCGATCGCGGTGTGGCCGGAGGAGCCAGGTGTCGCCTACGGCGAGCTGCACTCCGCCTCCAAGCTGATGCCGTTTGACATGCAGATCGATCTCGTCGGCGGTGCGATCGGCCTCAACCTCGAAGAACCGGCAAGGGCAAGCAGCTGGTTCGAAGAGGCACAACGTCGCGACGATCAGGAATGGCTGGCGCCGTTTGCCCTGGGCCTGATCGAAAGCGAACTCGGCCACGCTGCGCCGGCTGCGACGCAATTGCGCCGCGCCCACGAGCTGAACCCGCAGGAGGCGGTCGTGGACGCGGCGCTGGCGCGCGTGCACAGCACCCATCCGCTCAGCTTCGCCCAGGCACAGGAAATCCTGAGCGCGCGCAAAGTGGCCCGCTTTGGTCGTTGATAGGAGTGGCGCGGAACCTTCGCGTCGCTATCGTGTTCTCTAAGGCGTTGGGCCGCTTGCTCGCGCAGGGCGTTCGCTACGGAGGGTGAAGCCATGAAAGTCAAGTCAATCGTCAAGACGCTGGTCGCCGCGAGCATTGGTCTCGCGCTCGCGGCAGCGCCGGCGGCCGCGGAAGTCTCCTCGGTGGATGCCTACAGCGGCCAGGCTGCCGTGCTCGGCGCGCCACGTGCCCATGCCAAGCAGGGCAAGGTCAGCGCCAACGGCGGTAGCGGTGGTGGCGGCGGTTCCAGTACGCATGCCGACGGGGCGGTGAGCTCGGGCTCCTCGGGGGTCCCGCCCGCCGACGGCTCAGGGTCCTCTCAGGGGACAGTCGCGGGCAGGGGCGTGCGGAGCCAAGGCACAAGCTCTTCGACAGCAAGCGGTCGGGGAGCTGGCACGGGTGTCGTGGCCGCAGGCCAAACGGCCGGCAACACTCTTGCCGCCGGCGAAGCGGGCTCGCTGCCGCTGAGTGCTGCCGACGTGCTTTTGCTGCTCGCGTTGCTCGCGTGCCTAATAGGCACCGCGGTGCTCATGCGACGACTTGCTCGCCATGCTCAATAGGATGCTCGCCGTGTCGCTGGGAACACACCCGAGCTCATGCGGGAAGGGCGGGCCCGCTTGATGCGCGTCGCCGCGGCGGCGGTCGCGTTGCTGTTCTCGCTTGTGCTGCTTACTCTCCCAGGTGCGGCTTCAGGCGAGGTGCTGGCATCGGGATTTGCCGACAACCAGGTTGTGGGTGGCGTCAACCAGGCCACGATCGCGCGCTTCGCGCCCGACGGCGAGGTCTTCGTGGCCGAGCAGAACGGGATCGTCGACGAGTTCCCAAACGTGGCTTCGAAAACGGCGACGCAGGTCGTAAACCTCGGCGAAGGCGGCACCGAAGAAGTCTTCAACGAGGATGACCGTGGTCTGCTCGGGATGGCCGTCGACCCCGCCTATCCGGCGCGGCCCTATCTCTACCTGCTGTATGCCTACAACGCTCCGCCCGGCCTGACGGCGCCTTTCTGGAAGCCGGAAGTCATCTCGCAGAGCCCGTTCTAAACGATTGCCT
>DATCEK010000091.1:0-7922 GCA_036510155.1 Solirubrobacteraceae bacterium | reverse complement strand
CCGGGCGATCCTCATCCGCTACGACAAGAACCCCACCAACTACCTCGGACTCATCCAGCTAGCCTGCGCTCTGCTCTGGTACCGCCGACGCCACCAACTCCAACAACACCCACAAACAGTTCTCGGATAGTCACTAAGCCTGCTCCAACAGCTGCTCAACCAACTGCTTCTGATCAACGATATCTGTAGTCATAGACCCGATCATCTCCTCCTGATCGGTCAGACCGACTATCTCCGTCATGGTCCATCCCTTCGGTCAGACCAAGCCAGATCCACCGTTCATCAGACAGACCCCCTCACCAATCGGCTGCGCACTCATCTGCCACCAACAACTCCAAAACTCATTCTGTTAGGCGCTCTAAGTCGATCGAACATACGTTCCTGTTCGGACGGATCCCCCGCTAGCCTATTGCTGGGAATCGCTCCAACGCCCGATAAGCGCTCCTATGGCCTAGCCAGACCAGGCGCTCTCGGCTGAAGCCAGCATCCTTCTGCGGTCCCTATCGCATACCTTTGCGGTCCCGCGTGCCGGGAACAGCCGGGAACAGACGAGCACAGCCAACCACGAAGCCCAGTCTTTCTGCAGCTTTCGCTCTGTTCGCGGGGCTTCCGAAGGTTCTGAACCTGTGACTTTTCATCGGGAAGAAAGGTACAGGCTGGCTTTCCTATGCGGTTTTCGTCACCGCTGTTCGGAGGCCCGTGCCTCCAGCACTGTCAATACGACGATGCGCTAACGCCGCCCAACACCAATCCCAGACGGACGGCGGCGCAGCCAGCTTGCCGTTTAATCGGCACCGTCCCAGCTCGGATGCCGCGGACGACCGTGCCGATGATCGCGCCAAACACCGGGCCTAGCACGCATGGGGAGTCAGGCCAGGGTGGCCTCCACGTAGAGCAACAGCCAACCCGCGAAGCCCCAGTGCGCGAAACCCGAGCGAGCTCGGTCCCTAGCCAGGCACCGGCATGCGCGCCTTGCCGAAATCCCAGTCAATGATGATTTGCGCCATGACGCCTGGCTCGCACGGAACCTTCGCTGGCCATGGCAGGGATGGATGATCGTCGAGTGTCTTCAGCCCGTTCCCGGTGATCGCCGCCACAACGGTGTCGTTCGGGCCGAAACAGCCCGCAGCGGCGAGCTTCTCTAGCACGGCTATGGTCGTACCACCCGCGGGCTCGGTCAAGATCCCCTCCGTGGCTGCCAACAGATTGATACCTGCGAAAATCTCGGAGTCCGTCGCGACTCCAGCCGTGCCGCCTCGCGCACGGACAGCATCGACCACCAGATAGCCCTCACCGGGTGCGCCAATCGCAAGCTGGTGTGCGGCTGTCTCGGGCCTTACTGGGTGTACCTCGGCCTCCTCGGCGAGAACCGCAGTGGCGATCGGGTTACTGCCTTCCGGCTGGGCGATGTGGATTCTTGTCGAGTCGGTCTCAGCCAGACCAAGGAGCTGGAGCTCCCCTAGTCCCTTGTGCGTACGAGACGCGAGAGTGCCGCCGGCCACGGGCACAACGATGTGATCGGGCGCCGTCCAGCCTAGCTGTTGCACAGTCTCGAAAGCCAGGGTCTTGGCCCCCTCGGCATAGAACGGCCTCAGCGTAATGTTGGCGAACTCAAGATCGGCAAGCTCGGCAACTGCTCTGCAACCTCTTACTAGTTCGTCGTAGTTTGCATCGACTTGACAGACCGTTGCACCAAGCGCTGCGCACTCGCGTGCCTTCATGCTCTCCAGCCTTTGCGGGTAGAACACATAGGCATGAACCCCTGCCTTAGCCGCTAGAGCTGCGAGCGAGGCACCGGTGTTGCCTGTCGATGCACACCCGATCTGAGACTTGCCCATCTCGAGGAGACGAGCGACCGCCGTCGATACGACGCGATCCTTGTACGACCAGCTTGGTCGACAGGATGAATCGTCCTTGAGGTAGAGGTTTGTTAGGCCGAGTTCGGCCCCGAGCCTGTGAGCGCGAATGAGAGGCGTATAGCCAGACTGCCAACCAACCCACGCTTGTGCGCGCGACTCGGTTATCGGCAGAAGCTCCTCAAAGTGCCACAGGTTGTACGGACGCTCGCTGGACGGGATTTCCCTGAGGAGACGTGCGGCAAGCTCGTAGTCGTAAGCCACGTCCAGACCCTTGCCGCATTGCTCGCATTGACGGGTCTCGCCGTGCAGCGGGTACTGCGCATCGCAGTGGTGGCATACGAGGCTCGTGGCGCAGGACCGTGTCCGGTAAGCATCATCAAGCCGCGGCACCGCTACGGGCGCAGGAGGGTCGGGCGGCCTGAGTTCCCGCGGGGCGGGCCCCTGCTGCGCATCGGGTCGGGTCTGCTGTGCGGGCTCGCTTGGCGCTTGCAGTCCATGCGCTGTGGGTCCGCCGTCGCGTCGTCCTGAGCGCGTTCGAGGCGCCAACCTCGTACCGAGGGCAAACGCGACCGACACGATAAGGACGAGTGTCGCGAACAGGAATCTCGCCGGGGCATCGAGCCCGAGGAGGTGACTGAGGTAGGCAGCCACGAGGCCCACGAGCGCAATCGCGGGATAGCTAGCGATCCTGCGAACCTGCATACGAGGACTGTAGCCGGACGTGCTCACAACGCTAGAGTCAATAGGCCGAAGGTCAGGCCGAAGACGGCCCCGAGCGCCGCCCCGCGCTGTGCGGTCTCAAGCGGATCGACATCCGCGCCGAGGTCGCGGGCGAATGAGCCCAAGACGAAGCCAACCGCGGTGCCAACCGCCAAGGCTCCCGCGGTGATCGCCCCCAGTTCAACGATGTAATTGCCGGCTGATCCCAAACCGATGGGCAGTTGCATCACGTGGCAGAGTATCCGCCGCGCCAACAGGACGCACTGCCGGTGAGCCGTCCTGGGTTCGGCGGAGACTTTGATCTGACCCTGGTTTAAGCGGAGTTGGGTTTTCGCCCGCCGGGACCGGTCTGATGGGAAAGTCCTGCGGTCCTCTCGATCCGTCGCTGCGGTCCTTCTGCGGTCCCGCGTGCCGAGAACAGCCGGGAACAGGCGAGAACAGCCTTCCGCGATCCCCAGCTTTTGCGCGGGTTTTATAGCCCCCGCTCTAGCCCCCGCCCGCGGATTTTTAAGGTTCTGAACCTGTGACCTTTCATCGGGGAGACAGGATTTGAACCTGCGACCGCCCGGCCCCCAGCCGGGTGCGCTACCAGACTGCGCCACTCCCCGTGGTGCCTTTCGATTCTACGGACAAAGCCCACGAGGCACCTGCCCCCTGAGATCAGGCTTCCGAAGGCAGCTTGGCGCGAAGCTTCGGCAAACGCACCCCAAGCAGCCCGCGCACCAGACCCTTGTTGAAGTCGAGGAAGTCAAAATAGTCGCGCCACAGCGTGATCTGCCCGTCGCGAACGTCAAAGCGCCCGCAGACCCAGACCTGAATGTGGAGCTTGCGAAATGTCAGGAAGTCGGTGCGCTCAGTGAGCACCGATGCTCCGTCCGCGCAGATCGTGTGGATGACGACATCGAAGCCGGCCCCATCGTCGTACCCCCGCCCAAACAGACGCCGCACGCGCTCGCGACCGTTGACGGTGGGCAGACCGACGTTTTCGTAGCGCACGTCCACCGCCAACAGCGCCACAGCCTCATCGAGATCCCCGCGGCGTAGGAACTCCATGAAGCGCTCGACCACGAGCACGGGAGA
The DNA here is from genome assembly GCA_036510155.1 of Solirubrobacteraceae bacterium. Classification (GTDB taxonomy): domain Bacteria; phylum Actinomycetota; class Thermoleophilia; order Solirubrobacterales; family Solirubrobacteraceae; genus Palsa-744. The sequence continues at coordinate 4,263 of DATCEK010000091.1, read as the reverse complement.
CGAATCGAGCGCCGGGCAGTCCGTCGCCGGGGCCTCCGTCGCGATCTCAGGCTTACCCCTCAGCTCGGCCATCACGAATCACCCCCGCCCATCTCGGCCGCCCGCCGCGAAATCTCCTCCTCGGAGATGTCCTCGACATGCGTGGCCACGTTCCACCGATGCCCGTAGGGATCCTCGAATTGCCCGGAGCGATCGCCATAGAACTGATCCTCAACCGGCCTTAGCGGCTTCGCGCCAGCGCTGACCGCGCGCTCGAACGCCGCGTCGGCGTCCTCCAGATAGATGTGGATCGTCACGGGCGTGCCGCCGACCGACTTGGGACCTTCGATGTTCATCCCCGGGTTCTCGTCGGCGAGCATGATCACGGCATCGCCGATTTGAAGCTCGGCGTGGCCGACCTTGCCGTCGGGGCCGCCCAAGCGCATGCGCTCGCTGGCCCCGAGCACGCTCTGGTAGAACTCGATCGCCTCGCCGGCGCCGTCGACGATCAGATAGGGCATCACCTGCGGATAGTTGTCCGGTATCGGTTTGACCATGCGCTGCCTCCTTAGAGACTGTTTGCCAGGAGCCCTGCTTTGAAGCGGGCGACGGGAATCGAACCCGCCCTAAAAGCTTGGAAGGCTTTTGTGCAACCACAACACTTCGCCCGCGGAGCGCATTCATCGTACCGTCACGCGCGACCACTAAGGTATAGCCCGTGCGTCCAAGAGCCTTGGCTTCCCTGGTCGTGCTCACGGTGGCCGACTACATGCTGTGGAACTGGTCGATCGCCGCGGGCCATGACATCGTCTCGCTCGTGGCGGGCCTCACGCTGCTGCCACTGGGCACCGTAGCCATCGCCCAGCTTGCGCTCGGCGGCGCTCGGATGATGGGCTGGCTGCTCGGCCGTCCCGCGCGCGAAACCCGCGCCAGGAGAATAGTCCGAGGGCACGCCGCCGCCGAACACGCACGACAGCCCTCGACGGTGGACTCCGATCCACCGTCGAGCAGACTCGCCGCCTGAGGTGCCCACGGGTCTCGAGACGCGTTCTAGGGGCGGAAAGGACCGACCAGCCTTGAAGGCCGACCGATGAACGGCAAGCGACGCTTCCGCATGTTTCCAGCCTCCAGAAGCGCTCGACTGGCGACGGCGGCGGTGGCGCTGCTCGTACTGGCGGGAATAGCTATAGCGGGCTATCTCTACGAGAAACACCGCACAGGCAACATCTACCACCCCCACGCGGTGTTCGTGCCCCAGCCGACGCCGACCTTGCCAAAGGTCAAAGGCCAAGACCACTTCGCCTGGCCGCTGTACGGCTACACCAAGAACCACACCCGCTTCTTCCCCGCCTCCCCCACCATGCGCCCGCCCTACCGGACCGTGTGGGCGCGCGGCGGCGGCGCCCTGCTCGAGTTCCCCCCCGTCATGTGGGGCAACCGCATCTTCCAACTCGCCGACGACGCCACCTTGAACGCGATCGACAAGTACACCGGCCAAACGCTCTGGAGCCGACGTCTCGGCGCCCTCTCGGCCTCCACCCCGGCTGTCTCCGGCGACACCGTCTACGCGACCATCCTCTCACGCTCACCCGGCGCCCAAGCAGGCCGCGTGGTGGCCCTGAACACACTAAACGGCCACTACCGCTGGCAGCGAGACCTAACCAGCCGCGCAGAGTCCTCGCCCCTGCTCGACAAAGGCAAGCTCTTCTTCGGCTCCCAAAACGGAACCGTCTACGCCCTCAGTGCCCACAACGGCAGCATCCTTTGGACCTACCACGCCCCCGGCGCGGTCAAGGCCAGCCCGAGCCTCTCCGGAGGAGTCCTCTACTTCGGCGACTACTCCGGGGACCTGCAGGCCGTCGGCGAGGAGCACGGTCACCTCCTGTGGCGCTCGGGCTCCGGCGGTGCCCTGCTCGGCAGCGGCACCTTCTACTCCACCCCAGCTGTCATGTACGGCCGCGTGTTCCTCGGCAACACCGACGGACGCGTATACGCCTACGACACCTCCTCGGGCGCGCTCGACTGGGCGGTGCAAACAGGAGCTTACGTGTATGCCTCGCCTGCCGTCACCAACGCCCCAGGTCTCGGCCCGACCATCTATCTGGGTTCATACGACGGCACGTTCTACGCGCTCAACGCCCGCTCCGGTCACATCGAGTGGCAGTACCACGCGGGTGGCAAGATCTCCGGATCGGCCACGATCGTCGGCAAGATCGTCTACTTCGCGGATCTTGGCAGCCACGACACAATCGGTCTCGGCATCTCCACCGGCAAGGTCGTGTTCTCAAAGAGCACGGGCTCCTTCGACCCGGTGATCAGCGACAACCACTACCTCTACCTGTCAGGAATCACCGGCCTGTACGCGCTCGCCCCGCTGAACGCGGCACCGCAACAAGGAGCGAGGACGTCGACCAAGGCGCCGCACGCAAAGGCCGCGGTGGCCGTCTCGGAGGCTCGCGCCAAAGCCGCCACGACGGAGACCGGTACCAAGCGCGTCGTTGTCATCCACACGACCCGGCCGACCACAACGCACGCCCAAGCGAAAAGCGCGCCTGGACACGCACGACGCCGGGGAACTTGACGCTCACGTTCGTCCAACCACCACGAGCAGGCGCGATGCAGCCGTGGCCGCGCGCGAACGCCCAGTAACGCGTGTAATGCAGCCGCACAAGCGAAGTCCCAGCCGTGGCGAAGCGCAACGTGAACGAGTCGTGGTCCAACCCGCTCAGCACGGCCGGAGCGGAGGCGATCGGCGTGGGTTTGAGCACCTCGAACACGCGCCAGTGCCTACTCGCGAACACTTCGCGCAGGTAAGGCAGCCCCTTGCGGATCAGCGCCGCCTCTTCGTCGCTGGATCCGTCGAGTCGAACATCGGGCAGCGCGACGTAGCTGACGGCCAGCCCCGTCAGCCAGGCACCGTAGGCGGAGGCGGTGAGCGGGCCGCCGAAGAACAGTGGGTCGTACTTGGTGTCGAGCTGGCGCTCCCAACCTCGTGCCAAGGAAAAGCGCCGCGCGAGATAGTCCGCCTCCCAATGGGAATGCGTAAAGGGCACCTCGACACGCACGAGCGACCCGCCGTGATCGTCGAGGAAGCGTTCGAGCGGCACGTAATAAGCAGCGCTCGTCGAGGGATCGCCCACAACCTCGGCGCTCTCGCGCACCGGCCCCCAGACAGTCCAAACGACGATCAGCCCGACCGCGAACACGATGCTGGCAAGCGGACGACCGGGGCGACGAAAGCCGTCGCGCCCGAGCACGCACAGCGAGAGTGGCCCGGCCAGGATCACGGCGTAGCGGGCGATGTTGCTGCCCATCGGCGTCGGGGCGATCGAGAGGAAGGTCACGCCCAGGTAGATCAGCGCGCCGATTCGCAAGAGCCGCTCCTCCCACGGCACCGCATAGAGGAACGCAAGCGTTACAGCGACCGTTGTGATTATCGAGCTTGCGGCAAACGGCTCCCAGCCACCCTCGGGGAACAGGGCCTCCAGCGGCAGGACGACCGCGAGCACTGGCAATACCAGCGTCAGCCCGGCAAGCGCACGACGGCTGACGAGCACATGGGTACCGCCAGCCAGGGCAAGCAGCAACCCAGCGACAGGGCTCGTGGCCGTACACAGCACCGTGAGCAGGACCGCAAGCCAGGGTCGTTTACGCACAAGCGCGAGCACGGCAAACACGGCAAACATGACGCCAAGCGCGAAGGTGACACGCCCGATCCACAGGTCACCCGCGGCAGCCAGGGCAAAGCATGCGGCCCCCCAGCGCGCACGAGGCCCGTACTCCCCAAGCGCAATCCGCTCGAACGCGAAAGTGGAGGCGAGCACCGCAAGCGCGCCGGCAAGGCGAATCCCGAGCAACAGCGCAAGCCAGGGGAACACCAGGCTGTAGCCGGGAAGATGGTGTCCGCCGTACCAGTTGTTGTCCCAGACGGTGAAGCCAAAGCGTTCGAACAGCGTCGCGCGGTAGGTCTGCGCGGCGAAGTCCGGCGAGCGGGGAGCGAGCAACAGCCAGCTGCCGACCAGCACAATCGCCGTGACCATCGCCAATGAGATGCGCATGTCCGCCAGCGACCTGCGCGAGGAGCCCGACCGGGGCTGGCCCCCAGCGAGTGCTTGGCTATCCACAGAACTCAAGCGGCCCAGTATGGCGCGACTGCCCACTGCACGAGACGGACTGGAGATCCCAAGCGGACCGGAAATGGCCAGTCGACCCCATCGTGCGTCGCGAGCCGATCGGTAGCTGCACTGGCAGAGCCGGCGAGCCGATGAGTTGGCTGAGGCTCCG
>DATCEK010000090.1:0-18917 GCA_036510155.1 Solirubrobacteraceae bacterium | reverse complement strand
CACGGCGGAAGTCCGCCGTCGAACTGGAACATGTATTCCCAGGCGATCCCGCCGGCGCGCTGGGTGGCGAGCGAGATCGCTTCGTTCAGCACTTCCTTCAGCGTCGTGATTTCTTTGTCGAGGAAGTACCCGTTGGCCTTGCCAAAGGTGGCCAGCCATTGGATCTCGATGCCCTGGCCGGGGTAGTACTCCCAAACAAGCTTGCTGCCGGCGAAATACACGCGCTGATCGGCCCCGAGCAGTCGTTCGGTGGTCCACCATTGCCGGTTGCGTTCGAGCGTGGTGAAGACCACTGGCAGGCGCGAGGGAATCAGTTGGTTGCTTGCGGCCATAGCTTCGACGTTGGCCATCACCGCGCCGAGTTCGGCGGCACGTGTGCCAGACAGTTTCCGCAGTGAGCTCTTAGCGGCGCTGAAGCCCCCTTGGTACTTGGTGTAGCTCGCCGCAGTGATCGCGCCGCTCTTCTGCAGTTGCTGAAGCGCAGCCGTCACGGTCACCCGCTTGCTGGCGCTTGCGCCGCCGCTGAGCGCCGCCAGGGCGGCAAGGCAGACGGCGGCGAGCCCCAACGCCAACCTGCCTGTGCCCCTGAGGGTCTGAGCTTCACGGTACGTGCGCGATCTCGCTCTCCGGGCGCGGGCGCGCACTGGCTTGGGATGCATCGGCCTGATGCTAGGCTCATCCGCGTCGGGCATCGCAGCAAACGTTGCAGCGCGCCGGCCGGGTCGAAGCGTTGAGGGCACTCCTTGAGAACACACCTGTACGAGCAGCAGTTGCGCTGCTGCCGGCAATCTTCTGTGGTTGTCTGCTCTCTGCATGCGGTGGCGCATCCTCAGGCAGCCCACAGGCGCTACTAGACGAAACCTTCTCCGGGAACAAGCAGATCGAAAGCGGCGACGTCAAGCTCTCCTTGACGCTCGGCGCCGGCGGATCGAGCACTCAGACCAAGCAGATCGCGGTGAGCCTCGACGGTCCGTTTGAAAGCGTTGGTGCGGGCAAGCTCCCTCGTTTTGCCCTCCAGCTGCAGCTTGGCGTCGCCGGTCACAGCCTGCAGGCGGGCGCCACCTCGACCGGCTCGGCGTTGTTCGTACAGCTGGCCGGCAGCTGGTTCTCGACGCCTTCGAGCACCTACAAGGCGCTCGAAGCGAGCTATGCGGGGGCCACCAAGAAGGCCTCGAGCGCCAAGGTCCGCTCGACCTTCTCCTCGCTCGGCATCGAACCGGGCCGTTGGTTGTCGAATCCGACCAAGGCAGGCACGGCGACGGTGGGCGGCGAAGCCACGATTCACCTGATCGCATCAGTGGACATACCGGCCTTCCTAGCCGATGTGACCAAACTCTCCCAGGCGGGCAGCTCGCTCGGCCTGGATTCGGTGCCTGGAGCCTCGGGCGCCGGCGGCAGCCTTTCGCCGAGCGTGATCGACGAACTGGCGAAGTCGATCAAGTCCGCTCATGTGGACGTCTACACGGGCGAGGGCGACCACATGCTGCGCCGCCTGGAAGTCACGGCGGCCATCACGGGCACGCCACAGACACAGGCCCTTCTCAACGGCCTCTCGAGCGCCAACTTGACGGTCCAGCTCGAATTCACAGATCTGAACAAAAAGCAGACGATCAGCGCGCCGGCAAACGCCGAGTCGCCAAGCCAGCTGCTCCCGGCGCTACAGCAGCTGGTGGGAGTGCTCGAGGGCACCTCGGGCTCGGGCATCAGCTCCGGCACGCTCGAAGAACTCTCCAAAGGCTGAGCTCCTGTTGCCAGGGGCTACTGACGGGGGTTGACCAAGCGATACAAGGACGCACTGACCGAAATGTGCTTTAGCACATGAGGGAGGGAGGACGCCGGCGCAGCGTCAACGCCCGTCAGGGGTCGAGTTCTTCCAGGGTTTTTCGCACCTCTGACTCGACGTCCATCGGCTCTTCGCCGCTGCGCACCCTGCGTTCGTTGCGTGCCGTCACGAGTTGGCGCACCTCTTCGGTCAGCCCCACGTCGTGTTTGCCGACTGGTGCGCCATCAGTCGGCTCTTCGAGCAACGCGAGCTCGGCGTCGATGTCCAGTGCCGAGCCACCCTGTCGCACCTGCCTGTCGCTACGCGCCTGCAGCATCTGGCGGATCTCCTGCTCGCGCTCGGCACGTCCCAGCGGCGAGTTCGGCGACGGCCCGCCGGAGCCGCTCTCGCCCATCGAGAGGCCGCCTTCGCCGATCTTGTCGTACAGGCTGCCGCCGGCGAGGAACGAGCCGACGCCGACGAGCACGAACAGCACGACTGCACCCACAACCACGACCGTGAACGGTTCCATCGTCTGATTGTGGCTCACTCGAGGCCGCCTTGCGGCGCCGCCTGCCGTGGCGGCGGATATTTCCGTTTTGGCCGCATGCCCCGCGTGCGCGCGCGGGGCATGGCGTGCAAATGGGCTACTGCATGCCGTCACCGCGACCGGGGGGTTGGGTCTTCTTTTCGCGATATGCCCCCCGCGCGCGCGGGGGGCATCGTGCAAATGGGACCTTCGCTACCCTTGGAGGCCACGATTGACTGACTAGTCAATCTAACCTGCGTCCGTCCTAGGAGAACACCAGACCATGGTCGATTTCACGCTCACCGACGAGCAGAAGAACCTTCGCGAAATGGCCCACGACTTCGCCGAGAAAGAGATCCGGCCGGTCGCCTGGGAGTACGACAAGGACGGCACTTGGCCGGCGGACATCATCCAGAAGGCCTGGGATGTGGGTCTGATGAACACCCACATAGACGAGGAGTACGGCGGACCTGGCGCCGGCTACCTCGACGGCTGTCTGATCGAGGAGGAGCTCTCCTGGGGCTGCTCGGGCATCCAGACCTCGCTCGGCTGCAACGGCCTCGCGACCGCGCCGATCACGCTCGGTGGCTCCGAGGAGATCAAGAAGAAGTACCTGGGCATGCTCACCGAGGCGCCCAAGCTCGCCTCCTTCTGCCTGACCGAGCCCGACGCCGGCTCCGACGTCTCCGGCATGCGCACCACCGCCGTCAAGAAAGGCGACAAGTACGTCATCAACGGCTCCAAGTGCTTCATCACCAACGGCGGCTACGCCGACTACTACACCGTTTATGCCAAGACCGACAAGGAGGCCGGCCACCGCGGCATCTCCGCTTTCGTCGTCGAGCGCGACTGGGGCGTCGTGGTCGACAAGAAGGAGGACAAGCTCGGGCAGCGCGCCTCCAACACCGCCACGATCTCCTTCAACGACGTCGAGGTCCCCGCCGAGAACCTGCTCGGCGAGGAAAACGCCGGCTTCAAGCTCGCGATGATGACACTCGACCGCACACGCCCGGGAGTGGCCGCGATGGCGACGGGCATCGCCCGTGCGGCGTTTGAATTCGCGACGGACTACTCGCGCGAACGCGTCCAGTTCGGCGTGCCGATCGCGATGCACCAGGCGATCCAGTTCATGATCGCCGACATGGCCACCGAAATCGAGGCGGAACGCCTGCTCACTTGGAAGTCCGCCTACCTGCTGGACTCAGGCCAGCGAAACACGCTCGTCTCCTCGCACGCCAAGCGTTTTGCCGCCGACGCCGCGATGAAGATCGCGACCGACGCCGTGCAGGTCTACGGTGGCTACGGCTTCATCAAGGAGTACCCGGTCGAGAAGCTGTTCCGCGACGCCAAGATCATGCAGCTGTACGAGGGCACCTCGCAGATCCAGCGCCTCGTGATCGCACGCGAAACGCTGCTTCCCCGTCGCGTGGAGGAGCCCGCAGCCGTCTAAGGATGATGTTGGCCATGCCGCATGCGGCATGGCCGGGAGGGTCGCATGCGACCCTCCCTCGGGCCGTGCATGCACGGCCCGACCGACGGCGCATGCGCCGTCGGCACAGCAGCACCGCCCGTAAGAGCTGAGCTGAGCCACCGTCAAATAGAGGAGATCACAAGCATGTTCGTGTTCAAGGCCGCCGTTGTCGGAGCGGGCACCATGGGCGGGCAGATCGCGCAGACGATCGCCGCCGCCGGCTTCCCGGTCGTGCTCAAGGACATCAACCAGGAGCTCGTGCAGGCGGGCCTGGACGAGGCGCGCAAAGTGACCGAGGGCCAAGTCGCAAAGCTCGTCAAGAAGGAGCGCGTCACAGTCGAGCAGGGCGCCGCCCAGATCGAGGAGATCCTCGGCCGCATCAAGGGCACCACCTCATACGCCGGCTTCGGCGACGTCGACTTCGTGATCGAGGCCGTGCCCGAGCGCATGGAGATCAAGCAGGCGGTGTTCGCCGAGCTCGATGCGGTCACGCCCGGCCACGCGATCTTGGCATCGAACACCTCGTCGCTGTCGATCGGCGAGATCGGCGAGGCGACGATGCGCCCGGAGAAGGTCGTCGGCTTCCACTACTTCTATCCCGCCTCGGTGATGCCTTTGGTCGAGATCGTCGAGGGCGAGGAGACCTCGCCGGAAACCGTCACCGCAGCGCTCACATTCGCCCAGGCGATCCGAAAGCAGCCGATCGCCTGTCTCGAGGTCCCCGGCTTCGTCGTCAACCGCATATTGATGGCAGGCATGTCCGAGCTGTGGCGCGAGCAGGAGGAGAAGAAACTCTCGATCAAGGCGATGGACGAGGGCATCGGCGCTGCCGGCGTTGTCCCCATGGGGCCGTATTTCCTGGTCAACCTGCTCGGCCTCGACACGGTCCTGCACGTCGCCGAGCACGTCGCCGACTCATACGGCGACGAGCGCTTCTACGTGCCCAAGGGCATGCAGAAACTCGTCTCCGAAGGCAAGCTCGGCGCCAAGACCGGCGGCGACGGCGTCTACAGCCCAGCGGGCGAGGCCAACCTCAAGGGCGACGGCGATCCTGACGTCGCCGAGATCGTGGAGTTGCTCACCCTCAAGACGTTCACTGAGGCGGCATTGGTCCTGCAGGAGGGCGTTGCCACCCACCGCGACATCGACTTCGGGATGATGGCCGGCGCCGGCTTCGACCCCCGCCGTGGCCTGATGCCGCCGTTCATGAAGGCCGACATGGAGGGTCTCGACTTGGTGCTCGAGCGCCTGGAGAACGCTGCCGAGCGCTACGGCGAGCGCTTCACGCCGCCGACGATCCTGCGGCGCCTGGTCGCTCAGGGTCGCCTCGGGCAGAAGAGCGGCCAAGGCTTCTATGCCTACCCACAGCCTGACGCAGAGCAACCGGCCGAGGTCGTTAAGCTCGAGACGCGCTCCGACGGCGTGGCGATCGCCTGGCTTGCGAACGGCCAGATGAACTCGATCGCCCCACAGGTGATCGAGGACCTCGGCAAGGTCTGGAGCAAGGTCAAGGACGCAGGCGTGCATGCGCTCGTGATCGCCTCCTCCAACCCGTTCCTGTTCAGCGCGGGCGCCGACATCAAGGCCTTCACCGCGATGGACGCCGCCTCCGGCGAGCAGTTGATCCATGCCGCGCATGCACTCTTGCGCGAATTCGGCTCGGTTGGAATCGCCACGATCGCGGCCGTCAACGGGCTCGCGTTCGGCGGTGGCTGCGAGCTGGCGATGGCCTGCGACGTGCGCATCGCCGCACGCTCGGCGACCTTCGGCCAGCCGGAGATCAAGCTCGGCATCATCCCGGGCTTCGGCGGCACGCAGCGCCTGCCGCGGCTCGTGGGCGAGAACAAGGCTCTGGAGATGAACACGATCGGCGACCCGATCATGGCCGAAGAGGCCTTCGAACTGGGGCTCGTCAACCGCATGGTCGAGGACCACGAACTGCTCGACACGGCGCTCGCCTGGGCACGCCGCTTGGCCGGTCAGGCGCCGATTGCGCTGGAGCAGATCAAGCGCGTGTCCGGCGCCGGCGATCTCGACGAGGGCATCGAGGCGGAGAAGCGCGGCTTCGCCACCGCCTTTGCCAGCGAGGACGCCAAGGAGGGCATCTCGGCCTTCCTCGGCAAGCGCGCACCGCGCTTTACTGGTCAGTAGCTACGCAATCGCCGCAACCCGCCGGCTCTGGATGCCCGTGGTTGGATGGCCCGTGGCTGAATGGCCCGTGGTTGGATGGCCCGTGGTTGGATGGCCCGTGGTTGGACGGTCCGTGGTTGGATGGTCCGTGGTTGGATGGGCTCCAGGGGAAGTGTCTATTTTTAGACAATTACCATAGTCTATACTGACGTAGTCACCATGGGAATTTCGTAATTTTGAACATGCATGCCCGACGCCTCCTACCGTGCAAGCTGTCGGCCATTGCGCCCATATCGAACGGGCAGGCTCAAGGTATTCGTCGCAACTGCCGAGCATTCGTCCATGACAATCCCAAAGATTGGATCTGAGGACGAGCAGGCCTCGGGGACGTGGCGAACAGGGCTCGATTTGGAGGACGAGCAGCCCTCGGCGGCCGCCCGAATGGAGCTCGAGCGCCAGCTCAAGCGGCTGGGCGAGACGCTCAAAGAGCGCACCGAGGACGTGGTCGACGGGATCGTCAGACGCAACGAGGAATCGGCCGTCGTGCTCGAGTCGATCGTCGAAGAGAGTTTCGTCAGGGTCGGCACGGTCTCGACCGTCGCGTTCGCCAGATGGATCGCCGGCGAGGGCGCCGAGGTGGCGCGTGAGGTCGGCCACGAGTCGTGGAACATCTTCGGCCAGCTGGCCGCGCAACGGGCCGCGCCGCTCAACGAGGTCACCAAGCGCTGTCTGCGCTGGCGCGATGCCGCCGCGGATGCGATCCGTGAGATAGGCGTGCAGCTCGAGCTCTCAGAGACGGCTCTCGAGCGGGCGCTCTCGATGCTCCAGCGCAGCCTCGACGTGACGCTGGTGCGCATGTGCCAGTCCTTCGAGGTCGAGCGCCGGCGCGCGCACGAGGAGCTGCACCGCCGCCAGGAGGAGCTTGCCTTCATGGCTACCCACGACGCGCTGACGGGCCTGCCAAATCGCACACTGATCCTCGACCGCGTCGAGCAGATGCTTGTCCGCGCCCGGCGCAACCAGACACCCGTTGCCGCGCTGTTCATCGACCTCGACAACTTCAAGCACATCAACGACACGCTCGGGCATGGTGTCGGCGACCAGTTGCTGCGCGCCGTCGCGGCGCGTCTGGAGGCGGTCGTGCGCGACATCGATGCGCTCGGACGCCTCGGCGGCGACGAGTTCGTGGTCGTCGCCGAAGGCATGTCGCTCGCGGCCGGCCCCGAGTTGATCGCCGAGCGCCTGCTCAGCGCGCTCAAGCAGCCCTTCAAATTGAAGGGCGCCGAAAACACGCGCCTCGTCGTGACCGCCAGCGTCGGCGTTGCGATGGGCGAGCGGGCCACCGCCGAAGAGCTCCTGCGCGACGCCGACATCGCCATGTACCGGGCCAAGTGGGACGGCAAGAACGGCTACGTGGTGTTCGAGTCGGGCATGCAGGATGCCGTCCAAAGCCGTATGGAGCTCGAGATGGATCTGCGCGACGCATTCGAGAAAGACGAGTTCTTCGTCGTCTACCAGCCGACCTTCGACCTGCGCGAGATGGTGCCCACGGGCATGGAGGCGCTGATCCGCTGGCGCCATCCCACGCGCGGCGTCGTCCAGCCCGACGATTTCGTGCCGTTGCTCGAGGAGACAGGGCTGATCGTGGAGGTGGGGCGATGGGTGCTGGGCGAGGCCTGCCGCCAGGGCGCCGAGTGGCGCGAGGCTGGACACGAGATCGGCATCGCCGTCAACGTGGCTGCGCGCCAGCTCGACCGCGACGAGTTCGTGCATGAGGTCAGAGAGGCTCTCGGCGAGTCAGGCCTCGAGCCCGAGCAGCTCACGATCGAGATCACCGAGACCACGATCATGGCCAATGCCGAGGAGACGGCGGGCCGGCTCGCGGCGATCAAGGAGACCGGGGTGCGCGTCGCGATCGACGACTTCGGCACCGGCTACTCCTCGCTTGCCTACTTGCAGCGCTTCCCGGTCGATGCTCTGAAGATCGACCGCTCGTTCATCTCGAAAATGAGCAACGACGCGGAAGGCGAGACGCTGATCCGGACCCTGGTCCAGCTTGGCAAGTCGCTCTCGATCGAGACGCTGGCCGAGGGCATCGAGCAAGCCCAGGAGCTCAGCCTGCTGCGCGAGGAGAGTTGCGACACCGGCCAGGGCTTCCTGTTCGCGCGCCCGCTCGACACGAAGGAATGCGAGGCCTTCCTCGAGAACTGGACGGGCGCGGTGGAGCAGTCTAGGCCAGCTTGACGAGATCGCGCTGTGGAGCTATCTCCCAGCGGGTCGCCAGCTCGGAGAGATCCTTACCTAGCATCCAGCGGTCCGCAAGCGGCTCTCCCTCGTATTCCGTGCTTGCGCCCTTCAGCACCATCGAGCCGCGGTTGTCGCCGATCGCGCGTAGCTCGGCAACCTCGGCCTCGCTGAGCAACTGCGCGGGTAGCGACGCAAGCTCGGCGCGCTTGTCCTCGATCGTCCGGGCTCCCGCGCCGCTCTCTTGAATCAACGTGGGTGCCACACAACAGACCGCCGGATGCGCGAGGTTCCACTGACACGCAAGCTGCAGCAACGTCAGCCGGTGGCGCTCGGCGTAAGGACGCATACGCTCGAGCTTCTCGACCCCAGCCTCCACCCAGCCGGCCGGGCGGAACTTACGATGGTCGTACTGGGCGAACTCGTGACCGGGCTGCACGTCGCCGTGGAACAGGCCGCCGTAGTCGACCACGCGCGTGATCAGCTTCACGTCGTGAGTTGTGGCCGCGTCGAGCACTAGCTCGCCCGGCCACGGCTCCATCGGGCTGAGGATGATCATCGCCCAGTCGATCAGATCGCCAAAGCGCTCGAAGCAGTCGATCAAATCGAGCGTAAAGCCGTTCGCGGGACCGGGAGCGACGCCGAGCAGGCGGGTGAGACCCGCCTGGCGCACAGCTTGCATCCCTTCCCAAACGCTTGCGCTCGTGTAGCCGGTGTGGTCGGGATTGTGCAACAGCAGGAGGTCGAGTTGCTCGATACCGAGGCGCTCTAGGCTTTGCTCGGTGGCCATGCGGATGTAGTGGCCGTAATCGCGCTCGCCGCGCAGGCGCGGGTCGGTGAAGCGCGGAAAGCCCTTGGCGCCGTCGCGCTCGCCCGCATAGAAGTCGTGGCCGATCGCCCCGATCAGACAAAAGCTGTCGCGATCCACCCCCTCGATAGCGCGTCCGAGCAGGCGATCTGCCTCGCCGGCGCCGTAGGCGTCGGCGCTGATCACGGTGTCGATCCCGTCGCCGGGCGTTAGAAGCGCGAGTAGGCGCTCCTCCTCCAAGGGCTCGCCGAAGTGCATGAAGCGGCCTCCGCTCCAGGTGCCGATCGCCGTTGTGGTGGGGTCCATGGCCAGAACTCTACGACGAGCCGAATCCGGTCGCGGTGCGTGCCCGCAGGGCGGCTTCGAGTCGCTCGAGCGCATGGCGCACGACCGGCTCCTCGGGTCCCTCCGTGCTGGCGCTCGTGGCCACGCCGGCACTAAGCTCGCGCAACTCGCCGATCCGCGTTTGCATGTCTGGACGTTGCTCGTTCGCCAACTCACGCAACGCGGCCGCATACGCGCGGTCCAGCTCGATCGCGCCCAGTGCAAGCCTGCCATGGTCGAGGTCGAGGCGCGCTCGCAACGCAAGCTCCTCGCATACGAGCGCCTCGCCGCGCCCCGAGAGCAGCAGCGCGAGACGCTCCTGCGGGCGCAACACGCTTGCTCGCTTACCTGCCCGTCGGCGTGAGAGCACGAGCTCGCGCGCGTCGCTCCAGAGGCCGTCGGCGACCTGCTCGCCCTCGCCGAAGCCGGCGCGCACGACCAGCGCCTGGGTTGGGGAGATCTCGTGGATGTGCGGGGCCGCGCCGGCGATGCGGTGCGCGTAGAGGACGCGATTGAGCACCTTCGCGGCCGCATGCGCCTCGTGCTCGGGGTCGAGCTGATCGAGCCAGGTGCTTGCCTGGCTCTCGAGCGACAGCGCCACGGGGTCGACCACGGTGGCGCGCGCGACGGGCACGGAGGCCGGCTCGGCGCCTGTTCGGCGCGTGCGCGAGCGCTTGCCGAGCATGCCGCGACGCTCGGCCCCAATCGTCGCGAGCACGACGACGTGCTCGGGCTCGTTGGCTTCAGGCCCTTCCGCTTTGCGCAGCAGATAGCGGCCGTCGGCCGGGCCGAGCTCCCAGGGAAGCTCCATCTGCACGAAGGTGAACAGGCGGACAGGCACCAGCGCACGGTATCCGTCTCGCAAGCTCCACGCGACTCGACTAGCCTGTTGGGCGCCCATGACCGACGCGAGGAGCAGCTGAGCATGTCCGACGGCAGCAGCCACACCTCCAAGTTGCGCGAGCGCTTGACCACCGGCACCGAGGACAAGATCGGCAGGGCGCTCGTCGATCTGATCGAGAACCCGCTGGTCACCGGTACGATCGGCCGCGCGTTCGACGCGCGCGAGCGGGCGGCCCAGGCCCAGGAGCTGGCGTTGAGCGCGCTCAACATTCCCACGGCCGCCGACATCGAGCGGCTCACGCGGCGTCTGCGCTCGGTCTCCCAGCGTCTGGAGGGCATCGAGGATGGCGTGCATCGCATCAACCGCGCATTGAGTGAGGGCTCCGTCGAGCGGCGTCTGGTCGCGATGGAGGAGCAGCTGAAGGCGCTCAGCAGCAAGCTGTCGGCGACAGGCAAGTCCTCTACCGAGAGGTCCTCCACCGAGGCACCCCCCCCGCGCGCGCGGGGGGCATCGGCCAAGGCTTCAACATCGGCAGGCGGCTCTGCCGCGGCCAAGCAGCCTGCGGCCAAGCAGCCCGCCGCCAAACGCGTGGCGACCAAGCGCTCCTCGGCAAAGCCCAGGAAGAGCGCCTGAGTCCTCCGCGCCGGGGACTGCCCCGCCGGGGCGAGCGTCAGCCGAGTGCGGCCACCGCGGCGCTGCCCATCGCCTCGGCCGCCTGCGTGAGCGCGTCGTCGTCGATGCGTGCCCGTGCGTTCGGCCCGCCGAAGGTATCGCTGACCGCCAGGATTGCGCCTACCTGAATGTCGGCGTGCGCGCCCACAGCAAACAGCGTCGCGGCCTCCATCTCGACCGCCAGCGCCCCTTCGGCGCTCCAGTTCGCGTTGCGTTTGGAGTCGCGCTCGTAGAAAAGGTCCGTGCTGACGATCCGCCCCTCCCGGTGGGCTCGCTCGCGCCGACCAGCTGCCTCCCGGACAAGAGCGTCGGCCAAGGTCGGATCGGCTTGTGCCAGCGGCCCGGCGCCGAGCGCGGCGCTCGTCCCGTCGGCGACGATCGCCTCGCGCGCGATCACGAGGTCTCCGAGGCCGAGCCCCGGGTCGAGCGCGCCACACGTGCCCACCCTGATCGCGCGCGTCACCCCTAGTGAGATCAGCTCGTGCAGCACGATCGCGGCGGACGGTCCGCCCATACCGGTGCTCTGGATCGTGAGCGGCTCGCCGTCGGGCGCGTTGCCCGTGTAGCCCCACAGGCCGCGGTGATGGTTGAACATGAGCGGCGTCTCCAGCAAGAGCTGGGCGAGGGCGAGGGCGCGACCCGGGTCACCCGGGAGCAGCACGCGCTCGGCCAATGTGGCGGTTGGCCGCAGGTGGATCGTATCCTCCTGGGAAAGTGGGGCCGGCCGCTCGGCCGATCCCCCGAGCTCGCCGGGACGAGCGGTGGTCGGCCGGCTTTCGGCCTGTTGGACTGTCTCGCTGTGATTCACGTCCCGCGACTTTAGACTGCGGCTGATGGCGACGTCCACCACCAGCGAGCAGGCCGAAGGCGGGGCGAGCGAGCCCACGCTGGCTGAGGTGGCGTCGCGAGCCGGCGTCTCGGCCGCGACCGTGAGGCGTTGGGTGAAGGAGGGGCTCATCCCTCAGTACGAGGGGCGCTGGACTCCGGCCGCGGTTGCGCAGGTGCGCATCGTCGGGCGGCTGCGCGAGCGCGGGCACACGATCGAGCAGATCCGCCGCGCGAGTGAGAGCGGGCAGTTGGCCGGCTATGTGCAGGGCATGTTCGCGCCGCAGGAGGGCCGCTACACGCTCAGGCAGGCAGCGCGCGAGGCCGAGATCGACGAGCAGCTGATCGAGCGCATCTACATGTCGCTCGGCCTGAGCACGCTGTCGGTCGCTGCGATCACCGAGGAAGACATGGAGATGCTGCGCTACATCGCGGCGATGCTTGGCTCCGGCCTGCCTGAAGTCGCTTTCCTGCAGCTTGCTCGCGTGTACGGGCAGACGCTCGCTCAGATCGCCGACGCCGAGGTGCGCCTGATCCACATCTACGTGCATGAGCCGATGATGCGCGAGGGGATCCCCGGCGTGCAGATGGCCGAGGCGATGGAGGGGCTCGCGGGCGAGCTGCTGCCGTTCGCGGCGCCGTTCATGCGCTATTTGCACGGGCGCTTTCTGGGGCACTTCATCGAGCAGGACGTGATCGGCCACATGGAGGCCGAGCTTGCCGGCGGCGTCCATGAGGAGGGGCGCATGCGGGTGGTGATCGGCTTCGCCGACCTGGCCGGCTATACGCGCCTGACCGAGGAGCGCGGCGACGAGGAGGCGGTCGGCGTCGTCGAACGTTTTGTGGAAGCCGTGCAGCAGACGCTGCCGATCGACGCGCGCGTGATCAAGACGCTCGGCGACGAGGTGATGGTCGTCGGCGCCGATCCGCTCGCGCTCACGCAGTGGGCGGTCGACTTTCAGGTGGCGCTGGCACCCGGCGTGCCGGCTCCGCGTATCGGTATCCATACCGGCGAGGCGCTCTACCGTGACGGCGACTACTACGGGCGCGACGTCAACCAGGCGGCGCGCGTGGTCGCCAGGGCAGCGGGTGGCGAGGTGCTGGTCACGCGCCAGGTGGTCGATGCGGCCGGCGGCGTGGACACGGCTCGCGGCACGAGCGGCTTGCGCTTCGAGCTGATCGGCGAAATCGGCCTGA
The DNA here is from genome assembly GCA_036510155.1 of Solirubrobacteraceae bacterium. Classification (GTDB taxonomy): domain Bacteria; phylum Actinomycetota; class Thermoleophilia; order Solirubrobacterales; family Solirubrobacteraceae; genus Palsa-744. The sequence goes on along the minus strand of DATCEK010000090.1, from coordinate 6,111 downwards.
AGGGCTTCTCCGAGCCGGTCGAGCTGTTCCACGCTTTTCCCCGCGAGGAGTAGGGGCGCCTGATGACAGGCGCGCGCACTGGCTGTCGTCGAGGTGGGCGTGCGCTGAGCGTCGCCGAGGTCAGCTGCCCATGAGCGCGGCACAGATTCGCGGGCGCGTGCGCGCCGCGGGGCTGCTCTCGCCGGATCGCGACGTCGTCGCGATGCTCTCCGGCGGGCGCGACTCGGTCTGCCTGCTCGACGTCGCGGTCGCGCTGTGCGGGGCGCAGCGTGTGCACGCGCTGCACGTCAACTATGGGCTGCGTGCCGAGTCCGACGAGGACGAGCGTCACTGTCGCGAGCTGTGTGCGCTGTTGGGGGTGGAGATCGAGGTGGTGCGCGCGAGCAGGGAAGCGCAGGCGAGCGGCAACCTGCACGCGTGGGCGCGTGAGCTGCGCTACGGCGCCGCGCAAACATTGGCCCTGCAGCTGGATCAGGGTCTCCGCAAACGCGATGCCCCCCGCGCGCACGCGGGGCATCCCCCTTTTTCGACGCAGATTGCAACCGGTCACACTGCCACGGACCAAGTGGAGACGGTCCTCTACCGTCTTGCCTCCTCGCCCGGACGTCGGGCGCTGCTCGGCATGGCCTCTGGCGAGGGACGGCTTGTGCGCCCATTGTTGGGGCTGACGCGCGAGGACACAGCCGCCTACTGTCAGGAGCTGAAGCTCGCCTGGCACGAGGATTCGAGCAACGACAACGAGCTCTACGCCCGCGCCCGCGTGCGTCACGGGCTCGTGAAGGCGCTCGACGCCGTACATCCTGCGGCGCAGGCCAACGTGCTGCGCACCGCCGCGCTCCTGCGCGAGGAGACAGAGCTGCTCGACGCGCTGGTGGATGCCGAGCTGGGCGGCAGTGCGAGCATCGCGATCGAGCGTCTGGGTCAGCTGGCGCCGGCGTTGCGGCGGCTCGTGGTCATCCGCCTGGCCGAGCAGGCGGGCGGCGAGCTTGCGCCGCAGGCGGGCGAGCGCGTCGAGGAGATCCTTGCGCTCGGCGCCCCCTCGCGGGGACAGGCGCGCGGCGCTCGTGCGGAGCTGCACGTCGGCGGCCTTGCAAGCGCTGTGATCGAGGATGGCGAGCTGCGCATGGTCGCGATCGAGCCGCGCGAGCAGCGCCCGCCGCGCCCGTCTGCCGGAACCCCCAAGGGGGGACAGCGGGAGAAAGCGGACGCCGCGGATCCGGGCTGACGCGACCCGTGGGCGACCTCGACCCGGCGGTCAATACACTCCCTCGCGTGGTGCCCATACCAGAGCGTGTCGCCGCGGCGGCCTCCGCGGCGACCTCCGAGGTGGGCGAGGTGCTCGTCGGCGAGGAGGATCTGAGCCGGCGCGTGCGCGAGCTGGGCGAGGCGATCTCGCGCGACTATGCCGGACGCCCGCTGCTGCTGGTCGGGGTGCTCAAGGGCGCCGTCTTCTTCCTGAGCGACCTGATGCGCTTCATCGACATCCCCGTCGAGGTCGACTTCATGGCCGTCGCCTCCTACGGCTCGGCCACCGACTCCTCCGGGGTGGTGCGCATCCTCAAGGACCTCGACATCGCGATCGAGGGCCGCGACGTGTTGATCGTGGAGGACATCGTCGACTCCGGCCTCACCCTGCAGTATCTCTTGCGCAATCTCGGCTCGCGCAACCCCGCCTCCCTCGAGGTGTGCGCGCTGCTGACCAAGCCCGACCGGCGCAAGGTCGATCTTCCGACCCGCTATGTCGGCTTTGAGATACCCGACCGCTTCGTGATCGGCTACGGGCTCGATTACGCCGAGCGCCACCGCAACCTGCCGTTCGTGGCCGTGCTCGAGCGTTAGAACACCCATGGGCACGAACTTCCATCCCAATGACTCGGGCGCATGCGCACCGCAACGCATCCGCTCTCGGCACGGGCGCTGCCGGCTGGAAACGACCGGGAATTCAGGGCTCTCGTGGTACGCTGGTGAACTGGCGGTCGGCGCTTGCATCGTTGCCGGCGGCTGGAATCCAAGCCCATGAGCCGATTCTTCAAGAGCGCCGCTTTCCCGATTTTGATCGTGGTCGTGATCGCCTTCTTCGCGGCGAGGCTGATCGGTGGGACGCAGACCAAGGGGCCGGAACACAGCTACAGGACGCTCGTCACCGAAAATATCCCGCGTGGCGAAGTCAAGTCCGCGCAGCTGAAGGTCAAAGACAACTCGGTCTCCGTCGAACTGAACAACAAAGAAAAATTCGAAGTCGGCTACGTCGACCAGGCCGCTCCGACGCTGATCGCCGACCTCGAAAAAGCAAAGAACACGAAGTTCAACGTCGAATCCAACAAGACCTCGATCTGGCCGTCGCTGCTGACGTATCTGCTGCCCCTCGTCCTGATCCTCGGCTTCTGGTTCTTCCTGATCAACCAGGTCCAGGGCGGCGGCTCGCGCGTGATGTCCTTCGGCAAGTCGCGCGCCAAGCGCCTCTCGGCCGACTCCCCCAAGATCACGTTCCGTGACGTCGCCGGGGTCGACGAGGCCGTCGAGGAGTTGCACGAGATCAAGGAGTTCCTGGAGAACCCCAAGAAGTTCCAGGCGCTCGGCGCCCGAATACCCACCGGCGTGCTGCTGTACGGCCCTCCGGGGACCGGCAAGACGCTGCTCGCACGCGCGGTCGCCGGCGAGGCGGGCGTGCCCTTCTTCTCGATCTCGGGCTCGGATTTCGTCGAGATGTTCGTCGGCGTCGGCGCCTCGCGTGTACGCGACCTGTTCGAGCAGGCCAAGCAGAACTCCCCGTGCATCATCTTCATGGACGAGATCGACGCCGTCGGGCGCCACCGTGGTGCCGGCCTCGGCGGTGGCCACGACGAGCGCGAGCAGACGCTCAACCAGCTGCTGGTCGAGATGGACGGCTTCGAGGCCAAGGACAACATCATCATGATCGCGGCCACGAACCGCCCCGACATCCTCGATCCAGCGCTTTTGCGTCCGGGCCGCTTCGATCGCCAGATCGCCGTCGACCGTCCCGACCGCAAGGGCCGCGCCAAGATCCTCGAGGTGCACACGCGCGGCAAGCCGCTTGCGAAGATCATCGATATCGATGCGCTCGCGGGCCAGACGCCCGGTTTCACCGGCGCCGACCTGTCGAACCTGATCAACGAGGCGGCGCTGCTCTCAGCCCGCATTGGCAAGCGCGAGATCGGCCAGGAAGAGCTCGAGGAGGGGATCATGCGCGTGATCGCAGGCCCCGAGAAGAAGACGCGCGTGATGAGCAAGAAGGAGCGCCTGATCACCGCCTACCACGAGATGGGCCACGCGATCGTCGGCCATTTCCTCGAGCACTCCGACCCCGTCCACAAGATCTCGGTGATCTCCCGCGGCCAGGCGCTCGGCTACACGATCTCGATGCCCCAGGAGGATCGCTTCCTGACCACGCGCGCGGAGCTGAACGACACGATGGCGATGACGCTCGGCGGCCGTGCCGCCGAGGAGATCGTGTTCGAGGAGATAACGACCGGCGCCTCCAACGACCTCGAGAAGGTGACGGCGACCGCCAAGCAGATGGTGATGCGCTTCGGCATGTCCGAGAAGCTCGGCCCGCGCGTCTTCGGCCACGAGCATGGTCAGCCGTTCCTCGGCCGCGAGTTCTCGAGCGAGCCCGACTACTCGGACGAGATCGCCCGCGAGATCGACGACGAGGTCAGGCGCATGGTCGAGTCGGCCCACCAGCGCGCCAAGACGATCCTGACCGAGCACAAAGACGACCTCGTCAACCTCTCTGAGATCCTCGTCAAGCGTGAGACGATCGAGAAGGAGGAGTTCCTCGCCCTGCTCGACGGCAAGAACGAGGAGGAAGTCTTCGGCGCCGAGGAGGCGCCGGCGCCCGATTTGCCGGCTCCGCCGGCACAGGCCGACCGGGCGGGCCGCGAGGCGCCGCGCCCACTTCCGCGACCCGGTCTTGCGGGAGGCACGGCTGACATGGCCGGAGCGGATCCAAGCGGCCCCTCTCTGACCTGAGCCTCCTGAGGCGCGTCGCGGGCCTCATCCGAGGCCACGCGAAGTAGGTTGATGGGTATGGACGATTACCGTCTCATGGGGGTCGTCAATGTGACCCCCGATTCGTTCTCCGACGGCGGCCTGTTCCTGGACGAGCAAGTGGCCGTGGCTCACGGCGTCGAGCTTGTCGAGCAGGGGGCGCAGATCCTCGACGTCGGCGGCGAATCGACGCGGCCCGGGGCGGAGCCGGTCGACCTGGAGGAGGAGCTGCGCCGCGTCGTGCCGGTGGTCGAAGGCTTGTCCCGGCAAGTAGGCACGACGCAGATCTCGATCGACACTTCCAAGGCGGCCGTCGCGCGGGCCGCGGTCGCGGCCGGCGCAACGCTCCTCAACGACGTCAGCGCCCTGCGCGCCGACCCAGAGATGGCTGTTGTCGTGGCCGAGAGCCGCGCCGACTGCTGTTTGATGCACATGCGCGGCGAGCCCCGCACGATGCAGCGCGGGCTGGGTGGGTCTTCATACACGGATGTGGTCGACGAGGTGAAGGCGTTCCTGGAGGAGCGAATGGCGTTCGCGGTGGAGGAGGGCATCGAGGAGCGACGCATCCTGCTCGACCCGGGCATCGGCTTCGGCAAGACCGTCGCGCACAACCTGGAGCTGTTGCGTCGCCTGGACGAGCTCGTCGCGCTGGGACGCCCGATTGTGATCGGGACTTCGCGCAAGAGCTTTCTCGGAGGGATGGCCGCCGAGCGCCTGCCCGGCACGATCGCGACGAACGTGATGGCGCTCGAGCGCGGGGCGAGCGTGTTCCGCGTGCACGACGTGGCGCCGGTGGCGGCAGCGCTCGAGGTGGCGAGTGCTACGTTGAGCGGCAAATGGACGGAGAGACCCCCGACGAGCTGAGCGACGAGGAGCGCCGCCGCGCGGAGTCGCACGAGGACGAGCGGGATGAGCCGGCCGAGGAGTCCGAGCAGCACGACCCTTTCGAAGAGGACGAGGACGATGAGGAGGACGGCTTTGAGACCGTCACGATCGAGATCTCAGGCCTCTCGCTCTACACGCACCATGGGGTGAGCGAGGCAGAGCGCGAGATCGGCCAGCGCCTGCTGCTCGACCTGCGCCTGGATGTGGGCCAGACCGACGCCACCGTCACCGACCGCGTCGAGGACACCGTCGACTACGCCGAGGTCTGCCAGCTGGTGGCGCTCGTCGCCCAGCAACGCTCCTACCGCACGCTCGAGCGTCTGTGCAGCGCGATAGCAGACCGCCTGCTCGCCGACTTTGAGCTTGAGGGCGTGTGGGTGAAGGCGTCAAAGCCCGAGCCGCCGATTCCGCTGCCGGTGGAGGATGTGTCGGTTGAGGTCTGGCGCGAGGCGGGGGAGTGAGGGCCTGAAGCGATCACCCGTCGTGAGCCTGCAGGGCGCCCTCGAAGCGCTCGGCGCGCGGATCGTCCGCACCGACGATCCGCGCTAGCCATGCACGCACCGCGTCTGTGTCGAGCTCTTCGACACAGAGGAGCATCTGCTCGATGTCCAGCCAGTCCTTGGGCCGGTTGAAGATCGCCTTGCACACCAGCAGGTGCTCGGGCGCCAGAACGGGGATCATGCTCTCACCGAACGGCTGCCTGCGGACCGCGCTGCGCATCGCGTCGTGCAGCTCGTCGTAGGCGAAGAACAGGTCGACCGGCGTGTCAGCCCAGCGCAGGCGACACTGCCCGTCGCGCTCGACGAGGGCCGGATCGGCGCCGTCGCCGACTCCGATCGCGGCCAGCTCGCGCTCGATCTCGGGGTAGCTCGAGGCGGGGACGAACAGGTTGATGTCGATGTCGATCGTGGCGCGCGGCTCGGCGTAGTAGGCGAGCGCGAGCGCGCCGCCGAAGGCGTGGGCGACCTTCGCCCGCGTGAGCCGGCGATCGATCGCCAGCACCTTCTCGGGCAGGCTCGGCTCGCTCACGCCGACGCCGAGGATATGCGCGGGAATCCCGGTCGCTCCGGGCGCTCGCGGCGGGGCAGGCTGTCCACCAACAGCAACAGGTCGCGCAGGGCCCGGCCGCGCTTTTGCGGCGAGGCCCCGATCCAGGCAGCCGCGGCCCGCGCGTTGTCCGAGGACGGGCTCGGCTCGCCCTGGAGCGAATCGAGC
>DATCEK010000089.1:0-14695 GCA_036510155.1 Solirubrobacteraceae bacterium | reverse complement strand
GAGCGAGTCGATCACGGGCACGGCGGCGACGTGAACTTCGCGCGCGTGCGTGTCGGCCGATACGAAGTACCACTTCACTCCATTGTTCTGAGGCTTCTGGTAGCCGAGCGAGGCGCCCTCATACTCGGGGATCTGGGCCGCCCCAGGGCCAGCGTTTTCGGGAACGAGGCGGCGTTCGTCAAGTCGCCGTTCGCTGGTCGTGAATACCGCCAGCACGCCCGAGCTCGCGAGCAGCGCGGCGACGGATTCGCCTTCCTTGACGCTTTGCAGTGGGGTGGCGGCGATTACCACCACTGGGAGTCCTCGCCCACGGGCGATGGCGAGTTGTTCTTCAAGCCAGCCCCGCTGCCCCGCTGTCGGCGCACCCGCTTCGAGCTGGCCTTCGGCGTCGTCGAGCACGATCACACGCACCGTCGCGCCATTCTGGTTGGCATCGAAGCTGTAGTAGCGATGGATGTCTCCGTTCGGCGTCGGCGATCCCGAAGAGACCGGCGCGATTCTGCTGGCCGGGGACCCTGTGCCGAACGGCTCCGGGGCTTCCGCGAAAGCTTCCGAGAAGGAGGTTTCATAGGGCTGGTCGGAGCGGCCGATAGCTGCGAACGTCGGTAGGCCGTCGAGCGGCGCGAGCAGTTCGGGCAGGCGGGCGAAGTCAGCTGCCGGTTCCGCGCCCTTTTCGTGTGCCAGCGGCCCGACGGCGTCGCCGCCGAGCATGGCGAACGCCGGACCCCCCGGCTGCGTGGCGTATGTCGCGATCTGTTTGACCGCGGCGCTCAGATTCACGTCGGGCTGCGCGTCGGTCACCGCTGAGCACTGGACCTTGCACTCGGGGCTCGTGAAGAAGGCGAAGGAGACGACCCCAGGCTTGGCCGGTAGGCTGGGCGCTGCGGAGGTCAGGCCGGAGGGTTGTGCGTTGCTCGTTGTGTCATAGCGCCAGATCGACGCGGTCCTCCAGCCAGCGGGCCGGGCTGAGAGAACTTCGGTGGTCCCTTGGTGGGCGGCGTCTTCAGTGCCGTCGTAGCCGCCGACAGCCCAGGCGCGCTCACCGGTCGGGTTGGCGGCGACCGCCAATACAGGATCGCTCTTGACCGCCCCATCGCCACCGATTACGTTCCCCGCGTACTGCGAACGGCTCAGATCCTGCCAGCCGCTTTCGCTCTGGCGCAGCAGCTCGCCGTCGCCGGGAGGAAAGCCGCCGACTTCACCGCTCAACAGGTTGACCGGCGGCGCGACCGAAACATAGGCTCGCAGCTTGCCGGAGGCTTCGCGGAACGGCGCGAGCGCGACGGCGACGCCCGACAATGGCTGTTCGGCGTATTCGAAGCTTCGACCGGCCGCTTCGCGAACGAGCATGATCGAACGTCCGGCCGCGATAACCCCCCCGTCGGGCAGGCCGGCGACCAGGCGCAACTGGCGCGGCGCGGGCCTCGGGTTGTTCGGCATCAGCGATTCTTTGAGTGCTTCCCATCCGCTCCCGGGCCGGCGCACGATCAGGCTGCCGCCCGCGATCGCGAAGGCTTCCGAGTCGGCTACGGTGACCGAGCTGATGTTCTCCCCGGACGCGGCGGGCGGAGGATCTTCGATGCTCCAGCGCTGTCCGTCGTAGTGAAGAATCGTCCCGTTGGCTCCCACGGCCCAGCCTTCGCCGTCGGCGGCGAACGCCACAGCGTTGAGCTGGGAAGGTGTGAGTGAGAGCGACTGTGGATCTTCAGACCAGGAAGTGCCGTTCCAGCGCAGGATCACGCCGAACTGCCCGACGGCGAAGGCGCTGGATGGCCCATTGAAGGCGACGCCGAGCAGGTTGAGGTGGTGGGCGCGTGGGGCGGCTGGCTCGACCTGCCAGCCGGTTGAAGCGTCGTAGCGCAACGATGCGCCGTCCAGGCCGACGGCCAGCGCACCCGATTCGCTGGCCCCGGCGCTGCTTCCCGGTTCCAGCGCGATGCTCGTCAACGGCGAGCGGTCGGGCAGCGGCCACGGTGTGAGCGGGCTCGGGCTCTGTTCTGAGGACCACTGCCCGAGCGCCTTCGTGCCGCCAAGCCAGCCGGCGTTTGGCCCTGTGAACGCATCTCCATTTTCCCGTCCGTGGCCGGGTGCCAGGACGCTCGTCCAGCGACCGCGGGCGTAGACGTCGACCACTCCTTCATGTAGCGAGAGCGCGACTGGTCCGCTTTCGGTCGCGAAGAACGCGTCGGGTACCGCCGCTGAACCGAGCGATTCTTCGCAGGAGTTTGCCACGGGCAGCGTGCACCACGAGTTGGTGACCTTGCCGGCACCGCCGTCGTAGCGCGCCACCACATGGCCGCTTTCATGGTTGTTCGAGTAGACCTTCGCTTCGATCCAGACTGCGCCGCCTGATTCGACCTTCAGCGCTGTCGGTTCGACGTAGTTGCTCTGACCCGCCAGGGCACCGCCGAGGTCGAGCGCATCGAGGCCGAGGCCCTCGGGGGGAAAGTGCCATTCGTGGTTGTAGAGATGGCCCAGGATGAGCCCGTGTCCCTGAGGCTTGGGGAGCGAGAATGCGCCCCAGGCTTCGCCCGGGCCCTGGACGTCGCCGACCCGAAGGGTCATCGGTTCGCCGCTTGGGACGTCGGAGGGCCGCTGCAGAGGTGCTTCGCGCGTCCATGAGCCGTCCTTCAGAAGCGCATATTCCGGGGTGTTCGCGCTCAGCATGCCATATACATGCCCTTCGGGATCCTGGCCGAGGCGCAGTTGCGCTTTGCCCGATTCCAGCAGGGGCGCCGTGGTTTCCGTGGCGCTCTTGTCGTATTCGAACTGACCGCCTGGACTTCTGTGGAAAAAGCCGATCGTCTTAGGTCCTTCGCGCGGGGTCTCGACGAGACCCAGCCACGCTTCGCCTGAGGGCGCCATAGCGCCGGTTATTTTGATCCCGCCGCCGGCGTTGATGTCGAGCTCGTTGGCGGGCACCAGCTGGAACGCCTCAGTGCCGCCGGCTTCGCGCGGCACGTCGGCGATCTGCCAGCCGCTCTGCTGTGCATAGCGCAACAGCACTAGCTGGTGGCCTTCGGCGGTGTATTCGAGCCGGCCCGCACTCGTCGCCGCGGGTGGCGCGCGTGTGATGCCGTAGGCCCAGGTTTCCGCTTCGTGCCGCGGGCTGACATCGGCGGAGACGGCACCGAGAATCGTGATGTCTTCGGCGGGCGCCACCACGCCGGTGATCGACGCCGCGACTGCGGCCGCTGACACCGCGTTGGCTACTTCGACTTCCGTTTCTCGCGAGGTCGCCTGGTTGCCGGCGGTGTCAAGGGCGCGCGCGCGGAGCAAGTAGCGGCCATTTTCAAGGATTTCGCTGTGTAGCCGGTGGATATAACTGGAGCTCGAGGTGGAGGCCACTGTCACTTCGCCTCCAGGAAGCCGCGTCCAGGCCGCACTGCCGGCCCGGGCCCGTTCGAAGATCACAGATGCCACGCCCGAAGCCGGTTCTCCATTGGGGAGGAGGGGATCGTTGGTCGTCACTTTGAGGGTGACATCGCCGCTCAAAGACGAGCCGGGTGGTTCCAGTTCGACCTTTCCGACTTCCGGCGGAGTGTTGTCCACCAGCCGACTGCGCACCGGTAGGGAGACAAAGCTGAGGCTTTCCCCGCCAGCTGGCGCGACGCGAAAGTCGTCGCGACCGTTCGGCGCTTCGCTCGTCGTGGTATCGAGACAGGCCGTCGTCGCCGTGGTGGCACAACTCGTGGGTTCGCTCCCGCTGGACAGGGTGGGTACCGGTCTCCATGCGCCGGTGCCCGAGGGAGCCCATTCGAAGCGGATCGGCTGGATTTCGGAGCCGTGAGGGACTTCGGCCTGGAGCTTGACAACGCCGCGGAGCGGCGATTCGGGGACGGCAAGCTTCACGACAGGCGATTCCCCTACGACGATCAGTCGTTCGATCGTCGGCGATTCATATTGGGTGTGCGTTGTCTTTTCAGTGACGACGATACGTAGTTCATACGGACCGTCCTGCGCTATTTCTTCTTCTGGATGCAAGAACGCGTACGGCTGGGTTGGGCTCTTCGTGCTTTCGACTTCCTGCCAGGTTGTGCTGTCGTCCGGTCGAATCTCGAACACGATCGATTCGATCGCCTCAGAGGCCAGTGTCGTGTGGAGCTCGAGGGTGACGAGGGATTCATCGATGAAGTCGGGACCGGCCGGTCCGGTTTCCAGGATGACCGTCGGTTTGGATTGCAGGGATGCCGGGGCAAGCAGTGTCGCCGCTGCCGGCATGATCGGGCCGGTAAAGGGGGAAATGAGATTCGGTGGGCCGCCGCCAGGGCTGGGCTGCGTGCCCTGGCCCACAGGCGCACCAGCCTGGCCTGCGGGCGTAGAGCCACTGAGCGCCGGCGGTGTGAGCCAGGCAGGCAGTGAGGCAGCCGGCGCGGGCGAGCTCGGGGTGTCGTCCAGCGCAGCGCTGGTCGCTCGCAGCGGAACGTGCGGTTGTGGCAGCCGCGATATGCGAGCGATCAGCCTTGGCCACTGCGCTCGGCCCAACACCGGGCCGGGCCGGGCGGCTCTCGAGGAAAGATTGGCGGTCGCCAGCCTTGCGAGCAAGCCCGGAGAATGGCTGCCGCGGATCGGCACACCCTCCAAGGTGGAGATCACCCTGCGTAGTGCCGGGTCGGACAGCAGACGGGCCTCGAGCCGGGGCTTGCTCATCAAGCGGATCTCCTCAATGAGCTCATCGCGGGCGTTCGGACCGAAGAGCGGCTGAGTGCCCGGTCGGTGATGGCCTTGCGCTCGGCCCAGCAGACGCCATGCCTCGAGCAGCGGGCGTGGATCGATCGTCCCAGCGCCCGCCGGTTGAACCTTGAAGAAGAAGCGTGCTTGCCTGTCATGTGAGCGACCAGCCACGTTGCCGAGCACGGTCCCGGGTGCGACCCACGTGCCCCTGAGCAGTGGCGCCAATCGCATGCCGGCGGGCCGCGTCGCACGCCCGTTCGGCGCTGTCGTGGAGCCGGTATGCCGTGGTTGCGGCGGGAGCCTGTAGCGCTTGAGGACCTGGCCAAGCCTGGCGTAGGTGTAGACGTCGCCGTAGCCGTCGCGAAGCTCTATGAAGCGACCCAGCTTCGCGCTGTGCCCGATGCGGATGACCTCGCTGCTCTGAACGGCGAGAACAGCTGCGCCTGGAGCGGTAGCGATGTTCGCTCCCACAACGGTGGGCCTCAAAGCGCGGGCGCCAGGGACGGCGGCAACCTTGGCCCATGCGGGTGTGGCGGTGAGTTCACCTGTGCTCTCAACGGGAATGCGTCCATCGACGATCGCGGCTAGGCCGCTGATCATCGATCGCGGGATCTTGCTGAGCAGTCGGGCGCGCAGCAACACCGATTCGACGTAGGTGGAGGAGTGGTTGTAGGCGTAGATGGCGGCGCGCAGATCGTGAGCGGCGCCGGCTGCCTGAAGGTAGCGGGCAGCCGCGAAGATCGCGTCGGCTGGGTTGTAGGGATCGCGCACGCCGGCGCCGTTGGCGTCCACGCCGTAGGTGGACCACTCTTCCGGCAAGAATTGCATCCACCCCTCCGCGCCGGCGCTCGAGACGCCGAGGTCGTAACCGTAGTTGCTCTCGACTTCGTTGATGGCGGCCAATACCTGCCAGGGAACCGCGTAGCGCTCGGCGGCCGCGAGGTAGATGGGCAGCAGGAACGGCGGTGTGCGATAGGTGTCGATGAAGAAGTCGAGCACCGGGCTTGCGCCCGGGAGCGTCAGAGCGGGCGAGGGTATGAGCGGTTCGAACGGGCTTGGGTTGGGTGCAAGAGCCGGTGTTCCAGCGGGGTGGGACAGCGACGATGTCCCTGATGTTGCGTCGCCTGTTTCCCCGGCTACGAGTGGTTGCCTCTTGGCATGCGTCCGTGGCGAGCGGCGCTTCGGGGTGGACTCGGTCGGCTGCTGGCTGTGTGAGACCACGACGGGGGGTGGGGCTGTCGGGGGCCTGATGGCCGTCGATGTCGTTTCTGGTGCTTCGGGTGTCGTTGAGGACGGAGAGGAGTGTGAAGCTGAGGTGGAGGCTGGAGTCGATGGCGGCAGGGAGGGTGCGGCCGCGGAAGCTGAGCCGCTGCTGGACGTCAGGCCCTCTTCTTGTCTTGACACGGCGCCAGCATGCGCTGACTGCGTCTCGGTGATCGTCGATGCGCCGCTGTCGGGCGGGGGGGTGGCAATGGTGCCTGCGAAGACGAGCGCAAGAAGGAAGAACCTTCTCACGCGAGCACCGTCGTCATCTGAGATCTCACAAGTGTTTGGGTCATGGCCGTTGATGTGAAACGAACCGCGGATCACGCCACGCAGAAGCGGGCATCTTGAAGTCCCCGCGCGGGTGTGTAGTGAAGAAGCAGTTACTTACAGGCGTCGTTTACGCGACGAAACGCACTTTTGTCGGCCAGCGCTTGCGATCGAGCTCGAGGATCAGCAGTCCTCGGTGTCCCGCGAAGCGCCGCGGACGGGCCTCGCTGACGACGCGCCCGTGCCGGAGTGCCTGCGCGCCGATCGTGACCGGGCGGCGTATCCGAAAACTCAGGTAGAGGCTGAGGCCATGTCTGCCGTGCAGCTTGGCTTTGACGCCGTATATAGCTGGCGGCAGCTTGACATTATGCGTCTTGGTGACAGTCGTCGGGGCAGGTGGTGGTGGTGGTGGCGGCGGCGGTTCGAGCACGATGATCGGCGGGTCGAGGTTGAGTTCCACCGGCCGTTCTTCGAGGTCGTCCCCCTCCGGGGCGTCCGGCTTGGATCCATCGGTCAGCCTGTAGAGATGGGGTGGCTGCAGCACAGAGTTCCCGGTTTCGTTGAAAACGCTGCCAGTACTGGTTGCGACCCACGCGTCGTTGGGGGCGTTGGCGGCGACGGCGCTCACGTAGCCTTCGCGATCCGCGGGCACGAGCGGCGGCTTGGGCAGTGACCCTTTGTAGGTTGGGTCGACGACGCGAAAACGCGTGACGGTAGTGGCTCCGTCGCAAGCCGCCCGGGCGATGACGGGTTCACCTTCGACCGGTCTCGCATTTGGGTCGTCTAGCGCACCTTCCTTTTGGGGTAGCAAGCTGCCGCCCGCAAGAGCTTCGCCCGAGCCTGGAATGACCGCGATCGATGACCACAGGAAGGAGTCGGCCGGTTGGGCAGCGTTGAAGGCGAGGGGCGTGAAGTTGAAACGGCGTTCTGGCGGGCCCGTGCAGGTTGTGCTCGCCCCGGATGTCGACACCGGCACGAGCGGTGAGGGCGGCGGCGGGAGTGAGGGCGAGGCCGGCCGGAATTCATACCTGGAAGTAGCACGCAACCCGGCTGGGTTGCCGGCCACCCAACCCTGACCCGTAGAGTCAAAATCGACCGCGACTAGGTCGGTCCTATAGGGATCATGTTCCTGCGGACTCGTGGGCGGCGTGAACAGGACTGGCGCGAAGGGTCCATCGCTCGAGGCCTGCATCTCGGGCGGGGGCACCCCTTCGTGTTCTGAGAGGACTTCGCTCATCGATGTGGCGCCATGGAATTCAGTTGTGGCGCCGACGGCCACGCCAAACGGGTCGCCCTGCGGGTCCTGGCGGGCGACCGCGGCAGTGTATTCACCCTGGAGCCATTTCAGTGATGGTTCAGGTGAGGCGTCGCTGAGCTGCGTCCCATCCCAGTGCACAACCGTGCCGTAGGTGCCGAAAAACCAGCAGTTGTTCCACGCCAGGCAGGCGGCTGAGGTGATCCCACCGGGCCGGCGCCTTTCTTCTTTGCCCGCGACCACGGTCACGTGCTGCTTCGTCGCCGTGGGAAGTTCCAGCGACTCCCATTCGAGAGTGGCGCCGTCGAAACGGCACAGGCGGCTCCAACTCAGGTCGGTGGGGCCGCCGACTAGCCAGTAGTCGAGCTTGCCCGCCCACACGACCGTGTGGCCCGGGCAGACGTTGAAGCCGGGGAACCCTGGGCTCGGGAGCCACGTGACGCCATTGAATAGCCAGACTCCATAGGGGTTGTTCGTCGGCGCTTCGCTGGTGGTGGTGGCTGCAAGCCCGCGATTCCAGGCTCTGAAGGCGATCGACGTCACCGTGAGCGCACACTGGCTGCCAAGTGGCGCGACTCCGCTGAAAACGAGCGAGCACGGCTGGGCTGGAGTCTCGACGGGAGTGCCTTCGCTGCCGAAGGGATACGGGTTGACGTCCACCCAGCACGGACTATCAGAGGACGGGCTGGCGGGAGCTGACGTGGGCGGGCCTTCGACTCCCGCAGACGTAGTCGTCGTGGTGGTCGCGCTCTGCGTGCAGGCAACCGGCGCCCCGGCTTCGGCGGCGGGAGCCTCGGGGGCACCGGACAGGGCGAGGATGAGGATGCTTGACGGCAGGACGAGCCGCCCGAAGTGGCGGAGCATGGCAGACGATGCTAGCCGGACCGCAGATCCCAGACATCCAACGTTCACAGGAAGTTCACGATCGACTGGCCGAAGTGTTACCTGCCCCCGAAGACCGCCAGTTGCGGGTTCATCTTGGCTCATGTTCACGTTGCAGTGACACGCGTTTCACCGTGACGTAACGACGTTCACCGATAAGACACAAGGATCTTCACCGGGGGGCAACACCGGCCTCTGCTTCAACTGAATAATTGGCCTCAAGCCTGGGAAGCTTCGCAACCAGGGCGAGCCTCTCTTGCTCGCCACTGGTGTTGTGTCACTGAGAGGCGGACGACCGTGTACCAGTTCGGAGCAACTAGGTCAGTGATCATCGGTACCTCTACTTCCAGCAAGGGGAAGAAATATATGGACATCGCAGTTCGGAAACGATTCATCTTGGCCCCGTTTGCCGCACTGCTGATCGGGCTCAGCGCGATCTGCTGCATGGTGCTTGCGGATACAAGCTCCGCGGCCGTTCCGGCAGGCCTCGGGTGTCAGTCCTCCGGAGGCAAGATCAGTGGACGCGGCTCGACCTATCAGAATATCTTGTTGAAAGAATACGCCAAAGTCTACGGCGAAGACTTCTGCGGCAGCGTTGCAGAACAGTTCGCGGGAGACCCGGCCGGCAACAATATGATTGCCTACAACTACCCGAAGGCCGTTACAGCGAGCGCCACCGGTTCGGGCAACGGGCTGAAGGCCGCGAGCTGCCGCACGGATGCGTTCGCAGGCACGGACACTCCGTACAGCCGGGCGCAGCTTGAACAGCTCGACGGAGCGCCTGGCGCGTTGGGTGGTTGCTCGATCGCTTTCGAACCGCCTTTCGAACCAAAGTCAGCGCCCTTCCCCGCCGCAAACGACATCCAGGACAACGTCATGTCGTTCCCGGTCGGTGGCTCCTCGGTGACGGTCGCGATGCATCTGACGAGTGGGGCTGGAGGCAGTTGCCCGACGGGTGCGTTGCCGACCAGCCTGAAGTTCACCCCGAAGGAGGTTTCGCGCCTCTACGGTGGCGATGTCGCTCACTGGAATGATGCCGAACTGGTCGCGACCAATCCGGCGTTGAAAGAATGCACGGGATCTGTCACGCGAGTCGTGCGTCAGGATTCATCCGGGACAACGAACATACTGAAGCAATATCTGATCCGCGTGGACAACGAACGGACCGGTGCGACCTGCGGGGTGCTATCAGGCGTCACCCAGAACTGGGAAGCGTACTTCACGACGAACACCGAATGGCCCGGCAAGCAAAAAGTCGGCGAAGAAGGCACATGCAGCTCGATCACCACGGGAGCAGCAAGCGGGGGCCCCGAACTGATCGCAAAGCTCAAGGAAACGGCGGGCGGCATCGGCTATATCGACCTCGCTGAAGCCATAAGTCAGCCGGGAATCGTGCTCGCGAGCGTCCAGAACGCCACGGGGACCAAATTCGAAGCACCGAGCATCGGCGGTGGACCGGCCAACTGCCTCTACAGCGCGCTGCCGGCCCCTCCGGGCAGCAGCAACAGCGACGCTGTCGGGCTGAACGTCGAAGATAACTGGAGCAACAACAACGAAGGGTACGCAAGCGCACCCGCCAACCACGAGAACGCCACGGACCTGGGCAGCAAGTACCCGATCTGCGGACTCACGTTCGACCTGGTGTACACGGGCATGAACAGCAACAACGGAGAAGGAAAGAGCGCCATCAGCCGGCTCACGGCCGACCAACGGCGGACGATGTACTCGTTCTTCACGTTCATCCTCTCCTCGGCCGGACAGGAAGTACCAGGAAAAATCCACTACGCACCACTGCCGTCGAGCTGGCTGCCGAAGCTCGAGCAGGGATTCCAGGAAAACTTCTAGACACGGGCGTCTAGAAGCATAGGTAGTCAGTCCATGGCAATGGATCTGCAGATCGGGGGAGCCGGCCCGGCCGGCTCCCCCGATCACATGTAGGAGTTTGTGTATCTAAAGTGTGAATATTCTTCCCAGGCGACTTTCCCTCGGCGAGCGTTCTGGTAGAAAAGGAGCCTGTGAAGATGATGAGGGTCAACTTGTTCAGTCGTTACCGCAACGCGCTGAAGCTGGCGGTCGCTGTGACGTGTCTCGGAATGCTGGCGGCCAGCCCCGCGAGCGCAGAAACCTTTAAGGCGAGCACCTCCAAGCAGCTCGAAGAAGCGGTCGCCAAGGCCAACGCAAACGGCGTTGCGAACACGATCGAACTTGCGGCCGGGGCATATCTGCCCGCCAAATCATTGGTCTTCACCAACACGGGCGGTGCGCAGACGGTGACGGGGCCGGCAGGCGCCGTCGGGGTCGCTACACCTGGTGTGCAGGTGAACGGAGGCAGCGTCACGCCGATTGCAGGGGTATCTGAACGCGAACTATTTCTAGTCAACGAAGGTGTGACGGTGTCCCTCGAGGACGTAGTTGTCACCAGTGGTGGCGAAGCGGGAGGAAGCCCTGGCATCGAAGATCGAGGCACGCTGAACGTCGAAAAGGCGACTATCTCCGGCAACCTCGGTACCCAAATCTTTGTCGAGAGTGGCGCGACGGCCAATCTGACCAACTCGACGCTCTCCGACGGCCACGAATTCGGTCTGGTCGACGAAGGCACGGCGAGCTTCCTGAATGTGACGATTGTGCACAACGCATCTGGCGGCGTAGGGGGCACCGGCTCGGGCACAGTCAGGCTGACGAACACGATCGTCGGTCTCAACGGCGCGCCGCAGTGCGGAAGCAACACGATCACAAACGATCACAGCCTTACCTCCGACGCAAGCTGTGGCGGCGAAGCAAAATTCCAGAACAAGACACCGCTGCTGCAGACGTCGCTGCTCAATGATGGTGGTTCCACGACGCTCTACTCAGAGAAGGCGGGCAGTCCGACGATCGGCACCGGTGACACGGCAAAGTGTCCTGTGATTGACCAGCGCGGTTACCCGCGTCCTGCTGCTGGCGGCACGGGTTGCGACATCGGCGCCGACCAGTACAGCTCGACACCGCCTCAGATCACGGTGCCGGCGGAAATAGTGACTCCGGCTACGAGTCCGTCCGGAGCGGTGGTTACTTATAGCGTCGAAGCGACCGACTCCGATGCTCTGGTCAAGTCCTTGAGCTGCGTGCCCGCGTCGGGCGCGACCTTCCCGGTTGGCACAACCAAAGTCGAATGCGCTGCTGTCGATGGTCATGAAAACAAAGCCGCCGCGTCGTTCAACGTGACGGTGACTACGCCTCCGCCCGTGTTGCCGGTTGTGATGAGTGTCGCGCCGGTGGAAGGTCCTGAAGCGGGTGGGACGCTGGTCACGATCAAGGGTGAACATTTCGAAGGAGCGACCGAAACGAAGTTCGGGACGACCACGGCGACAGAATTGAAAGTCGTGAGCGCCACCGAAATCACGGTCAAGGACCCCGCGCACGTCGCGGGCACGATCGACGTGACGGTCAAGACCCCAGCAGGAACCAGCACAACCAGCAACACCGACCACTTCACCTACCAAGCCGCGCAAGTCACTCCGCCTGAAACCACGCCTGAAGCCAAGCTACGCGCTCTTCTCCTAGAAGTCAGGTCGTCAAACATTCAGCACCAGATTCACAATGAGCTCTCGTGTCTATTGAGCGATGCGTTGCGCAGCCTTGGCGGACTGAGTGGCTATCGGCATTCCTCGAAATGTGACAGAGGGCATATTTCTTCGCGAGGGGCGACGGCGAAGAAGTCTGACCCGCGGAAAAGCACACAATTTGCCTGTGATGACCTCGGGCAGTTCGTCGAGGTGATCAGAGACGACCAGCACAGGAACAGGCCGAAGATTCCTGCGAAGCTCGCTACGGCTTGGAGCCAGGCAGCTAACGGCATCGAGGCTTCGCTGGGCTGTATGCGTCATGGACGGCAATCTTCTCGCAACCCCAGCCGGCCTGTCCACGGTCAGCACGGTGGACAGCGTTCCGGCGGCCGGTGAGTAGCAACTGGACAGGCTCACGGCCGGGCCGACCACGGGATTTGCGTAAATGTTGAATCTGCGGGTGCAGGGCCGTTCTGGGGTCGTGCGCTTGGCCCTCGTGGCGCTTGCAGCCGGCACCGTGGTGCTTGGGTTGGTCTTGATAACAGGTGGTCAGGGGTCGCGCGGCTCGGCGCCTGTGGCCCCCGCCAAGCAACCGCTTGTCCAGCAAAGTGCACGCCCGCCAAAGGGCGACGCAGTCGTGACGCGCTCGTTGCGACACGGAGTGATGGTTGTGGCGATCGATCAGCCGTCATCAAGCTTGTTCGCAGAACAGAACACATCCATAGCACAGGGCGCGGCCGTCGCGGTCGACGAGCTCAACGCCACGGGCGGACTTGACCGGCATGTTCGGATCAAGCTCGTGCCCCAGGACCTTGAAGGTCTTTCCCCCGCTTCAGTGGAGGCTCGGCTGCACTCCGAGGCTGCCGCCGCCCTGATTCTGCCGTGCGACACGGAATCGCAACTGGGCCTCGCAGCGGGAGCGGCCCGGTACGGGACGCTCATGCTCGCTCCATGCAACCCTGACCCCTCAGCAGGGAGACGCTACCCGACGTACTGGCCCGTCGGGATGAAGCCGAGCGACGAAGCCATCGGTCTGGCCAGCTTCATGCGCACGGTCGGCTATGGAAGCGTCTTCATAGTCAACGCTCCGGGCAGTCGTTATGCCGAGGAGATGACGAGCTATTTTCGCGCTGCCGCGCAGCGCAAGGGCATACGGATCGTGGGAAGCGCGTCGGTTGCGACGACGCTGGGAGACCTTTCGAGGTTGGCGCATGCCATCGAGGCTGTCAACCCTCGCCCCTCGACCATCTTCACCGCACTTCCCCCTCCGTTGGTCAACCAACTGGCGGCCGGTCTCGAGGCGCATGGCGTAACACAGAACGTGGCAGGCACCTCGGCTTTGGATACTCGACTCACATTGACAAGCAACGTCGGTGCGCTCGAAGATGCCGTTTTCCCTTCCTACGGCTTCCCACGTGAAAGCGAGCCGGCGCATCGTTTCGTGAGCGACTACAAGAAACAGTTCGGCAGTGGACCGGTAGGTAGCTTTCCCGGTCTCGGGTTCGAAACGATCCGATTGCTCCAAGCCGCCGTGCGCGACGCGCGCTCCGCCGAGCCGAGCGCCATTCAGCGGGCGCTTTCCCGAGGGCTTGCCCTGGAAGGTGTCGCGCTCGCGGAGCGCACTTATCTGCCGGGCGGCGATCACAACCCGACGGGCACCGTGGCAATCGAAAAGATCGTCTCGCGTCACCTCGAACAAGTATTTGCCGCTACACCCTGAGAGACGGCGAGGGGAGATGAGTCGCGACGCGCGAGCGCTGCGACGCCCAATCAGTAGACGGAGAGCACGTGCGTCGTGGCACGTGCGTCGTGATCGTTCATATAGCGGTAAGTGCCTTTGACGAGATGGACTCCCCATAGGGCCACGCCCGGAACCTTGGCTTTGGTGGCTGAGTCTACGCTCGGACCGGCGAGGTGGAAATCCGCACCCGCGGCGTTGACAGTGACGAATATCGTGTACCAGCCGCTGCGCAAGCGCGTGATCATGTGACCGCCCGCGTCGGTCAACGCCGCTTCCCCACCCGTGGTGCTGACCGTCGCGAGAAGTTTGTTGGTCGGGGCAGGCGCCCCTGCTGTCGCTACTGCGGTTGCCTGCTTCGAGGCGACCGTCTGCTTCGAGGCGACCGTCTGCTTCGAGGCGCCGGACACTTCGCCGCACCCCCCGACGGCGAGGACGGCCGCGGCTCCCGCTATCGCCAGCCCCGCTCGGCTGGACGTATAAGAGGCAGGACGGTTCACGATCAGTCAGAGAGCTTCGGTGTCGCCTGGCGAACTGTCGATGTCGCCAACGCCTACGGCTTCTCGCAGCGCCACCGGCGGCACGTGCCCGTTGACACCCTTCACCAGTGGTGCTCGCCATGGGAGCACAGCCTCGAGGAATGTATCCAGCGCCGGCCCGCTCAACGTCTCGGCGTCGAGGAGCGTGTTGGCAAGCTCCTCCAGGATCGCCCTATTCATTTCGATGATCTGCTTGGCGGTGTCCTCTGCGTCGTGGGTCAGTCGCCGCGTCTCTGAGTCCACCAGTTCGTGTGTCGCCGCGGCGATGTTCGCTGTTTTTGCCAGGTCGCGGGCGATGAAGATCTCGCCGGGTTTCTCGCCCACAGTCACGGGTCCGATCGCCTCGCTCATGCCCCAGACCGAAACCATCGCATGGGCGGTCTTCGTTGCTTCGTCGAGATCGTTCTCCCCTCCGGTGGAAAGCATGCCGAATACGTAGTCCTCGGCTGCGACCCCGGCCATGGCCGTGATCAGATTCTTCGTCAGGTCGAGGTGCGTCAACATGAGCTTGTCTTCGCTTGCGTAGACG